>JAFRSR010000037.1 GCA_017427485.1 Kiritimatiellia bacterium
CGCAGCGGCGGAGCGCGCAGCGGCGGAGCGCGCAGCGGCGGAGTGCGCAGCGGCAACGGTGTGGGATCTGTCGCCGCGCGAGCGCGCGTTGCAGGCGTTGATTGACAAGCGGCTGGAGGGCGCGGGCGCGTGACGACGGTCGAACAGGTTTCCCAGCTCGCGCTCCTGGGCGGCACGCTGCGCGAGATCGAGGCCACGCTCGGGCGCCAGATGACGCCCGACGAGCGCAAGGCTTTCGACAAGGCACGCATGGTCGTGAAGCTCCGCATGGCCAAAGAGCGCGCGGAGCGCGAGCGCAAGGCCCGCGAGGCCGACGAGAGCCTGTTCACGCCCGAGCAGTTCGCGCTCGGCGAGGCCGCAATCGCCGCCAAAAAAGAGGAAGCGGACGCGCTCGCCGCGCGCCGTGAGGAACGTCTCGCGCGCGGGCGTCCCCTCTCCGGCGCGGAGCGCGTCGCGCGCCACGTCGCCGCGAAGTCGGAGCTCTACGGGAAGATCCCGGCGTGCGCCGACCCCGAGGAGCGCGAGCGCTGCCGTCTGGACCTCGTGCGCTTCGGCCTCCACTACTGCCCCGACTTCATCCGCCGCCCGCCGTCCCCGCGCATGGAGCGCGCGATCCGCAAGCTCCAGGACGCCATTCTCGCCGGCGGGAAGGTACACGTGCGCTGGCCGCGCGGGAAGGGCAAGAGCGCATGGGAGAAGATTGCGCTGAAGTGGATCAGTTGTTATGGCCACCGCCGCTTCCCCGTCGTGCTCGCGGTTAAGGCGGGCGTTGCGTTCCAGTTCTGTATGGAGGTTTGGATCTCGTGTCGCTTTGAGCCGCACACGGTCGCGGACTTCCCCGAAATCGCGATCCCGCTCCAGCAGATCGGCGAGAGCGCGCAACGCCGCGCGCACCAGCGCTATCGCGGACAGCCCACGTTCATCGACGTGAACACGCGCATGGATTACCGCCGTTTTGCCGTGCTCGAAGGATTCCCGAACACCGGCGTCATCATGGCATGGCGCGGCTTCGGCTCCGCCGTGCGCGGCCTCAACGTGTACAACACGCGCCCGGACTTCATTGTGGTGGACGACCCGCAGAAGGACGGCGACGCGAAATCCGAGGTGAGCGTGGACGAGCTCGAGAAGTTCATTACTGGCACGGTCGAAGCGCTGAGCGACACGAACACCACACTTTCAGGCATCATGGCCACCACGTGCATCGAGCCGGATGACCTCTCGGAACGGTTCGCGGATCCGGCCCGGCACCCGGAATGGATGACCTACTCGGACACGCTCGTGATCTCGTGGCCGAATGATCCCGAACCGATGCGCGAGTACATCCGCCGCGTGGAGTCGGACCTCGCCAAGCGCGACATGAACCTCACGGACGCCCGCGCGTGGTACGCCGCGAACCAGGCGAAGATCGAGGACGGCGTGGAGATGCTCGACCCCGGCGACGGCGACTACGAGCACGGCGACATTTCCGCTTTTCAGTGGGCGCTCCACAAGCTTCAGCGCATGAAGAACCGCTTCTACGCGGAGTACCAGGGCAAGCCCGAGGCGAGCATGAGCGCCATGAAGCTCGACGTGTACGAGGTTCAGAAGCACGTCAACGGCACGCCGCGCGGCGTGCTGCCCGCCTTCACGCAGCGGTGCGTCGCGTTCTGCGACGTGAACAGCGTTGCCGGCCTGCGCTGGGCCGTGATGGCGATCGGCGGCGGCAACACGTCCGCAATCATCGATTACGGACGGTGGCCGCACGGCACGGCGCCGCTCTTCCCGGCCGGCACGCCGCTCGCGTTGCAAGGCGGATTCGTGAAGGTGGCGATGGCGCGTGTGGCGGGCGAGCTGAACGCGCGCCAGTATCCGCGCCTCGCGGACGGGAAGCCGGTGCGCGTGTCGCTGCTTGTCTTCGACGGCGGCGACTGGACCGCCGACGTGGCCGACGTGTGCACGAAGTGGGAGACGGCGCGCAAGGCGGATTCGTCGCGGATCCCGGTGGCGTGGTCGCGCGGCTACGCCTGGAACAAGTACCGCCCGCACATGCTCGACGGCAACCGCAACACGATCGGCGAGCATTGGCACATGGCCCGTTCGCCGAACGGCGAGTACCTCGCGTTCATGGCCGACTACTGGCGCGAGGTGGCGCAGCTCGCTCTCCAGTTGCCCGTCGGCGCGCCCGGCGGCGTGAGCCTCTGGGGCACGGACACGACGGCGCACCACGGATTCGTCCAGGAGGTGGCCGCCGAGGAACTGAAGACGAAGTTCAAGCGTCCGGACAACTTCACGCAGTGGGAGTGGAAGAAGACCGGCGAGAACCACTGGGGCGACGTGCTCTACGGATGTTTCGTGTGCGCGTCGGCGATCGGGCTCTATCGTCCGGCGGAGGCCGACGACGAGGTGGGCAAGATCGACGCGGCACTCGCGGCGGCGGCGAAGCCGAAGAAGCTGCGCTACGTTCTGCGCCGCAGGAGGGCCGGATGAAGAAGCGCGCGAAGAAGAAGCCGGCGCCGCGCGAGGCGCCTCAGCGCCTGGTGCGGCGGTCGATCGTGTGCGACCGCTGCGGCGGCGTGGATTCCTTCCGCGCGGTGGGCCGCTACCGCAATGTGCGATATTTGGTCTGCGCGGCGTGCGGCCGCCGCGCGACGCAGCTTGTGCTCGCGCCGGGTGGCGCGGGCGCGGAAAAAGGAGAACAGAAAACATGACAGATCCAGATTTAGGCCCGGTGAAGGGCGACGTGACCGCCGAGTGCGTGCTCACGGCATTGTCGGCGGGGCGCGTTGGCGCACGTCAGGGCCAAGCTTGTTCCGCTAGGCGCGGGCTTGACCCTGACGATTCCAAGACGCTCTTGGACAAACAAACAAAAAAGGAAAACAACAATGAATGAAATGATGGACTTCGGTGACGCGATTCGCGCCATGAAGCAGGGCAAGAAGGTTGCTCGTCGCGGCTGGAACGGCAAGGGCATGTGGCTTTGCGTCCCGCTCTGTGACGGCCCGAAAGAGATCCCTGCGACGGGCATTTGGGGCAAGCCAAACGCCGAGTATGCCGAGCATAACGGTGGCACGGTCAAGGTTGTGCCTTACATCACAATGAAGGCCGCAGACGGCTCAATCGTCATGGGCTGGCTTGCGTCGCAGACCGACATGCTCTCCGACGACTGGGTGATTGTCGAGTAAACCCAATCCGCCGGCGCACCCGTAGAGGGTGCGCCGGTGCGAAAGGAGCTCGCGAAAGCTAGTGCTCGCGCCGGGTAGCGCGGGCGCGGAAAAAGGAGAACAGAAACAATGATCGATCCAGTTTTAGGCCCGGTGAAGGGCGACGTGACCGCCGAGTGCGTGCTCACGGCATTGTCGGCGGGGCGCGCGATGCGCACGCACCAGAAGGAGTATTTTGCCACGCGACAGCAGGCGGCGCTCGACGCCTCGCGCGTCGCGGAGCGCGCTTTCGACGAGGCGCTTGCGAATGCGCTCTGGTGGATCCGCCACGGCGAACAGCGCCCGGTTCAGGGGGAACTGTTCGCGTGAAACATCTTACACCCATAGTGCGGGGGCCGTTTGGAATACGAGTACCGCATAGGCTAGAGGCGACCCGTGCAAGCGCTTTGAATGTGCACGGAAAGCGTGATGCCGATCTGACCGCGCAGAGTCTTCCGGGAACGGTCGAACGATTCAACGTTCAGGAGCCGTTCCGCGCGCTTAGGACTCATGCGGGGAACCGCGTGAAGTGCGCAACTCTGCGAAACCAGACGGGGGAGGGAACTCCCGTTGTCAAAAAAGTAGTTAAACCTGGTATGGCGCCGCCTGTCCCATTGCATTCCCGACAGGCAAATGTTATCACGGCCGACGGCCGAAAAGTGAAAGGATGAGAAATGGAAAAGAGTGAGGTCGAGAAGATCATATCGTTGGCGCGGGACAAATACACCGTTCATGAGTGCAGCGAGTGCACTTACCGAAAATGTTGCGACCTTAACAGCAATGGTTACGGTTCTGCTGAATGCCTATCAAGACGAGTGAGCATTTCTCTCATGCTTGGAATTGAAGATAGTTATTTCACCAAGCTTCTTGATGACATTGAGGCGGCGTGGAAGCGGGAGAAGGCCAAGGCCGAGGCCGACGCGCTCGCAGTCGGCGGAATTGTGGAGGCGGAGCGGCACTCGCCCGGCAACGCGGCGGCAATGTGCGAGGCGCTAGTAGCGCTCCGAGACGCCGCACGGAATTTCTGCCACCAGATACTGAACTCGAAATATAACGACATAATGGACAAGTACAAATGTCGAGAGCGGGGATTTCCCGCCTTACTCGATCTGCGCTATTATGCGATTCCGAAGGCAAACGCCGCCCTCTCCGCGCCGCCGCGCCAGTGCGACGTCGGCACGGCGGCGGAGCAGGGAGAGCGATGTATGGCGCAATTCGATCAATGGCGGCGCAAGGGCGACGGCAAGAAACTGATAACTGCAATCATGGCATGGGCGCAGAAGCCCTACGAGGCGGAGGAAGGAGCGGGGAAATGATAAGGCTCAGAATACTCGCCCATAGTCGCGGTGCGTTCACAGGTTTTGAGGTGTCTGTCAATCCTTCTTGCATTCTGCTCATTAAAGAGGGGCGAACTGACATTGTCGGTCGTCATTATGTCGATGCCATTTTCTGCCGTGAGCTGATGGATATTCTTCCGCGTAGTTCTTCATCGTATGTGGCCGTTGAGGGCACGTACGAGGAAGTGCGACAAGCCGTGTGCGGCGCGAAGGAAGGCGGTGCGAAGTGAGCGCGAAGGGTGAAATCCATCTTGAGCCGTGCCCGTTCTGCAAGAGCGCGGTCGTGACGATCGGGCGTTCGCACGTTCGCGGCGCCCGCGTGGGCGCGTGGATCCACTATGGCGTGTGCGGCAACTGCGGCGCGCGCGGTCCGACGACGAACCCCGACGGCTTTTTCTACCTCACGCCAGAGGACGCCGCCGAGGCGTGGAATCTAAGGATGGGCAATCTATGCAACGAGAAGTGAGCATTGAGCGCTTCGACGCGCACAAGGGCGAGGACCATGCCATTCAGATGATGGCCGTTTCCATGCGCGACGAGAAAGATTTGGTGAAGCCCATGTGGCGCCCGTACTGGGACGCCATGATGAAGCTGATCGTGCAACGGCCCGACCTATTCAGACTTCACGGGTATTCGCTCCGCGACATACACTTCCGCAACTTCAAGCGCGCGGGGAAGAACAACGTGCGTCTCGTCTCGTGCGAGGCGTATTGGCCGCAGGGGGATGGCGCGCGATGAAGACCAAGACGGACTTTCGCATGTTCGAAGATGTGCGGCGATCGGCCGGTCCGGAGTCGTACCACACACCGGAGGATGTTGACTGCCGCATTACCGCCAATGTCGGAGACATCATGGCCGCAGCGCTCGCCGCAGCCGGTTCATACGCGTTTTGCATCGGCGGGCGCACGGCATGCGAGACGGACTACCTTGCCGCAAGCGGCGCGGTGTTCCCGCCCGTGCCCGTCGAGGAGCTGGAGCGGTTCAACCGCGAGACCATGCACGACTTCATGGACGAAGCCGCCGAGCATCGGCGTTATGAGAAGATCGCGTTATTCTTCAGGAGGACGGCATGAAGAAATCCAGGACAGAGGCCAATCGCAAATACTACGCGGCAAACCGCGAGAAAGTCCTCGCCCGCATCAAGACTCGACGCGCCAGCGACCCAGAGCGTTTCCGCGCGTTGGAGGCGGCGTGGCGCAAGGCCAACCCGGAGAAGTGCAAGGAGAAGCAGCGCAGGTATCGCCAGAAGCCAGAAAGCAAGGTGAAGGCCGCGGCGAAGCAGCGCGCGAGGCGGGCGGCGAATCCGGAGGCCGTGCGCGCCGCCGAACGGGCGTTTTACGCAAGGGCGGTCGTGCGCAGGCGCGCCCAGAGGCGCGTGTGCTACGCCAAGGCGAGACTTCTCGACGGCAAGGTCTACAGTCCGCGGTTTCGGGTGAGACTGCCCGAATGGGCGGCAACCGGCAAGCGCGCGCTTGACGCGCGGTCTCAATGGCTTGCCGTCAACCTCTCAGCCTCCCAGCGCGCCTACGCCCGCGAACTGGCAATCGAACGGAGGGCCGCGCGATGAGTGACGACAAGCGGACGACAACAAGCGAGCGGCCGAAATACATGAGCGAGAAGGAGTGCGAAGGGTGCGGCGCGAAGTTCATGGGCGGGCCGAGGGCGGGGTTGTGCCCGGCCTGTTCGCCTCTCTACCGGAAGCGATACATCTACCTGTTCGGGCGCAGGCGCGCAACCGGCGAGGGCACGCGCGAGACCATGCGCGCGGCGGCGATCGAGTATGTGCGCGCCATGCGGAAGGTGGAGGCGGCGCCCGTGCCCGCGCCTTCAAGGCGCTGCGGATACTGCGGCCGCGAGCTCGGGCCGCGCGACGCCCGGCGCGGCTACTGCGCCACGTGCGTGGCGCACGGCTACCACTGGCTTCACGAGGTCACGGGCCGCACGCGGAGAGGAGCCTCGGATGAACTACCGTGAACCGCGCCCGCGCCTGGAGCGCGTAACAGCGCGCATACGCCCAAAAGCTGGCCCTGCGCGCGATCGGCTGGAAGGGCGGCGCCTACTAGCCTCGGCGCGCGCGGCGCGCTCCTGGGGCCGGATTTGGCCCTAATCCGTGCGTTTCGTGCCCGCCGATACCATCGGCGGGTTGATTTTCTCAAGATTCTTGAAAGGTTTTCCGCGAACCGTTCCACGATTTCCCTTGCGCGATATATACTGCAAGCGCAATGGGCACGGCAGGACAAATAGCTTACTGCGAGCGGCGAATCGCCGCAATCGACGCGACCGTCGCGGAGATACTCCGCACCGGCAGCGCGTCCGCAACCGTCTCCGCCGGGGACGGCAGCGACTCCTACACGGCCCTGGATCTTGACAAGCTCGCGGCCGAGCGCGCGCGGTGGGCGAACGCCCTGCGTGCGCTGAAGACGCGCGGCGGAACCGGCATCCGCCACATCGGGAGGGTCTATCGGTGAGCGTGCGTTTCAAGGATCTCAAGCCCGATCAGCAGCGCGTGGTCGCGCGCCGGATTGCCGGCGCGGCGCGCGCGCTCGTGCGCCTCGCCCACGGCGGCGGCGGCTATGAGGCCGTGGAGGCGCCGACATCCAAGCAGCGCAAGCCCGCATTCGTCGAGCTCACGGGCGAGGACGGCATCCTCACCGCGCACAAGCGCGGGAAGCTCACGGACCTCTCGCGCCAGGCTATGCGCAACGGCCCGGAGCGCCGCGCGATCGACCATCAGCGCCGCGTGAACATCGTCGGCACGCTCGGCGGAAAGCTCACCTGCAACTTCCCCGGCGGCGACGTGTGCGCGCGCTGGTTCAACTCCACCTGGGCGCCGCACGCCGGCTTCGTCAACGACACGCACTTCAACAACATCCTGAAGCTCGTCGTGCAGTCCATCGACACGGACGGCGACTGCGCGCTTGTCTTCGACGACGGGTTCATCACCGGCGGACTCGGCACGGGCCGCGTCCGCGCGTTCGAGACCGATGAAATCGCCTCGCTGGACGAAAAAGATTTCAAGGCGCTTGTGGGCGCCGACCACACGCAGAGCCAGGGCGTTGTCTTCGATTCGCTCGGTGCGTTCTGCGGCGTGGTGGTTTCAACATCTCAGCGTGGACGCCAGACCTTCACGGCGAAGGATGGCGCGGCCAGGTATCTTCAGCGCGATCCCTTCGCGCGGGACCGGTCCGACAACTGGATTTTCTGCGCCTCCCGCACGCGCTTCAACCAGGGGCGCGGCATCTCGCCGCTCGTCGCCGCGATCAACACGCTCACCGACATCCACGAAATCGCGGCTTCCGAAACCCAGAGCGCGAAGGTGAACTCGCAGCTTGTTGGCCAGATCATCAGCGACGCGAAGGACGAGGTGACAACCGACAGCGTGCCCGACGCCTTCAAGGCCGCCGTGGACGCCGCGAACGCCGAGGTGGCGGACGGATCCGCCGCCGACGGCGACGACGAGAAGGTGGAGTTCTCCCTGGAGGAGATGGAGGCCATTGGCGCGCACTTCGATGAAATGCCCGCCGGGAAGCGTTTCGAGCTGCTCGACACGAAACGCCCCAATCCCAACATGGCCGCGTATCTCGATTGGCTCGTGGGCACGGCGGCGAGCACGCTCGGCATGCCGCGCCTCTACGCCATGCTGCGCGCCGAGGCGAGCTACAGCGCCGCGCGCGCGGAGATGTGCCTCGCCTGGACCACGTTCGAGGAGTGCCAGAAGGAACTCGAGCGCACCGTGTGCGACTGGATCGGACGCCAGGCAATCGCGTGGGCCGTCCGGACGGGCGAGCTGCGCGTGACGCTTCCGCCGGATTGGCACCGGCTCCTCTCGTGGTCGTGGCCGAAACCGCGCGAGATCGACGAGACGAAGACCGTGTCCGCCACGCGCGAGAAGCTGCGCCTGGGGCTTACCACTTACCGGCGCGAGCTCGGCCCGGATTACAAGGCGTCGCTCGAGGAATGGGCCGCCGAATTGAAAGACTTTGAAAAACTCGGCCTTCCGCATCCGGCCCTTCAGACCGTTGCGGGCGCCGTGATCGAACAACCCCAGAAGGAAGGTACTGAAGATGAAAACCCTGAAGTTTGACGCCGAGATCGGCAACGAGACCACGACCACCTGGTGGGGCCGCACGATCGGCCCGGACGCCGTGACGGATTTCCTCGCGGGCGCCGCGCCCGGGGAGCGCGTGACGATTGAAATCAACTCGCCCGGCGGCCTCATCGTGCCCGGCCTCGCTATGGCGAACTCGATCAAGAATTCAAAGGCGCACGTCGTCGCGCACGTCACCGGCATCGCCGCGAGCATGGCGAGCGTGATCATGTGCGCGTGCGACGAAATCCAGCTTGAGGAGGGGTCGTTCGTGATGATGCACAACCCCTGGAGCTGGGCCGAGGGCGACGCCGACGCCATGCGCCACGAGGCCGAGGTGCTGGACAAGATGAAGGCCGCGATCATGGCCTTCTATCGCGGCAAGTTCGGCGGGAAGACCGACGAGGAGCTTTCCGCCATCATGGACGCCGAAACCTGGATGACGGGCGACGACGCCCTCCGCGCGGGCCTGAAATGCGTGGTGATTCCCACCACCGTGCAGGCCGCCGCGTGCGCCACGCGCCACCATTTCGCACACATGCCCGAGGCCGCCGCTAGGTTTTTGGCCGTGAAGGATGAGCCGCCGCCGGCGTCAGCGGAGCCGAAGGGCAAGGGCGCCGAAGGGGTTGAAGCGCCCGCCAAACCGAAATCACCAGAAAAAGGTGAGTCTGCGGACTCACCGAAAACCGAAGCCCCTGCGTCGGAACCTTCCGCGCAGGCCGCGAGCGCCGAGGATTGGCAGGCGCGGCTCGCCGGCTTGCAGGCCGCCAAGGACAAGGAAATCGCGGCGCTTGCCGCCGCGCGTGACGATTTGAAGCACCAGCTCGACGAAAGCCAGAAGGCCCTTGCCGCCGCACAGACGGAGGCGAGCAGCTATAAGGCTAAAATCGCCGAAGGCGAAAAGGCCCTTGCGGATCTCCGCAAGCAGCTCGACGCCGAAATCGCGCAGCACCGGAAGCTGGCCAGCGCCGCGCTCAAGCAACCATCCACCGAAGGGGCCGCCGGTTCCGGTGCGCTCGACAAGTGGCAATCCGCGATGCACGAGATCACCCTCGCGCGTCGCACCTCGAAAAACTAAGGAGGCCAAAAATGGCATCTACTCTCTCTACCCTGCTTCTCGATATCGCGGCGCGCGATTCCATTCTCGCGGCCCGCGCGTCTCTTGCGCCGCTCGGCCGTTTCGCTCATTCGTTCGCCCTCACTGAGGACGAGAAGGGCAACGTCGTGAAGGTGCCCGTGTTCTCGCGCGGCGCGGCCGCCGAGTTCGGCTCGGCTCTCGCCGGCGGCGGCGTGAACGACTATACGAGCGCGACTACCGCCGGCGTCGCTGGCGTGAACATCTCGCTCAATCACCATCCGTGGCAGTCTCAGCGTCTGCTTCCGGACGACGTGATGGAAACCGACGTGGGCCGCGATTGGGCCACGCAGACCGCGATCTCGTCCGCAGACGCCTGCGCGAAGTTCATGCAGGACGCCGTGCTGACGGACATCATCACGAACGCGACCGGCACGCTCACGATTCCCGGCTCGGGCACCTACATGAAGCGCGTGGCCGCGATTCGCACGGCTGCGATTGCCGCCGGCATGAAGCCGCAGCTTTCCACGCTGCTCGTCACGCCTGACTTCTATTCGGAGCTCCTGGCGGAGCTTCCGGCGGATGTCTACGGCGCGCGCGACGCGCTGCTCGACGGCTGGATCGACCGCATTCTCGGCTTCGGCCGCATTGCGGAAGTCTGCGGCGCGCCAGAGGTTGCGATCTCGGGTACCACGTATGTCTTCGGCGGCGCGGTCGTCGCGGACGACGCCTACGGCATCGCTACGCGCCTGCCGATCGTGCAGAATCCGGACAAGTTCGACGTGTCGGACATCTCCATGCCCGAGATCGGGCCGTGGTCGTTCCGTCTGCGTTCGACGGGCACGAACAACAACGACGCGAAGTTCCTCGGCGCCGAGGTAATCTTCGGTTGCGCCTGCTTGCAGCCCGCCAAGATTCTCGTGGCCAAGTCTGCGAAGTCGTAAGCCAATGCCCCTGCGCCTGCCCAGATTCGCATTCGCGAAGTTCGAGGAGCCAGCCACCTGCGAGTTCGTCCTGCCGGGCGACGCGCAGGGGACGGTGCGCCGTTTCGGCGTGAACGTGGCGGTCGTGCAGGGGCGTGACCTCGCTGCAGGCGCGGGGGCGAGCGTCGCACCGGAAACGGGCGACCGGCTTTCCGCGATCCTGCGGCCAGATCTGTGGCCGTTCCCGGCACCTCCAGCACCGGGAACGCGCCTTATTTTCCCGCCGCCGCGCGGCACCTACATCGTGAAGGGCGTCACGGCCTCACCGCGCGGATGGCGGATGTCGTGCACGCGCAACATGCGAGGCGAGCAGCTATGATCTCCGTCGAGCTGACAGGTCAATCGCGCGCCACGCTGCGGTCGCTTGAGAAGCGGTTCCCGAAGACCATGCGCGCGGCGTTCGGCGCGGCCGCCAAGCGCGCGCGGAAGCGTCTCGTGAAGGTCATGCGCCAGGCCGGCGGCGTGGACGGCGTGCGCGGCATGCCGCCGCATCACGAGATATCAACCTACCTGAGGCCCGGACAGAAGATGGGCGGCGTGCTCGCCGACGATCGGCGCATCGTGATGTTCAAGCGCAGTCCGGACGAGCAGGTGATCGGATGGCCGGACGCCCTCGCGAAGTGGGCCGAGAAGTTCCAGGAGGCCAACACGCACGCCATGACGCAGGGCGAGCGCGGGTATCTTCACTGGCGCGGCGTGCGCGACATCCCCGCAATGTACTCGCGCCCGGACCGCGACGTGATCAACTCGTTCGCCGAGAACCTCGCGCGCGAATGGCCGGACATGGTGCGCGCCATGTTCGAGAGATACTACTCGTCTCGCATCCGCAAATACGGAGTCGTGAAATGAGCATCACGCCCCACAGCGTGCGCGTGGCCGCCGCGCGCCTCGTCGCCGCAGATGAAACCATCGCGGCCTACTGCGCCGAGAACTTCGGCCGCGGTTTGCTCGTGATCGTGGACCGCTACGGCGTGGACGGCGCGCCGGGCGAAAAGGACGCGCCCTACGCGTGGCTCTACACCGATGGCGACAACGAGCTCGGCAACGTGGACGCCGAGACGTTCGAGTTCGTGGTCGAGGTGGGCGCGGTCGACACGGCGCTCCGTCCCAGCTACACGGAGGAGGCCACGCGCACGGCGGGCGCTAACGGCCTGGTACTCGGCGGCATCGCCGAGAAGGTCGAGCGCCTGCGCGAGCTCGTGCTCGCGGCGATCACGCGCGGGCACGTGGGCGCGTGCTTCAACACGGCCGCGCGCTACGAGAACTCCATGAGCGGGTTCCCGCTTGAATACGCGGCGCTCCGCATGAATTTCACGTATCCTGAAACCCTAGATCCCGAGGAGGACTAAATGGCCAAGTATCAAGTCAAAAGCGTAACTGCCACGTTCGGCAGCACCGCGTTCAAGGTCGTGCAGGCGCCGAGCGCGCAGCCGCAGTCGAGCGACCCCACGGACGTGACGTGTCTGGATGACACGGCGAAGCAGTTCATCAAGGGCGCGCTCTTGAATAACGACACCATCGATCTCGTGGTGCAGGGCATCAACGAGGCGCCGGTGGTGAATACCGTCGGCTCGCTCATGCTCACGGTCGTGTACTGCGACGGCACGAACGACGTGTCGAAGACCGTGACCATCGGCGACTGCATTCTCCAGAACGCCCAGCCGCCGAACCCGGAAGCCGGCGGCGACCGCGCGGCGAACTGGACGCTCACGTTCCAGCCTGGCGCGGTGGCGCCGACTGCGAGCAATCAGTAAGGAGCAAGAGATGGGCATGTTTCAGGAACCGGACCGCACCGGCAACGTCATGGGCAACGCCGTTGTGGCGAAGCCCGTGCCGTTCGCGCGCCTTCGCGCGGTGCAGGCCGCGAGCGGCGACGGCGACCCGCTCGCGATCGTGGGCGAGATGTGCGGCGTGATCCGCGACTACGTGACGCTGGCGGACGGATCCGTCATCGACACGGACGGCCTCTCGGGCTCGGCGATCCAGAAGCTCTACGCCTTCGCGGTGGACATGTCCGGCGGAGGCGCGGCGGATTTTACCTGACGCTCCTCGCGGACGGCGCGCGCCCCAGCGACACCATCGCCGACGTGCGCCGGCGCGAGGGCGAGTCCACCCTGGGGCTGTGGCTTCCTCTCGCGATGGCGTCGCTCGTGCGGCACGTCGTGGGGCTTTTCGGGAGCCCGCCGAAAATAAGCGAGTTGCTGGCAAGCTGGATGCTGCCGCACCTCGCGGAGGCCATAAAACGCGAGGAGGACGCCGCGCAGGCGGAAGGGCTCGGCCGATGGGTCGAGGACATCGAAAGGCGATTTGGAAAGCGAGTAGAAGATGGCAGGAACGAGCACACAACTGACCCTTAAGGTCGCGGCAATCAACGCGACCTCTCGCGTGTTCCGCAACATCGCCTCGTCCGCGATGGGCGTCACGAAGAGCATCGCGAAGTGGGGCAGCGTGGCCGCCGTCGCGGCCGGCGGCGCCTTCGCCGCGACCGTGAACAAGCTCGGCACGCTTTCCGACGTTGCGCAGTCCGCAGGCGCCGGCACGGAAGAGCTCACGAAGCTCGGCGCAGCGCTGAACATGATCGGCGTGAAGACCAACTCGCCCGAACAGCTCGCCGTCGCGTTCCAGCGTATGTCGAAGGCTACGGGCGAAGTGGGCGTGGAAGGGTTCTACAACGTCCTGAAGGTCGTGTCGAAGCTGCCGTCGATGCAGGACCGCGCAACTGCGTCGCTTCAGGTGTTCGGCCGCGCCGGTCTCGCGTTCATGCCTGTGATCGAGCGCGTGGCGCGCGACGGCGAGTTTGCGATTCAGGACCTCGTGGCGGCCATGCCGGGAATCTCACAGTCGGCGGCGGACGCTGGCGACGCGGCGGCCGATTCGCTCGGCGTGATCGGAAAAGCTGCGACTAAGGTTTGGAATGAGGGAATTGGAAAGGTTGCGCAGTTGATTGACACGCAATTCACCGGCGGCGTGCGAACGGCTGCGCTCGTGTGCGCGGCGCAGATGGAATACTTCGCGAAGGCGGCGTGGGCGTATATCAAGCCGTTCATCACGGACACCAAGGCGGCGTTCCTCCAACTCGCGGAATGGATCTCGCGCGTGATGAACAACGCGATGACCGTGATCGGCGGCATCATCGTGACGGCAGCCGAAAACTTCGCGGCACGCGTGCAGGGCCTGTACTCAAACCTGGTAGACGGCGCGGAGATGCTGATAGCACAGCTCACCGGGAATCACGCGGTCGAGAACATGGTGATGGACCGCATTCTCAAGCGCGAGAAGGATGTCGCGAAAACGACAGCCGATAATTGGGAGCAGACGTTCAAGGTCTTCGAGGACCAGCTGAAATGGGGGCTCGGCGAGGGGCCGCTCGGCAACGTGGACCTCTCCGCGCTCCAGGCGCAGCGCGACGTTGCGATCGAGACGGCTAAGAAGGCCGGCGAGGCATACGCGAAGGCCGCCGTGACGATCGGCGCGGCCGACCGCGCGCAGCTCGGCGCGCTCGGCGCGGGCGCCGGCTCGGCGCAGAAGAACGTGAACCCTGAGGCGCTGCTCGGCGGCACCTACAAAGCGGTCACGTTCGCCTTGCGCGCGGGTTACGCCACCGCGCAGGAGAAGATCGCGAAGGGCGTGGATAAAATCGCCTCGCTCCTGAAGGATGTGAAGGACAACACCGCCGAGACGGCGGACAATCTGGACTTTGACGTGATTGGAGGGTAGGATGGCATCGTCGAAAACGTATAATCACGCATACCTGCTCGACGGACGCGAGTGGGGTGACGAGGCCGGGAAGGGCATGTCGTCCGTGTCCGCGCGCTATCTGGTGATTCTCGATAGCCCGCTGGACGACGACGCTCTGCTTGACAACGTGTCCGGTCTGCCGAAGCTCGGCGACGCGCACGAGACTTTCGAGAATCTCATCGTGAAAAGCAGGCGATTCTCCGAGGGGAAGGGCTCGGAAAAAACGCGAGTGGAAGTAACCGTCGAATATGGACCGCAGACGAACCAGGACGAAGAGGACGAGCACGAGGTCGCCACGTTGTCGGTCGAGAAGATAGGCTGGCAGTCCGGGTCCGTTCAGCGGGATCTTACGAACGACGTGGAAACCGGAGCGCCGGTGCTGAACTCCGCTAACCAGCCATTCGAAAGCGTGCCGCAGGTCGATCGTCCCGCGCCCACATACGTGAAGGTGTTCAAGACCAAGACCAGGTGGGCGAGCTACGTGACCTACGTTGACAAGGTGAACTCTGGTACGTTGTCCGTAGGCGGGCATACGTTCGCGGCGGATCAGGTGCGGTGTTCGCAGGCAGACGAGGAGCGCATATTCGGCGATCCGGACGGCTGGATGTACCGCTACACGATCGCGCTCCAGATCATGTCGAACAAGGTCAAGATTAACGGCAGCGACTCGATGAGAGAGTGTGGGTGGCAGGTTCCGGTTGTTGACTGCGGCACGGTCCAGTTGTCGCAGGGCTCGGACCAGGAGGTCGAGCGTATTACCGTGGCGACTGATTCCGGCAAGAGCGTGCCGGTTTCGTCGCCTGTGCTGCTTGACGGCAGCGGGCATTTCGACCCCGCGCAAACGGATCCTTACGTTTTTCTCGTAGTCGCGTATGAGCGCGTTTCGTTTCCTTCGGCCTTCACATCGGAGCCGGCATGAATTACGTATTGGGAGAGCAGGCGGCCGCGTGGCTTCGGCGTGCGATGGGCGCCGGGTATAGAGGCACGGCGTATCCGGCCCGGCCGCGCGGGCGCGACGAATCGCAGCCGCTCCCGCCGCCGTTCCATTTCGAGCTCGAGCGCACAGTGGAAGAGGGTCAGCCAGTCTGGACGGTCGGCGAGGGCGCGGTGCAGGACGGCAAGACCACGGTTTGGTTCGAAGGCGGAGAGGTCGATCTGGAGGGGGGCGGCGAGGAAATCGTCTACGCCTCTCTCGGCGACGCCACGGGCGAGGGCGCCACGGGCAAGGAGGTGACCGTGGGCGTCGTTGCGGACGCGGACGAGCTGGAGGCGTTGCAGCAGGACACGTCGGCGACGTTTTGGCCGCTGTACTATTTGGTCGACGGCGTGATTACCGTGGACTATCGTCCGCTTCTCGGCATTGGCGCGGGCGCAGATCCGGACGAAATATCGATCGACGCGGGAGGGACCGCAGAAAGCGAGGACCCGGAAGCGGATCCAGTAGGCGGTCTGTTGCAGATCAAGGATTGGAATTCGTCCGCGTCGGACGAGTCGGACAAGTTGGCGGAGATGATTGGACCTGGGCCAGACGAAGAGGAGGAGCCGTTTGAGGTCTTGGCGCGGCAGGGCGGCGCCGGCGGCGCGCTGAAATATGTCGCGTTCGGGCGAATCGTCTCGCGGTTCCATTTCAAGCTCACGCGCACGGTCGAAGAAGCTGAAGGCGAATCCGAGAGCGTGACGTGGAGAGTCGGCGCTGGCGGCGTCCAGAAGGGCAAGACCACGATCTGGTTCGATGGCGACGACGTGGACGTGACCGACACGGGCACGTACATCGTCTATGCGGAGATTGGGACGCAGGACGACGTTGTGGCCGTCGGCACGGTGGCGAGCGTCGCGGCGCTTGCGCAGAAGCAGGAGTCGCCGAACTCGACGACATGGCCGCTGTACAAGGTCGTCAACGGCGAAGTGGTGGCGGATTATCGTCCGCTGTTCAACGTGGGCGACAAGGAAAAGCTGGACGAAGTGTCGATCGACCGGGAGGGCGAGAAGGCAAGCCCGGATCCAGGCGGAGACCCAGAGACGGGGCTTGTGGAGATCAAGGGCTGGAGCTCGTCGGATGCGATTGAAGCGAGCACGCTGTCGCAGATGATTTCACCGTCGAGCGGCGGCGGATCGGCGCCGGCCGAGCCGTTTGAGGTCTTGGCCCGGAAAAACGGCTCCGGCGGCCCGCTCCGCTACATATCCCTCGGCCGGCTTCCGGCCGGCAGCTCCATGCCGAACGTCGATGTGATCACTGACGTTTCGTTTGCGTTTTCGGAGGCCGGAAGGTTGCAGGCCACGCTTTCGAAGGTCAATCTCTCCACGGGGGCCACGAGCACGGTTGTGCGCGACATCGATCTCTGGAAGCAGAACGTCGACGCCGATGGGGCGTACTCCGACTCGACTCACGCCTTCACGAAGAAAACCATTCCGGGCGTTCGCACCGAGGCGACCGCGCCGTCGTCGCCAGAGACCGTGTTCACGGCCACGCCACATTCAGCGGAGTAGGGGAGTCGCGCGCTATGGCATACATGACACTAGCGGCGAGCGTGGGCGGAGGCTCCGCGACCTTTACGGAGACGGGAAGCCATACGGCGGGTGATACCTCGTCGAGCACGCTTTTCACCACCTATCAGTTCGTGGCAACCGGGACCGCCGAGTGGCAATTCTCTCGCTGGGAGCATCGGAGCCGCTATCAGCAGTACACGTCGTCCGGCGGAACCGGCTCGTGGTCGGCGTGGTCGAACTGGGGCGCGGAATCGTACTCGTCCACGTTCAGCAAAGAGTATACTTGCGCGCAAACCTACGACTACGGATTTGCGAGCGGAGGCACGAACTACGAACACGAAGTGCGAGCCGTCTTCGAGCAACGGGCGTTCAATGTCGGCGTCTACGTCTCGACGGACTCTCCGCAGAACAGCGGGAGCGTGAGCGGCGGCGGCACATACGCGCAGTATGCGTCCTGCACCGTCACGGCGACGGCGAACACGGGCTTCGAGTTCGTGAAGTGGACCACCGCAGACAGCTCATCCGCCGCTGCGGTCTCGACGAGCGCGTCGTACACGTTCACGGTAACGGCTTCTGTGACCCTCTATGCGCACTTCAAGCGCGCGGCAACCGGGAAGCTGCTCTATGGTTCCGGCGGGCGGCTCTTGCACGGATCGGCCGGAACCCTGCTTTACGATGGTGACTGATTGGAGGCAACATGTACCAGACAAACATCCAGAACCAGCTCTTCTCGGCGGCGTTGCCGCTGAAACCGCTCACGGCGTGGGCGGGGAGCGCGTGCAGCGTGACGGTGGCGGTGCCGCCGGCGCCTGCGCTCGCGGGCCTCGGCGTGTCCAGCGTGGGCGTCACGCTCACGCTGCCGGACGGCCACACGGTGGCGGCGGCGGCCGTGCAGGTGCCGGGCACGCCGCTGTGGGTGGCCACGTTCGCGCCCGATGAATTCTCGACTGCCGGACACGTCGCGCAGGGCCTGATGATTACGGTGGCCGGCACGGACGAGCACGATGTCGTCCGCACATGGATCGTGGCGAAGGGCGACGTGGACGTAATGAACGGCGACGCCGCGCCGGTCTCCGGCGGCAGCTACTACGCGATCAAGCTCCGCGACGAGGCGCCCGAGGATCCGGTCGAGGGCGACGCCTACATCGCCGACGGCGAGCTGTCGATCTACCACGACGGCGAGTGGGTAACGATCGGCGGCGGCGTGGTGGCCGACAAATTGGACGGCTCGGCGGCGTACCCGGCGTGGATATCTGATGATTATGAACCTCCAGTCATTGTCTCGCACAAGGGACGATTGTGGAGATGCCTGAATTATACGATTGCAGAGCCCGGAGAAGAAGGATCTCAGTCTGATTGGCAGGAAGTCACGATCGGGGATCTGAAGCAGGACGCGCTCTCGCATGTCCAGCTCGACGCTGTGAACAGCGGCGCAACGTCCGAGAAGGTTGCGACCTGGGACGGCTACGCCGCGCAGATCGCGGAGAAGGCCGCCGCCGCCGCCCTCCGCTACGCGCTGGTGGAGCCGGGCGTGTGGGAGTTCAGCGGGAGCGGAGTAGAAAGCGGCGTGACGTACACGATTGGAGAGTACGAAGTCGGTGGAACATGGTATTACGATTTGAATGGCAACGGCGAGCCGTATCTGGTCACGATAGAATCATCACAGAGACTGCTTACTGTTGACTTCTGGGATGACGGAGATGGGTATCATATCACCGCCACGCGCCCCTCACTCCCCGGCCACCTGTGCGACCGCGCTGGCAACCGCGTGGTGGTTTCGGGCGAAACGACGCTCACGCTCCCCGCCGCCGTCCCCGGCTACCTCCGCGACTTCCTCGTGCGGCTGGAGATAAGCGGCTCCACGGTGCCGACAATCACGTTCGCCGCGCCAACTGGCGAGACCATCGTATATGAGACCGACGGCGACGAGTTCCCCGTGCCCGACGAGGCGGGTAATTGGGTGTACTCGTTCACCGAAAACTGCATCGCGAACACGTTCGCCGTGTCGCTGAAGAAGGTCAATGTCATAGCGCAGGGAGGTTCGTGATGCTGTTGGGCGCGGGACAGTTCTTCGAGAAGCGCGGCGCGCCTACGCCGCCCTTGCCGTATGACTACGCCGTGGAGTACATCGAGACGGACGGCGTGGCGTCGTACATTGACACGGGGTGTGTCCCAGACGTAAGTTCTTCTACTGTTTCGATGATAATTCAGGTGGTTAGTATTCCAGATACTACACAGAACAGGGGATATGTCAATACTATATGCGACGCAGGGGTGGGCACTCAAACAACACAGGCTAGATTTGCTTTCGGCGTGAACGGAGCGATTTCTTTTTTCTCATTTCGCAATCCAACTAATGACATGGATATCCCTTATAACAACTCCGTCTGCTATGTTTCACTATCGCCAAGCCTCATAAGGTTTAATAACAATACATATACTCCCAGTTCTATGACAACATCCCAAGGCAACAATTCTCTTTTTCTAGGTCGCGCAAGAGTCTTACCATTATCTAATAGCTATGCAAAATATAGCCGAACTAGATATTACTCTGTTCAGATACTAACAGGTGGCGCAGAAGTTTTCACAGGAATCCCAGTAGTCGTGAACGGTGCGGCGGGTCTTTACGATTCAATCAGCGGCACGGTCAAGTTCAACGCCGCCGAAAGCGGAACGATTACGGCTGGCCCACGAGTTTAGGAGATTGAGCCATGAGCAGATACGGAACCCTCATCGACAACCAACTCCACCCCGCGCCGCGCGCCATCCGCATCGGCGGGGCGGCGACAGCGCTCGGCAAGACCCGCGCCGAGATCGACATGTTCCTGGATTCGATACCTGTGGAGGGATGATGGACAAGACTCTTGCAGACACGCTGACGGCCAACCTCAAATCCGCTAAGACGCCGGAGGCGCGCGCGGACGCCATGACGCTCGCGATGATTGCGATGGTTGACTGCCAGCAGAAGACCGGCGCGCGCGTCAAGCGTCAAGGAATCATCATCGCCGGCGTTGGGGTGTTGCTGCTCATCGCGCTCCTATGCGGTGACGATACGGCGATGAAGCTGCTCAGCTTCTGGCATTCTGGAGGCGTGTCGTGAGAACCAAGTGGGCAAACTGCTGCGCGCCGGTCATCCGCCACGCGATCATCACGCTCGGCGAGAAGGACTCCGTCCTCCAGGAGGACTGGATGGTCGAGGTGTGCGGCTACCGCTTCGTCGTGCCGGCCGGGACGTCGACGGACGGCGCATCGATACCGCGTTTCCTGTGGCGCGTGTGTGGCCATCCACTTGAATCGCCTCGCCTCTATGCGGCGCTGCTGCACGATTGGATCTACGGCGGCTGCCTATTGCCGGCGCTCGGCCTGGCGCCGCGCGTGCACGACGCGCGCTATGCGGGCGTGCCATACGTCGCCGTCGCGGCGCTCGAGGGCGTGGAGCTGGATCCGTGCGAGATCACGCGCGCGGAGGCGGATGATTGCTATTATCACCTGCTGCGCCACTTCGGAATCGGCTCATTCGTGGCGCACGTTGAATGGGGGGCGCTGCGGGTGTTTGGTAGCTCGCACTGGTGCGATGATGCCCACAACCCCGAAGATGGCGAGGAGGGTTCCGTGCCCGGCGATAGCATCGCCGGGGATCCGTGATTTCCGGCGGGTGCCGGGAAACGCGGGCGAGAAAACATTAACACTTTCGTTTTTGGTTGGAGCTCGCCCGCGTGGTTATCATCAAGAAGTCAACAGGAGAACTGAAATGAAGAAACTAATGAAATCAATCTGCGCGCTCGCACCCCTGGCGCTCGGCGGCTGCGTGTGCCTGGTGTTCGTCGGGTGCACGTCCACATACGCCCGCTGGGGCGGCGAGCGTGTGCTCATCGATGCGGAGGGTCGTCCGCTCGTCAACAAGTCCGGCGACGTCCAGAAGGTGAAGGAGCCGGTCGAGCTGTCGTCGTGGCGCCATTGGACCGACTCGCTCATCGGCACGGCCACGCTCGGCATCCGCAAGGATGAAATCAACTTTTCGATGCAGAACTACTCGTCGAAGCCGTCCGAGGAGCTTGCCAAGACGATCGATGTGTCCCTCAAGGGCGCGGCCGAGCTCGCCGCGAAGGTCGGCGCGGCCATCGCCACGAGCGGCGGTTCCGTTGCGGGCGAGGCCGGATTCGCCCTGCTCAAGAGCGCGATCACGAAGTACATCACGCGGGGCGGCGACGCGAAGAACGCGACCATTACCTGCAAGGACGGCAACTGCACGATTTCTGATGGCACCATCACCGAGACCTGCACCGACTGCCTCGCGAAATGACCGACGAAATCGTCCGGCGTCGGAGGAGTGTGCGCCCCTATAAAATGAATGATTTGCGCGGCGGCATCCACCTACCCACGCCGCGCACAGGCCCAGGGGCTAAACGGACCCCACATTGAGGCGCTTCCCATCGCGCCGAGACAGGCCAAAAGATGGGCGCCCTCCGCAGGTGCTGTTCTTCCCTGCGGAGGGCATTTTCGTGCCCTGAAAAAATTTTAAACTTTTTTCATTTTGCCACGCCGGGTTCCTATTTTCCTGCAGCGGCCTCGATCGCGCGCGCCATCTCGGCGAGGTGGGCGGCGTGATCGTAATGCGCGCTCATGGCTGCGGTCGTGTGTCCGCAGAGGCGCATGGCCAGCTCCGTGCTCACGCCCGCCTCGGCGAGACGCGTGCGGAACGTATGGCGCCACGAGTGGAAGCTGTACCCGTCTGACGGATCCGTGCCGGCGCTTGTCAGGATGTCGCCGAACCGGGAATCCTTCGGCGCCTGCCCGATGTTCCGGTAAGTCTTCGCGTGGCGCGGGAAGATGTCCACCGCATTCTTGCGCGCCGATTTCCGCGCCTCTGAGAGCGCGGGCGCGAGCGCCGCACGCTCTATCGGTAGCACCACGCGGACGCCGTGGCGGGCCGTTTTTGACGGGTCCACGACGATAAGCCCTGCGTCAACGTCGACCACGCCGTTCTCGAGTATCTCGGCCTTGATCGCGTCTGCGGCGATTCCCCAGGTGAGCGTGGCCACGTCGCCGTAGCGGAGGCCCGTGTGGCGGGCGATGAGGCACATGAGCGGCCAACCGTCTCCGCGATCGCGCGCGGCCTTCATCACGCGCGCCTCTTCCTCGCGCGTGAACGCCGGGTGTCGCTGGCTCTCGGTGTTCCGTGGGCGGAGATTGGCCCAGGGGTCGGCGATGCCCGGCAGCGATTTCGCGAGGATCCGCCAGACGTGCGACAGGTCGGCGAGATGCATCTGGCGCGTCTTGGCGCTCAGGCCCTTCGCGCTCATGTGCACGGCATACGCGGCGGCGGTCGGACCGTCGACGCCCTGGATCTCGCGCACGATCGGACGCTCTACCTTGCACCATTCCGCGAACGCGGCGAGGTGCCCGGCTCGTTTCCGGAGCGTGTCGGCGGCCACCTTGTCCAGTCCGGCAGTGGCGAGCGTATCACGGTAGATTTCCCAGGCGGCGTCGAGCCCGGTGCCGGCGGGCTTTTCGACACGTTCATAGATCGATCCGAGCAGGCCGGCAATCGTCTCGGCGTTCGACTGTTTGGTTTTGGCGAGCTTCATGGTTGCGAGCACGGCCTCCGCTGCCGCGCGGTCGTGAAGCCGCGTGCTCTTTCGCACGTGCCGACCGTCGATCCGGTATTCGACCCACCACGTCTGGTATCGTTTGTAGAGCCTCATTTTGTCGTTTCCTTCTGGTATTGCGCATATAACGCACGGAGAATATTATACCAAAATCCGCGCACAGGCCGCACACATATTTTCAAACCCATGAAAAAAACAAAAAGCCCCGTATTTATTAGGGCTTTTCGCTTTCCGCACATGGTGGGACAGGGGAGACTCGAACTCCCAACCCCCGGTTTAGGAAACCAGTGCTCTGTCCAGTTGAGCTACTGTCCCGTGTCGGATGCGAGATATGATATCAAATATGCGCTTCACAGACTAGGGGGCATTTGGTAAAATCTACGCCAAGGAAAAATAGCTCATGCAACTGGTTGAGATAGGCATGATCGCGTGCTGGGCGCTCTGCGCGGCCGGTTTGGCCGCGTATGCGGCGTCCGTGGCGCGCGAAATCACGTACGTGACGCTGGCGGACGGACGCAAGACGGAGCGTCGTCTGCCGCTTCTCGTGCGCCTGCTGCTGCCGCTCGTGCCGAACCTCAGGCGTTTCGCCGCCGGGCGGCATTTCGCGTCCGCCCGCGCGCAGGCGGACCAGATGATCGTTTCGGGCGGGCTGGAGGGGCTGCTGACGGGCACGGAGTTCGTGGCGCTCAAGTTCCTCATGCCGATCGTGTGCGGCATCGCATGGACGGCGTTCGTGTTCGTGCTGTCCGGCCTGCTCCCGGACTCGTTCATCTCGGACAACCGCGTGCTGCTCGCGTGCATGGGCGTGCTGCTGTTCTACGCCTATCCGCTCATGTGGCTGCGCGGCACGGTGAAGCAGCGGCATTTCGCGATCATGCGCGCGCTGCCATTCGTGCTGGACCTCCTCACGCTCAGCGTGGAGGCGGGCATGGACTTCATGAGCGCGCTCCAGCGCAACTGCGAACGGCGCAAGCTCGATCCGCTGAACGAGGAGCTCATCCGCATGACGCGCGAGATCCAGGTGGGCACGCCGCGCCGCACGGCGCTGAAGAACATGTCCGAGCGCGTGCGCCAGCCGGACCTGCGGAGCGTGGTGCACGCGCTTGTCCAGGCGGACGAGCTGGGCGTGCCGATCGGGTCGATCCTGCGCATCCAGTCCGAACAGCTCCGGTCCCGCCGTTTCGAACGCGCGGAGAAGCTGGCCAGCGAGGCGCCCGTGAAGATGCTGGGGCCGCTCATGCTGTGCATCTTCCCCGCCGTCTTCATCATCCTCCTCGGGCCGATTCTCATGGAGGCCTCGAAGAACGTCTTCTAACAACAGGGACATGCCATGAACACAGAACTTGAACTCCTCGTGACCGAAGGCCCGTTGAAGGGCCGTCGCTTTGCCGTGCCCGCCGAAGGACTGCGGCTGGGGCGTTCCTCCTCCTGCGAGATCTCGATTCCCGACCCGGCCCTGTCGCGCAACCACTGCCTCTTCGAGATGCGCGACGGCGGCCTGTGGGTGACGGACCTTGCAAGCGCGAACGGCACGATCGTGAACGACGTGCAGCTGGGGCCGGACTCCCAGTGCCTCCAGGCCGGCGACAAAGTGCTTCTGGGCGACTCGGTGATCCAGGTCGTGCCGTCGGGCGAGTCCGTCGCAGCGCCGGCCTCCGCGCCTGCCGCCTCTCCTGTGCTGCCGAAGATAGACCTCGGCCTTGGAAACGGCGATGCGCCGTCGGCGGAAGCGTCCTCCGCAGGTACGTCCTGGATGCGGCTCGTCCTCTGGGGCGTGGCGCTCGTGGCCGTGCTCGCGGCGGCGGCGCTGATCCTCCTGCCTGTCGCATCGGGTCCGGACGCGGCGGTCGAGTCGATTCCGGAGGGCAAGGACGAACTCGTCTCCTTCTCGTTCGAGAAGGTGAAGGCGGATGCGCGCACCATCTACCGCTACGTCCTCGCCTATGACGGCCAGACGCTGCACGTGTCGATCGACGACGTCCCCGAGGCGAACCGGCACGTGAAGAAGGCGGTGGAGCTGTCAGCCGACGCGCGGACGCGCCTTGCGGACATCCTTCCGTCCAAGACGCTTGCCGGTTTCGCGCCTGAGTACGTCGGCACTCCCGCCGAGCCGGGCGCGCTGCAGAGCTTCGCGCTGCACGTGGTGCGCTCTGCGCGCGCGTTCGACGTGTCGATCGAGAACAAGGCCGCGCCGGAGGAGTTCCGCGAGATGTGCGGAAGGCTGGAGACGTTCGCGAAGAGCGAGCTCGGCATCTGGGCGATCCAGTCCTCCGTGCCCGAGCTCCTGGCGCTGAGCGCGGACGCGCGCCGCGTGGCCGACGCGAAGTGGGCGGAGCGCGAGTCGAATTACGGGAACCTGGCCGAGTCCCTGCGGAAGTACGACGAGGCGCTGCAGTACCTTGAGACAGTCGATCCTAAGCCGGCCGACTACGAGGAGATGCGCACGCGGCGCGCGACCGTGAATGCGGAGCTGGACCGCGTCTACAAGCTGCACCGCGGCAACGCTGACCAGGCCATCGGCACGCAGAACTGGGAGCAGGCGCGCTATGAGCTGCACATCCTCTTCGAGCTGGTGCCGGACTCGTCCGACGAGCGCAACAAGGATGCGTCGCGCAAGCTGCAGGAAGTCGAGGAGCGGATGAAGGCCAAGCGATGAAAGGCGGAGAAGCGATGAACGGAAAGTTTTTGAAAGGTGCGTTGCTGGCGGTTGCCGCGCTGGCGTTCATGGGGGCGAAGCCCCTGCCGCTGCGTCTGGACGTGACGGGCCGGCCGGAGGGCGCGAAGGTGTTTGTGGACGGCACGCTGCGCGGGACGCTGCAGGAATCCTCCGCGTGTTCCGTGCTGCAACTCGCGCCGGGGCTCCACCTCCTGCACGTGGAGGCGCCGTTCCACTGGCCGCTTGACACCTACGTGCGGCTGGACGAAACGGAAAGTTTCGTGACGAAGGCCGTCGATCTCAAGCCCGAATGCGGTCTCGTGCTCGTGAAGACGAAACCCGCCGGCGCCACCGTGACGTACAACGGCAGTTCCCTGGGGACCACGCCGCTCCTGCTGTCGACGCTGCCGTGCGGCCCCGCCTACACGCTCGAGCTGTCGCTCAACGGATATAAGAAGACGCGTGTGGACGTCCGCATGCCCGACCGCACGCCCCTCGTCCGCGAAGAGGAGCTGGTGCTGGATTCGGGGCAGCTCCATTGCACGACGGAACCCGCCGGCGCCACCGTGTTCGTGGATGGCATTGAACGGGGCGTGACGCCCGTGGATGTCTTGGTCCCCCGCGGGGGCGCGGTGCTGACGTTCCGCCTGAAGGGTTTCCAGGACGTGGAGCAGTCGGTCGGCATGTCGGCGGGCGAGCGGCGAAATCTTGCGGTGAAGATGGACGGGCTTCCCGCGCGCCTCACCGTGGTGACCGAACCCGAAAAGGCGAAGATCTACCTTGACGGCAACTTCCAGGGCAAGTCCCCCGTGACGGTCGACGCGGTCAAGTCCGGCGTGCATGAGATACGCGCGGAGCTGCCCGGCTACGCGATCGCCACGCGCACGGTCGAGATCGCGAACGGGGGCGACACCACCGAGAAGTTCACGATGGAGAGCATCCTCGGGCGCATCGAAGTGAGCACCGAGCCGTTTGGCGCGAAGGTCTCACTGGACGACCGGGTCGTGGGCACCACCCGTTACGGCGAGTCCCGTATCCTGACAATCGAGAACGTCGAGGCCGGCGAGCACACGGTGAAGGTGTTCTTGGACGGCTACCTGCCCCAGTCGCGCACGGTCAAGGTGGAGGCGAAGGAGACGAAGCAGCTTCCTTTCACGCTGAGACGCGATACAACGGCCGACACCGAAGTCGAGCTGATCGACGGCTCGCGCGTGAGCGGCCTGTTCAAGCGGGAAGACGACGAGCAGGTCGTCCTGGAGATCAAGAGCGGCGTGGAGCGTCCGATCCCCCGTGCCAACATCCGCAAGGTGACGAGCCTCAGGAAGTGATGAAGGCGCGCCTCGACCAGTTGCTCGTCGCGCGGGGGCTCGCCGCGTCGCGCACGGTCGCGCAGGCGCTCGTCCTCGAGGGGAAGGTCCGCGTGGCCGGACAGGTCGAGCGCAAGGCCGCGCGCCTGCTGCCGAACGACGCGTCCGTGGAGGTGGAGGCGCCGCCGCGCTTCGTCTCGCGTGGGGGCGAGAAGCTGGAAGGGGCCTTCACGGCGTTTCCGGGATGGACGGTGGACGGCCTCGTCTGCCTTGACGTGGGCAGCTCCACGGGCGGCTTCACCGACTGCCTTCTCCAGCACGGCGCCGCGCGCGTGATGGCCGTGGACGTGGGCACGAACCAGCTCGCCTACAAGCTCCGCGTCGACCCGCGCGTGTGGGTGCGCGAGAACTTCAACGCGCGCAACCTCACGGCCGACGACCTGCCCGAACGCCCGGTGCGCGCCGTGACCGACGTGAGCTTCATCTCCCTCAAGCTCATCCTGCCGCCGATGGCGGAGGTGCTCCTGCCGGGCGGCGAGATCGTCTCGCTCGTCAAGCCGCAGTTCGAGGCCGGGCGGGGACAGGCCCCCGGCGGCGTGGTGAAGGACCCGGAGGTGCGCCGCCGCGTGGTGGAGGACATCTCGCGCTTCGGACAGGAGACGCTCGGCCTCGCGCTCCTCGGCGTGGCGGAGTCCCCCATCCGCGGCCGCGAGAAGGGCAACGTCGAATACCTCGCCTGGTGGCGCAAGGCGAATTGAAGATGAAGAATGAAAGACTGATTGGCTGATTGACTACCGTATCTCCAAAATGATCGGCTCGCTTGTTTTGACAGGATTACAGGATTGTCAGGATTTACAGGATTTTGTGATTGAGGAAACAATCCAGCTAATCTTGGGGCGCATCCGTTTCTCGATCCTTGCCCGCATTGCCTGCGGCGCCTAAACACGGAGGGAATGAAGTCACGAGGGCACGGAGATTGAGATTTTTAGTTGTGCTTTGCGCTATCCTCCAAACATTTTTCAAAAACTCGTGCCGTCGTGACTCTGGAAACTCCGTGTTTGAGCGCCGCAGGCATCAGATGTCTTAGTTCGGTAGTCACAAGGCGAGTTTCGCAGATGCGCCCCTAATCTTGAGAGTGGGACGTCGCTTCTTGCGCGCGGGGGCGGGAAGTGGTACAATTGTGTCGATGACATGCCCTTCTGGCCGGGGTGGAGTTTTATCTTCAGCAGCAACCACTTTCAACGGAAAGGAAAAAGAGAAATGAAACAGTTCATGATGGGCGTCGTCGCCGCGATGGCGATGGGCGTGATGGCGGAAATCACCAACACCGTAAAAGTCACGAAGTTCCACCAGTCGTATCCCTATTCGGGCAAGGCGACGGTCGAATACACGGTGAGCGGGACGCTCCCCGAGGGCGCGGTCGCGGAGATCACGCTCAATACGGACGACGCGCGCGACCTTCACTCAGGAAAACGTCATCACGGGCGCGAATACGTTCACGATTGACTTCGCCTCGTGCTTCGGCGTCGCACTGCTGCTTACCAACGCGTCATTCGTGGTGACGATCGTGGAGAACCCCGGCGGTGTCCAGCTGTGGGGGAATGGGCCGTACTGGGCGAAATGCAACGTGGGTGCCTCCAGGCCCGAAGAGTACGGCTACTACTTCTGGTGGGGCGACTCGGTGGGGTATACGAACACAGGAAGCGGATGGATTTCGGTCACGGACGGAACAAGAATTTCGTTCTCGTCTTCGGGTACGGCAGCTTCGACAAACGGTAAAGACAACTGGGCGCTTCTGTTGGCGGGTTATATTGACTTGAGCGGCAATCTTGTGGCGGCGCACGATGCTGCGACGGCGCATCTCGGTTCCCCGTGGCGCATGCCGACGGATACGGAGGTTTCCGCGCTCATCGACAATTGTACCGCCACGTGGATCACCACCAACGGCGTGTCCGGGGGGCTGGTGACGGGCAAGGGCAAGTATGCGAACAGGAGCATCTTCCTTCCTGCCGCCGGCTATGTCAACCAAACAACCCTCACCTACTTCGACGAGGGCGGCTACTACTGGTCCTCAACGCCTTCGAGCAATACGATGGGCGCGTTGGACCTCTACATCAGTCTCGACGGCTTTGGCCAGGGCCAATATATCCGCTACAACGGGCTGCCCGTTCGTCCTGTGCGAGATACTGCCCAATAGCGCGCTACCGGGGAAGCGGCAAGGGTGCCGCTTCCCCGAATGGCGCGACAAGCGAGGTCCCTCCCGCGAGAAGCGACAAGCGCGGGCTCTTCCGCGAATGGCTTCACATTGGTTTGGTCTTAAACTTGTGCATAGCAGTTTTGCCGTGCGCGCCCCATGCGCGCACCCAAGTTGGTGAATTGCCGAGCAACTGGACAAGCGCTTCCACAAAGGCTGCCGGCCACGGGCGCGGTGAGAGAAAGGTTTGTGAGAATCGCCGAACCTTTCTATCGTCAAAGGCGAAGCAATCGCCTGTGAAATGCCTGTTGCGGAAGCACGATCCTTTCACAAGCCATTGGGTGTGAAAGGCAAGTGGAAGCATCCAGCTTTCGCGCACCGTGCCTGTGGTCGCGCCGTTTTTGGAAGCGCCTGGCCAAGCGCTTAGCCAATGCCCTGCCTTGGGGGCGCGCACGGGGTGCGCCCTGCAAAACTGCTGCGCGTTGAGCCGATGGCAATGCAATTGCATTGTCATTCGCTGCAGGGACGGGGGCGGGCGGCGCGCTCGGCGAGCGCGCCCTACCGCAACGGGATTCAAGAAACAATCCTGTTAATCTTGTAAATCCTGTAATCCTGTCTAAATTGAAGATTGCAAGATTGCAGGGGGACAAGTGACCGTTTTTTTGGTATACTACGCGCCATGAAAACGTGGCAAGTATTCTGGTCCGGGATTTTCAAGAACAACCCGACGTTCCGCCTCGTGCTGGGCCTCTGCCCCACGCTCGCAGTCACGACGTCGCTTGAGAACGCGCTTGGCATGGGCCTGGCGGCGTCGTTCGTGCTCATCTGCTCGAACGGACTCGTTTCCGCGCTGCGCCGCGTGATCCCCGACGCTGTGCACATTCCCTGCTACATCGTGATCATCGCCACGTTCGTGACGGCCGTCGACCTGCTCATGCAAGCCTTCCTGCCCGCGCTGTCGCAGTCGCTCGGCATCTTCATCCCGCTGATCGTCGTGAACTGCATCATCCTCGGGCGCGCCGAGGCGTTCGCCTGCAAGAACGGCGTGGTCGATTCGCTGGCCGACGGTCTCGGTGCGGGCATCGGCTTCACGCTCGCGCTCGCGCTGATCGCCTCCGTGCGCGAGATCGTCGGGGCGGGCTCGCTCACGATCTGGGGCGACATCGCCATCAAGAACATCCACGCGAACGGCGTCGTGCTGGCCATCCTGCCGGCCGGCGGGTTCATCACGCTCGGCCTCCTGCTCGCCCTCATCAACCACCTTGGCGCCGTGCAGGCCCGCCGCCACGGCGCGCCGCCGCCGCTGCCGATCAACCTCGACTGCCGCCACTGCACCATGTGCCCCGTCGGCAAGTGACGGGCGCGCGGCTGGCGCCCGGAGAGTATCACGCCATGCGATCGCTCCGCTTGACAGTCCAGATGTCCTGCCTGGCAGGCGCTCTGCTCGGGGCGGTTGCCGCGCAGGCCGCGCGCACCGGTCCGTGGCCGAAGGAGAAGGCGTGGGCGTGGTACAACGCCCAGCCGTGGATCCGCGGCGTCAACTTCGTGCCGTCCGACTGCGTCAACTTCGTGGACCAGTGGCAGGCGCACGGCTTTGAGGAACGGCTCGCGACGGCCGACCGCGAGCTGGCGCTGGCGTCGGAGACGGGCTTCAACGCTGTGCGACTGTTCCTCTCCTACGAGGTGTGGCTGTATGAGCGCGAAGGGTTCCTGAAGCGGTTCGACCGCTATCTCGACGTCTGCGCACGGCACGGCATCCGGGCGATTGTCGTCCTGTTCAACGACTGCGCGCCGTCCAAGGAGAACTTTTTCCTGAAGCGCATGGGCGACCAGCTCACGGTCTACAAGGGACTGGGCGTGCGCGCGCGCAGCCCGCACACGGGCGGCCCGGACGTGGGGTTCAACATCCTCGACATCCCCGAGCACGCCGAGAAGCTCTGCGCGATGGTGGAGGAGCTGATGCGCCTTCACGCGCACGATAAGCGCATTCTTTTCTGGAACGTGATGAACGAGCCGGGCTACAACAGCCACGGGAAGGTGGCCGCGCCGTGGCTGCGCCGTCTCTTCGAAATCGGCTGGAAGGTCGATCCCGACCAGCCGCTCGCGGCCGACCTCTTCGGGACGCTCGGGCGCGGCAAGTCCAACCTCGCCGAGAACGTCGCGGCCGCGCGCTCGGACATCGTGAGCTACCACTGCTACCGCGACTTCGCGTTCCAGGTGCAGCGGATCGACTACCTGCGGCGCCGTTTCGGGCGTCCGCTCGTCAATACCGAGTGGATGAACCGCATCACGGACAACCGCTTCGCGGAGTGCTACCCGCTCTTCTACCTGGAGCGCGTGGGCGCGGTGAGCTGGGGACTCGTGCGGTCGCGGCGGCATCCGTCGTCGAGCGAGCCGTGGCCGTCGCTCTGGACGCGGTACGAGAAGGGGGAGGGGAACGACCTCGACTTCACGCAGTGGATGCACGACATCTTTCGTCCCTCGCTGCGTCCGTACGACCCGCGCGAGACCGATCTGATCAGGCGTTTCAACAAGCTCGCCGACGCGGACGGCCAGCCGGCCGCGACCGCGCCCGCGGCGCGCACGGGGCCGTGGCCGAAGGAGAAGGCGTGGGCGTGGTACAACGCCCAGCCGTGGATGCGCGGATGCAACTACATGCCCGCGAGCGCCGCCAACTTCACGGACATGTGGCAGGAATACGGCAGCGAGGCGCGCTTCGCGGAGATGGACCGCGAGTTCGCTCTTGCGGAGAAAACCGGCTTCAATGTGGTCCGCTTCCTCATCAGTCCGGGCGTGTGGATGGCGGAGCATGACGGCTTCATGGCGCGTTTTGAGCGGTGCCTCGCGCTCCTCGACAAGCACAAGATGCGCGCTATCGTGATGTTGGGCAACGATTGCTCCGGCCCGAAGGAGCGCTGGAAGCCGTTCGAGCCCGGCCCGCAGCACACCGACTGGGGCTACCACGGCGGAAAGAAGGTGTCGGAACACGGCTCGCAGCCGGACGCCGTCGGCTATACGATCCTCGACGACCCGGAGCAGAACCTGAAGTTCTACGCGATGTGCGAGGAGCTCGTGACGAAGTACCGCGCCGACCCGCGCATCGCCTTCTGGAACCTCTGGAACGAGCCCGGCAACAACAACCGCGGGCGCCTCACGTTGCCGCACCTGCGCAGGCTCTTCGAGATCTGCTGGAAGATCAACCCCGTCCAGCCGCTCGCGGCGGACGTCTGGTGCGACCGCTTCGGCATGGGATTTCCGCCCGACGCGAAGGTGTCGCAGCAGCGGGCCGACCGGGAGGCCGCGCAGAAGCTCGCCGGCGAGCTCTCGGACATCGTCAGCTACCACTGTTACGAGCCGTACGAGCGGCAGGTGACGCTCATCCGCGACCTGCGCCGATTCTACGGACGCCCGCTCGTCAACACCGAATGGCTCGCCCGCATCCGGGGGTGCAACGTGGCGGACTGCTATCCGCTCTTCTACATCGAGAAAATCGGCGCGCTGAACTGGGGCCTCGTGGCCGGCAGGTTTCAGTCGTATGAGCCGTGGGAAGGGATGTGGAAGGAGATTGAGCGTGGCGGCGGCAGGCAGTACGACATGACGAAGTGGTTCCACGACCTCTTCCGTCCCTCGCACCATCCGTACGACCCCAAGGAAATAGACCTCATCAAGCGCTTCAACAAACTATCCGACGAATCTCATAACCATTAAACCACCCAACCACCTAACCACCAAACTACCAAACATTATGGAAACAGGCGTAGTCATCATCGGAACGGGGCTCATCGCGCGCTTCCACGCGGACGCGGTGGAAGCCATCCCCGGATTGAAGGTCGTGGCGAAGTGCCGCCGCACGGACGACTGGGACGCCGCGCTCGCGCAACCGGGCGTGGGACTCTGTCTCGTGGCGAACGCGAGCGGCGCGCACGACGAGGCCGTCTTCGCCGCCGCGCGGCACGGCGTGCCCGTGCTCGTGGAGAAGCCGATCGCCATCACCACCGCGCGGACGGACGCGATGATCGCCGCGTGCGAGAAGGCCGGCGTGCCGCTCGGATGCATCTTCCAGACGCGGTGGAGCGACGACTTCGCGCGCCTGCGCAAGGCCGTGGACTCGGGCGAGCTCGGACGCATCACCTACGCGGCGGTGCACGTGCCGTGGTGGCGGGACGACACCTACTACACGGGCTCCGACTGGCACGGCACGAAGGCGATGGACGGCGGCGGCGCGCTCATCAACCAGGCGATCCACATGGTGGACTGGCTCACGGCGCTGATGCCGCCCGTGACGGACGTGAAGGCGTTCACGGCCACGCTCGCGCACCCGATGGAGGCGGAGGACACCGTGTCGGCCGCGCTCCGCTTCGAGGGTGGCGCGCTCGGCGGCGTGTACGCCACCACGGCGAGCTTCCCCGGACGCGGCAAGCGCATCGAGATCACGGGCACGAAGGGGACGATCATGGTGGAGGACTCGCAGCATGGTTCGTCCAACGCGGGCGCGATTCCCTGCGAGCAGCACCGCAAGTGCATCGAGGCGTTCATGGACTCCGTGCGCGGCGGCGCGCCGTACCCGATCGACGGACGCGAGGCGCGCAAGCCCGTCGACCTCATCGAGCGGATCTACCGCGACGCCGCAACGGGCGGGTCCCAGCGGGTTAGCGGACGCGGATGACCGAGCCGAGGTTGAAGACGGTGGCGCGGGCGGGAGTGCTGACGGTGTAGTTGGCGTTGTCGATGTACGCCACCACGTCGTAGGTGCCGTGCGACTCGACCTTGTCCGTGATCACCAGCTCGCGGCCGGTGGCGTTCGGAATCGGCACGCCGTCCTTGCGCCACTGGTACGAGACCGCGTCGGGCGCGTAGACGGAGAGCACGATGTCGCCCGTGCCGAGCAGGCGCTTCGTCGAGGCGTCCGGCTGGACGATGATCTCCGGCCCGTTGCCGAGCGACGCCGCGCCCGTTGCGAGCGGACGCACGAGCACGTAGATGTTCTTCACGCTGTAGTTGACGGCGTTTCCTTCCTGGAAGGTCCAGTCGGGATCCTTCTTGGCGGTGGAATTCGGGTTGTTCCCCACGCCGAGGCCGGGGATGCGCGTGTTGAGTTCCTTGCCGGCGCCGCTGTGGCCGAAGGCGACCAGCGAGAGGATCGTCTCGCGTTCCAGGTAGTTGTGCACCTGCATCGACCCGTGGCCGTTGGCGAGCTTCGCGTCGGGCATGCTGTCGCCGAAGTCGTAGTCCGAGGCGCTGGCGCCGGGCACGTTGCGGGGGTTGCTCGCGCCGTAGTTGTTCGGCCAGAACTCGAGGTTGCCGGTCGCGTAGTTGCCGGTGTGCACGGGCAGGGCGCCGGCGCTCGCGCCCGCGTAGACGGAGAGGTTCGTGACGTAGCACTGGTGGTTGATCTGCCGCTCCACGCTCGGCACGCCGAGCTTGGAGGCGTCCTCGCAGAACGTGTCCATGGCGGCGCACGTCCAGCGCCAGCTGTTCGTGTCCTGCAGCTCCATGCAGTACGCCACGCGGTCGAAGCGCATGCCGCCGTCGAAACGGCTCTCGTCCACGAGGTAGTCCGCGCCCGGATGGCTGTAGCACACGCGGTCCGTCACCTTCAGCTCGTTCAGCAGGCGGTAGCCGGCGAGTTCGGGGACCGCGTTCGTGAGGAACGCGGGGACGGCCCCGTCGCGCGCGACGACGGAGAGCGTGACGTCCGCCGCGTACGGCGCGAGCGAAACGACGAGCGCGTTCGTGGTGTCGACTTCCAGCGGCTGCGCGAGGGTGAGCAGCACGTCGCGCGGCTCGCCGGCGGAGGGCGACACGTCCGCGATCCGGACGGACGGATCGGCGAAGGCGTAGCGCTCCGCCTTTTGCAGGTCCTGCGGCACGGCGGACGGGTAGGAGACGCACACCTTGTCGCGCGCGGCGCTGACGATCGCGCGGCGGGGCAGTCCGACGTCGTTGATCGGCAGCGGGTCGAGCCGCTTCGCGCGGCTCACGAAGACGCGCAGGCGGCGGTAGGAGTAGCTGCCGGCGTTCCCGGCGAACGTCCAGTCTGGCTCGCCGGAGGAACGGTTCCCGATGCCCACGCACACGGACGCTCCCTTGTTGAAGTTGTTGACTGCGAAGAGCGTCTGTTTCGCGCCGTAGTTGTGCACCTGCACGCAGCCGTAGCCGACGCCGCCGACACCGTTCATCTGGTCGCCGAAATCGTAGGTGTCGGCGTTTGCGCCGGGAATGCTGATCTTGTTGCCCTTGCCGTAGTCGGCTGAGTGCATCTCGATGTTGCCGGTGGCGATTCCCCTGCCGGTGGTGATGCCGGAGACGTTGGACTCCACGTCGAGGTTGGCGATCGTCTGCTGGTAGGTGAAGTTGGTGGGGATGACGAGGCGCGTCGCGTCCTGCGTGAAGGCGTCGAAGGCCGTCCAGACGTACTGGGTCGTCGTGGAGTTGTTCGCGACGAGCTCGAAGAAGTAGGCGACGCGCGCGAAGTCCTTTCCGATCTTCGCGGTGTTGTCCGTCACGCGGTAGGAGAGGTTGCTCGTCGGGTCGTTCATCCAGCCTTTCACGGGGATGTTGTAGTCGAGCGCCAGCTCGTAGTCGGCGGCGTCGGGGACGCGCGCGACGACGTCCGCCGGCGCCTCGGCGAACGTGGCGGGCGCGGGGCCTTCCTTCGCGAGGACGTAGATGCGGCGCGTGGCGTAGGTGCCCGCGTTGTCGGCATGCGTCCAGTCGGTGTTGGCCTGGCCCACGCGGTTGCTGATGCCGAAGCCGATGAAGCCGTTGTTGCCGCCCCAGCGGTTCATGGCGAAGAGCGTCTGCTTCGCACCGTAGTTGTGGATCTGCATCGAGCCGTAGGTGCCGCCGGCGTTCTTCGTGTCGTCGAAGTCGAAGGCGCCGTTGTTGCCGCCGAGGCCGAGCTTGCCGGCCTGGCCGTAGTCGGTGGGCCAGAACTCGATGTTGCACGTCTCGAGCCCCGTGCCCGTCTGGAGGCCGGAGACGTTGGAGGCGACGTCGGTGTTGCGCAGCTTCTGCTGGAACCAGGCGCCGGTGGTGGAGAAGGGGATGCCGATCTGCGGGAGCCGCTCGGTGAACGCGTCCGTGGCCACCCACACGTACTTGATCGAGGTGGGCGTGTTGGGCATCGTGTACTCCGCGAAGTAGGCCACGCGGCTGAAGGCGTTCGTGCCCATGGACTCGTCGATGAAGAAGGCGTCGGGGTTGTTGATGAAGCGTCCCTTCTGGGGGATGTCGAAGGCGTAGACCACCTGGAAGCCCGCGGTGAGGCTGGCGTTCACCTTGCTTGAGATGTCCGACGGCAGGCCGCGGTCGACGGCGGCGACCGTGGTGCGCGGCATGGCGTTGACGTGCGGCGACTGGTCGCGGACGCCCTCGGCCGTGAGCGTGACGGGGCCGTCCGGCAACACGTCGCAGAGGACGTACGCCACGTGCGCGTCGGCGGTGGAGCGGCGGGCGGAGCGGACGGCGACGGCGCCGCCGTTGACCGTGAAGCAGGAGGTCAGGTTGGCCTCCGCGACCGGCTCGGAGAAGGTGACGGTGATCTTCTGGCGGGAGAAGCCGTATTCGGCCGAGACGACGGAGGGCGGCGTGCGGTCGGCCGCGTCCGGCAGCACGTACACCTGGATGCGGCGCACGTCGTACTTGTCGCCGTTGTCCGAGAACGTCCAGTCGGTGACGTCCGAGCGGAGGTTGCTGTTGCCGAGGCCGAGCTGGGTTTTCTGCGTGGGGGGATTGACGGTGTCCGGCACGGCCCAGTGGTTGAAGGCGAAGACCGTCTGCTTCGCCGCCACGTCGTGCACCTGCATGCAGCCGTAGTTGCCGCTCGTCATCTGGTCGCCGAAGTCGCAGTTGCCGGTTGCGCCGGGGACGTTCTTGGCGTTGGTCCCGTTGTAGGTGTTCGGCCAGAACTCGATGAAGCCCTGCCCGCGCTCGCCCGTCTGCACGCCGGACGCGTTGCTCCACACCTTCAGGTTCTGCACGTACTGCTGGAAGGTCCTGCCGCGCGCGCGGACGGGCACGCCTACGAAGGCGGCGTCGTTCGTGAAGGCGTCCATCGACACCCACACGTACTGCAGGTCCTCGTTCGGCTTGCGCAGCTCCACGTAGTACGCCACGCGCGCGATGCTGCCGAACTCCATGTGGTTGTCGACGGCGTAGAAGGTCGCGTCGATGCAGTTGGCGCCGGCGGCGGGCGGGTCGTAGCTGTAGACGAGCTTGTACTGCGCGAGCTCCGAGGCGGGGACGTAGTTCTCCACGCCGCGCGGATGCTCGAAGAAGAAGGAGAGCGTCTGCGCGGACGTCATCGCGGTGCCGTCGACGGCGTTGACGAGCCCGGAGACGGTCAGCGCGTGTGAACCGTAGGCGCCCGGGGCGGCGAGCGTGAGCGTGACGGTGCGGCTGTCGCCGGAGACGTTGAGCGCGGCGGAGGCGATCGTGCAGCCCGAAAGCGCGTAGTTCGCGAGGTTCTCGGCGGAGGCCTGCGTGACGGCGGTGTTGACGCGCAGGGTGACCGAGGCGCGCGTGGCGCTGTCTCCGGTCGCCAAGACGGGGGCCGGCGCGTGGGTGGTGGTGAAGTCCGCGGGGTCGGGGTAGAGTTCCTGAATCGCGCCGAACCAGGCGTTCGCCATCACGTCGTAGCCCACTGCGTTCGGGTGGAGGAGGTCGGTGTTGAAATATCCCGTGTTGTCTCCGACTGCGGTGTGCATGTCGAGGATGGTGATCTTCTGTCCCTTTGCGGCCTGCGCGGCCACGACGTTGGTGAGGTTGGAGTTGTACGTCTGGATGCGTGCGTAGCGCGTCGCGTCGCCGCGCCACAGGATCGTGGTGGCGATGACGTGCGCGGAGGGCTGCAGGGCGAAGAGGCGATCGAGGAGCGCCGTGGTGCGCGCCATGTTGTTCAGCGTGTCGGCGCCGGAGTCGTTCGTGCCGAGGTGGAGGAGGATGACGTCCGGCGACTCGATGGTGCTGAACCAGGTGGGCAGCTTCTCGAAGATTCCGTTGCCGCCGTAGGTGCCGTCGAGGCGCCAGCCGCCGTGGCCCTCGTGGTCGGGGTCCATGCCGTTCGTCTTGTCCTGGTTGGTGGTGTTGGAGCCCACGTAGTCCACGTTGTACCCGGCGTTTGCGAGTAGCGTCCAGAGCGGCCCGCGGTAGCCGCCGGTCGAGCCGGCGCCGGCGCCCTCCGTGATCGAGTCGCCGAGCGGCATGATGCGCAGCACGGGGTTGCCCGCCACGGCCGACGCGAAGAGGCACGAGACAAAAAACGCAAGACTTACTTTTTTCATGAAACTTCTCCTCAAACGATTAGTTCGTACTTTACCATTTTAGAGGGCATCCGTCAAGGACGCGTGGCACGGCAATTCGCAGTTGACAACAGGAAGCGGGATGGTAAAATGATAGTTTATTCTCGATCTGTTAAAGGAACTGGACATGAAAAAGATGCTTTTTGCGTGGAGCGTGGCGCTGGCGGCGTGTGCCGCCGAACCGCCGGAGCCCGACACTTTCGAGGAGATGGTGCCGATGCCAGACGGCGTGAAGCTCTACACGTACGGGGTGCGTCCCCCGGCGGGCGTGAAGTGTCCGATCGTGGTCGTGCGCACCCCCTACGTGCCGGAAAAGCCCGTCGACCTGGCCGCCTTCGCGAAGGGACAGCGCGGCAACTTCGCGCGCGGCTACGCCTACCTCATGCAGCACTGCCGCGGCTGCGGCCTGAGCGAGGGAGACTGGATCCCCTACGAGAGCGAGCGCGCGGACGGCCTTGCCCTGCTGGCCTGGGTGCGGAAGCTGCCATGGTACAACGGCGAGATATTCCTTGATGGAGGAAGCTACCTCACGAGCGTCCACTGGTCGTACCTCGACACGAACCCGCCGGACGTGAAGGGTGCGTGCCTGGCGATCCAGGAGGTCGACCGCTACAACGTCGCCTACCGCAACGGCTTCTTCAAGGCCGGCCTCCACGGCGGCTGGTTCATCAAGGGCTACAAGAAGAAGAACCACGCGCTGCAGCGCAACGCCTCGGTCTCGTTCTCCGACTTCCCGCTCCTCGACTTCTCGAAGCGCTACTGGGGCGAGGCGGTACCCGCGCTCGACAACAAGCTCGCCCATCCGCGCCGCGACGATCCGTTCTGGCGCTCGCGCGAACCCGGCAGCGGGGCGGACTACCGCCGCGCGTTCCTGGACTCGACCATGCCAATCCTCCTGCGCACGGCCTTCTACGACATCTACACCGAAGGCCTCAACGACATGTGGCGCGAGACGCCGTCCGCCCGCCGCGCGAACTGCGCCCTGCTGATCGACGCCTACGACCACGGCGGCAAGCTGGCAAAGGACATGAAGTGCACGCGCGGCGAGTTTCCCGGCGGCACGCGCCATGACGAGGGCGTCACGTCCGTCGACTGGTTCGACTACTGCCGCACGGGGCGTCCCTGCGCGAAGGCCGCGCCTGGCCGCGTGCGCTACTACGCGCTCTGGGAGAACCGCTGGATCGAGGACGACGGGCTGAAGGACGGCGCGAAGCGCGTGGACCTGCCGATCGGCACGGGCACGCGCGCGTGGACCTACGACCCGAAGCGCCCGCTTCCCGTCTTTCCCGGCTCGGGCGGCATCTGCTTCGGCGGAATGCGCCTCCAGCCGCCGCCCGACTTCCGCGACGATGTGGTCTCGTACGTCCTGCCGCCGATTACTGAGCAGATTGACGTGCGCGGACGCATGCGCGCGCGCCTGACGGTGACGAGCGACTGCGAAGACACGTGCTTCTACGTGCGCGCGAGCGTGCAGAAGGACGACGGGAAGTGGTATCTCCTGCGTGACGACATCACGTCGCTCTGCGCCGACGGGCGCGACTACGCGCCGGGCACGGAGAAGGAAGTCTTGTTCCGCTTCGCGGACCACGCGTTTCGTCTCGAGAAGGGCGACCGCCTGCGCGTGGACGTGTCGAGCGGCAACAGCCAGTTCGCGCCGCACGGCAACGTGAAGGGCCTCCAGGCCGCGGTGCGCGAGCCGAAGGTGGCGCACAATGCCGTCCGCGCCGACGCCTCCTTCCTCACGCTCTTCCACTAACTCGGCGAATGCTCGGCAGCGCCGCGATGGTCACTTCAGCAAGTCGCCGACAGCCATGGAAATTGCCTCGGCGATGCGTTCGTGCCCTGCGGCGGAGGGATGCAGCCGGTCCGTCTCCGCATTGTGGAAGAACGCGTCGTGCGCCCTGGAGCTCGGATACAGGCCCGCGTCCGCGTTGAGGTCAACCACCTTGGCGGACCATACGTTTCCCGCCTCCTTGACAGCCGCGACGTAGTCGTCGATGAAGAGCCCGAGCTCGTTGGCGTACGCCTCGTCCGGTTGCACGTTCTTCGCGCCGAACGTCGCGAAACCGCGGTGGATGGGGGTGAGCAGCACGATGCGCGTTTTCGGGAAGCACTCTCTGAGGCACGACATCGCGACGTTGATGCGGCCGCGCAAGGTGCCGCCGTCGAGTGAATGCGTGCGCTTCTTGAGCGTCACCTCGCGCCCGTTGCGGTTGGCCCTCTCCTCCGAAACAACATACCACTCGCCGAGCGGGACGTTGCCGTTGAAGTCGTTCGTGCCGGCGAAGACGAACACGACATCGGGATCCTCCGCATGCTCTTTCCGATACGCCTTGGCCTGACCGGGGATATGCGACCACTGCTGTCCGTTGATGCCGTACACGAGCGGCGTGAAACCATACCAGTCTCCAAGGAATCCCCAGTAGTTCTTTGCGCAGCCGATGTGGCGCTTGTCGGTGATGGAGTCGCCAAGGAACAGCACCTTCTTCGAGGGCCGCGCGAACTGGGCAAGCCAGGCGGCCGCCTCCTCCGGCCAGACGTCCGAGGCGCGTCCGAGGCGGCGGAGTCCGTAGCCATGCCCGCCGTTCGCGTAGATCCGCGCCGTCGAGCTCACGCCCGCGCGACGGAGACGCTGGTCATAGGCGACCGCGGTCTCGACCTCGCAGAAGTCGTCCAGCGACTGCGCGATGAACGCGGGCGGCGTCTCGGCGTCGACGGGATACTCGGCGCGTATCTCCATGCCCCTCCATTTCTTCCACGGCGTGGAGGGGTCGATGCGCGTGCGGATGTCCCACGGATAGATCGGCAGCTGGAAGTCGGGACGGCATGAGAAGTCGTCCGCGTCATCCACGCGCGCATAAAGGCGTTTGCGCCAGTTGGTCGCCGCGCGGATTGCGAGGTTCGCGCCGGCGGAGAAGCCTATCACGCCGATGCGGCCCGGATCGATCGCGTATTTCGCCGCGTCGCGGCGTAGGATGCCGATCGTGCGCTGGACGTCGCAGAGCGCGGCGTCGCGCTGGTTGGGGGCTCGATACAGGAGGACGGCGGCGGAGAAGCCGATCGAGTTAAGCCAGCCAGCGATCTCGGTGCCCTCCTTGTTCCAGCCTAGCTGGAAATAGCCACCACCGGGAAGGATCACCACCACCGGCTTCGGACCTGCTCCAGCGGCGGGAAAGAACGTGAAGAACGGGTCGTTGATATCCGTGACGACCAGGTTCCGCTGCCAGAGCTCGTGCTCGAGGTTCTTGATCGGGCGATCGTTAACCCTAAGCGGCACCTTGCCGTCTGGCCAGAGCTTCGTGTCCGCGGACGGATCGTGTTTCCAGAGTTCGGCGATAAGTGCCTGGCACGCCTCGACCGTATCGGTAACCGCACAGTAGCGAACAGGATATCCGCGCGCCTTTGCAACATCTTCAGGCGTCAGGGCGCAGAGCGACGACGACAACACGGCCAACAGGCCGCAGAGCGCGAGTTGCGAATTCTTCATTCCAGGTTCCTCTTAGTGTTGGGCTGCATTGATGGCTAATTCTCATGGCAGGACGCGAAGGTGACGCGCCAGGTGGTCTTCTCCACGTTGAAGCGGTACTGCGGCAGCGGAATCGGTCCGCAGTTGTTGCAGCCGAGCCCCGCCTGGCGGCAGTCGATCGAGAGGCACACCTCCGCGCGCGGCACGAGCGGGTTGTCGCGGCGCGGGTCGCCGGGACGGTGGCGCGCCTGGTCGAGGTCGTTGCGCGTGAAGTGGAGCGCCTGCAGGAAGAACGGCGCGTCGCACGTGATCTTCACGCCGCGTCCGTTCGCGTCCGTGAGGGTCGCCCAGCGCACCGCCGTCTTTCCGCCGCAGTCCTGCGGGCGGATGTAGTCGACGTACTGGTCCGTGACCGTCGAGCGGTAGAGTCCCACGTCGCAGCCTTCGCAGCGGTCCACGTAGTTCTCCCAAGGGCCGCGTCCGTACCACGTCAGGTTCTCGAGCGACGGGTCGAGCCGCTGGAACGTGCCGATGCGCGGCAGCGGCGGCACGTCGCCGAACGGCGTCACCGTGTGCTCCGCCGTCACGGAGCCGTCGTCGCCGAACGACCAGACCGTCTCGTGCTCGAAACCGCCCGACTTCGCGCCCGTTACGCGCACGGAAGTGAACACCTTTCCGTTTTCCATGCGGATCGGGCGTGCATGGTAGCGGAGCTGCGACAGGCCTTTCGCGATGAAGGGTTTGCGCATCCAGTTGTCCGCGTCCGTGAACGCGCGTTCCACCTGCAGCTGCGGACCGTGCACGATGCCTGCGCGGTCGGCGAGGATCGTCTTGCCGTCCAGCACGAGCTCGGAGAGCGTGCCCGTGGCGCGGGAGAACATGGCCTTGGCGCGCGGGGTGGTGACGGTGACGACTGCGCCGAGGAGTTCAACGGGCAAAGCGGCACTCTTGTCGCTTTCCGCAACGGGCGAGACGCCCATGGTAGGGCGCGGCGTCCTCGACGCGCCGTCTCCATATCGCAGCTGATCCCAGGCGATTTCGTAGCCCTTGTCGGCCCAAAGGGTGGGCGCCTTCAACCGGAAGGAGACGCGGTAGAAGTATTCCTTCGCGGGATCGATCGGGCAGGGTGGCTTGGGAAGGGCGAGCTTGCCCTTCGCGCGCGGGGCGACGTGCGGCACGGAAAGCGTGCCGACCGCGACCTGCACGCCGTCCTCGAACAGCGCCCACGCGCCGTCGCAGGCATCGTCCGCGAATGTGAACTCGTGGCGGTTCCACAGTTCCGCCGTGCCGCTCGCCGCATTTGCGCACGTGACGACGATCGGACGCTGGACGTAGCGCACCTCGTTCAGCTTCGCGGACGGATTGCGGTGCACGTCGACAAGCCCGTTCGCGCAGAACGGTCCGTCGTTTGGATCCTCGTCGTGGTCGCCGCCGTAGGCGAGGAGGCGGATGCGCTTGCCGTCCGGGCCGATGCGGTCGGTGTCCTTCCACACGCCCTGGTCGATCCAGTCCCAGATGCAGCCGCCCGAGAACTTGTCGTTCTCGTAGAAGAGGTCCCAGTACTCCTTCAAGTTGCCCATCCCGTTGCCCATCGCGCACTCGTATTCCATCTGAAAGTGCGGACGCGGATCGGACAGCTGCTCGCGCAGTCTGTCGAGCGACATGTACTGTCCGCCGGTCATGTCCGACGCGTCGTTCCACGAGCCGGTGCGACCGTTGGCCGAGATCCAGCCCACGCCGTGGAACGGACGCGTGGGGTCGAGCTTCTTGACCGCCTCGTAGCACTTCGTGGCGCCCGCGCCCCATCCGAACTCGTTGCCGACCGACCACATCACGACGCTTGCGTTGTTGCGGTAGAAGTACACCTGCCGGACGTTGCGCTCCACCATCGTCGCGTGCCATTCCTTGCGCTCCGGCATGCAGTCCGCGCCGTACCTCATGCCGTGCGACTCCACGTTGGCCTCGCTCATCACGTAGATGCCGTACCTGTCGCACAGGTCGTACATCCGCCTGTCGTTCGGGTAGTGCGACATGCGCACGCAGTTGATGTTGTTCCGGCGCATGAGCCGCGCGTCCTGCTCCATCTCCTCGAGCGTGAGCGTGTAGCCGTTCTCGGGGTTCATCTCGTGGCGGTTCACGCCCTTGAACTTGACGGGGCGACCGTTCACGAGGATGCGTCCGCCGTCCACCTTGCATTCGCGCACGCCCACGGCCACGCGCCGCCCGTCGCCGAGGTCGAGCGTGTAGAGATAGGGATCCTCGTCGGACCACAGGCGCGGCGACGAGAGGCGAAGGGTCAGCGCCTTGCCGTCCGGCGTGACGGCGAACGCGCCGACCTCCTTGCCCTCGGCATCGAGCAGGCGCGGATGCGCCGCCTTCACAACATTCTCGTTGCCGAACGGCTCCAGACGGCACGTCCAGTTTACATACCCTGCGTCGGGGATGGTCGTGAAGGAGAAGTCATAGATGCCGTCAGGCTCCTCGGCGTACAGCGCCACGTCGCGGAAGATGCCCGCGTAGCGGATCATGTCCTGATCCTCCGCGTAGCTGCCGTCGCACCATTTGCGCACGCGCGCCTCAACGGTGTTCGGATTTGGTACGGCTTTCATGCTGCCGTCGGCGCTGAACACCACAAGGGCGGTGACGTCGAACTCGGACGGCAGGCGGGCGTCTTCGAAGTAGCCGGCCTTCTTCCCGTTGACCCACACCTCGCAGCACGAGGCAACGCCTTCGAAGCGCAGGACGATCCGCTTGCCTTTCCAGGATTCCGGCACGGAGAACGTCCGGCGGTAGAGCATCGTGGGATTGTACTTCGGGTCGATCGTGGGCGGCGTCATCGGATGCGGGTAGCGGATGTTCACGTAGTGCGGCACGCCCCAGCCGCGCGTCTCCACGCAACAGGGAACGTCAATGGAGAACGGCGTCTCCATCGTCGCAGGATCGCCCTTGGCAATCGGACCATCCGCGCTTCCCTCCCAGGCGAAGGACCACGTGCCGTTCAACGACTGGACGAAGCCCTCGCGCGGCAGGTACGTGCGTGCCGGCAGGCGGTTCTCCGAGTTGACGGCCGGATCCTGCCATGGTTCCATGGCAAAGGTACATACCCCCGCCACAAATGCAGCCTGAACAAAAAGCATTCGAGTCATCATCATAAGATCCCCTCTCAAATATTCATTTGTAATTCGTCATTCGTCATTCGTCATTTGTAATTCGTCATTCGTCAGGTCATCACCTTGCCGCCTTCGCCGAGGAGATTCTGTCCGGTGACGGCTTTCGACGCACGGGAGAGGAGGAAGAGGATGGGGCCCATCATGTCCGGCGGGTAGAGGATCACGGGGAGCGCCTGCTCGCGCTTGAGCATCCGCTTTTCGGCGGCGTGCATGTTGAGCTTCAGCTGCTTGGGCGTGGCAATCCAGCCGGGCGTGAAGGTGTTCACGCGGATGAACTCGGGGCCGAACTCGCGCGCGAGGGCGTGGGTGAGGCCCACGATGCCGCTCTTCGTCACGTTGTAGAGGATGCAGTTCGCCTCGGGACGCATCCAGTTGGAGGTGCCCATGATGACGATGGACTTGCCCGTGCCCTTGCGGATGGCGGGCAGCGCCGCGTGGATGGCGAGGAAGTGCGACCGCAGGTTCACCGCGAAGGCGCGCTCGATCGCGTCCACGTCGATCTTCTCCCACGGCACGCGCGTGTCGTCCGCCACGTTGTTGACCATGAAGTCCACCACGGGCAGTTTCTTGATCCAGCGTTCCAGTTCCTTCGGCTTCGTCACGTCCACCTTCGCGAAGTGCGCATTCCCGGCGGGGAACAGCGCCTCGATGGCCTTGCCCGCCTCGACGTTGCGTCCGCAGAAGTGGACCTCCGCGCCGAGGGCGGCGAGCGTCTTGGCGGTCTCCGAGCCGATGCCCGTCGACCCGCCCGTCACGATGGCGACTTTGCCCTCGATCTCGGGGCGGAAGATTTCAAGCGATGAATCCAGTTTCATGATTACTCCTTTTGTTGTTCGTGTTTGTAAATCTCTCTTTTTCATTTTGGATTTCGTTACCGGATTTCATTTCAGACACTTTCCCCCGATTACGGTTCGCGATAACGTACTCCAATCGGTTCATAATCCGATGTTCTACGCGTTGCAAAGCAAGCGTGATGACGACATTGTCCGGTTGCCATACGCCAAACAACGAACGACTCTCGTATTTGACTATTCCGCTTCCGTGATATGGCTTGTAGTATCCGGGCGGTGCCTCCTCAATCCAGCAACTACTTTTGCCGCAATTGGTTCGCCCACCTAAACGGCAAAACCCGTTGATGTCTGTACGGTCATGTACGATGTCGGGATTCGCCTCCTCCGTCCATGCTCGCCATCCTATATCATCCTCAAATCGTGCGACCATCTTCACTCCTCTCAATGGCGATCGGTCTATGGCATCGAACACATAAGCCGCTATATAAGCCCTGTCAAACGCAGCTTCTGCAATGACAGGCAAGAACAACAAAAGCATTGATCTCATCGAGAGTCTCCATCTTTTATTTGGGATGCTCCGTTACTTTGGTTCGAGATTAGTGTCGTTTGGCGTGGGATTGAATCGATAATTGACAGTTGCCACCGCCTTGCCTTTCCAACCTCCCTCAATAAATAAAGTCCTTATCATCGAATAGTTTGCCTCGCGGATGTTTCCTTTCTCATCGAGTTTACAACGACTTCGTACAACCATTAGCTTTCCTTTGGGAACTCCACTATCTGAAAACACCCCATTCTTTCGCATAGCGCGGCATGTAAATTCAGTTTGAAAGACGTGGCTCGTATCGGCGTTATACACTCCAGCAAAGGCACTTCCAATAGTTTTGTCAGCAAAATAAAATCCTGCACCATTGCCAACAAAACGAATGTCCATTTGCGCAAACTCCAACGTTGCCATCGGTCTGCCATCCCATTGGACCATTACCTCAAAATCAGGGATTTCGCCTCCTCTTCCACTGGCGATCCAGTCCTTTTTCTCCATGTCAAATCCTATCCATGTATTTGTCGCAGGGACTTGAATGCCGTCATGGAGAGCAATAAGTTCAATTGGGTTTACAACCCTACGCATCGGCAATTCCAACACCATTCCCCAAGGCTGCCACTTGCCATTGCGTACTTCGTATTCACTCCCCATCTTTACAAGGCACAACTTCTTTGAAGCTTTATAATATCCGTCTTTTGTGACCCCAATTTCAACTTCGTTTCCCGTGGTCTTACCTTCTATGACAAATTGCCCTTGGGCATCTGTCATTCCATCGACAAAATACGCCCTTTCTCGGAAATTCATTCCCATCAAGACCTTTACGCTGGCATTCGACACGGCGTTCCCATCATCGTCAACGGCAGAAACTATCATACGAAGTTCACCTCCGTTCCTTCTAGCCTTGAGATATTCAGGGCCTTTCTTATGGGCAAAGACCGACATGGCTACCGTCAGAGCAACCATCGTGACTGCAAGCGTCTTCATCATTTCAGGGCTCCTTTCAACTCATTTGTCTTATCCGCATAGAGCTTGAAGGGGTGAGCAATCGCCGAAAACGCAGTATCGCAATATAGCGTTCCAGTCCTCTGGACACATCCGGGGATTCCTGTCTGCAATGACAATGCAAACAGCGATACCCCAATCATGTATTTTGTTCGTTTGCGCATACTCGTTTCTCGTTCTCTTACTTCGGCTCAAGGTTCGTATCATTTGGTATTGGGTTGAATGCGCCACTATAATCTATCATGGCAGCAGAATTGCGAGACGGATATATGTCAAATCTTCTCAACATCCCATAGTTTGCAGAAACTATCTCCCCGTTCGCTTTGAGTTCACATCTGGTTCGTGTCACGAAGAACTCATCCTTGGGAAAGGGATGATGCGTTTGATGGAAATCCCCCTCACGATTTATTGTCGTAAAAGACACCTCAAAAACCTTATTGGTATCAGCCCTATAAGCAAACGGAAAATCACTTTCTTCTGACTTTCTCGCAAAATACCCACCGCTTTTTTCTGCCACAAAACGAACCGTGGCCTTACATAGCCTGCACTGTGACGCGCTAAGGCCATCCCACTCAACCTTCACTTCAAAATCGGCTCCCGTTCCAGTTCCATACGGATGAACGAAATCACCAATCCTCATATCAAATCGCATCCATTCATTTGTGCGAGGAACAGAAATCCACTTTACGGTGTCCACAAGGAGACACGGGTTAAGTATGCGACGCAAAGCTATCTGTTGCTCACCCCCGTATGGTTGCCACTTCCCATCCTTCACATCATGTTCCGCCCACATAGGGATATATGACATCTCTTTACGAGAAGCATAATGGCCGTCTTTGCTAACAAAAAATCTCATATAATTTCCGTTTGTCTTTCCGCTCGCTACCCATACTCCATTGGTGTCTGTCCATCCGAAAAAAGAATACTCGCCAGACGGCATGTCGAAAGTTGCTCGAACGTTCGCATTTGTGACTGGCATCCCTTGGTCGTCATATACTTTCAAGACGATTTTAGCCATTGCTCCTTTAGAGATTGCGTTTTGAATCTCGGACTTTAGTTTTCGCGCATAAATGGCACATGGAAGCAACAGTATCACGACTAACGATAATTTCAATGTGACTCTCATCTCAGATTTCCTTTCTCTATTGCCTTATCATAGAACTTGAACACGTAGAAATATGCAACATCCCTCAGGTCAGAGTGACACCACTGTCCTTGATAGTTAGAACGGTTTGGCCAAGCATTAGGCCGAGGTATACCCAGATTCACATCTTTTGAGTTCAAATCAAAATTTGTCATGGCATCCCATCCTTGAAACTTTACTCGACCTGCCGCCGGAGTGAGCGCGGGAATACCTAGTGCAAGATGTGCGCCCCTAACAAGAAGCGGGATTGTCGGTTGGTTCATACTTGGCGGATAGCAGTAGAAAACGGTATTTGTCCTGAAGTCAACTTCCGTCATTGTCTGGGCCTCCGCAACAGAAATCTTGTTAATGCCAAATATGTTCTCGTCAATGTTCCATCCCGACCAACTTGTGCCACCAATGCCACCTCTACCCTTAAACAACCCCTGCTTCTGCCAGCTTCCCTCTTCGGCGGTGATGTTGAAATCTATGAACGGCCAAGACAGGGATAGCGTAGGCCAATGGAAAATCCCCGTGGTGACGCCGGGGACGGTGTCAGATTCGAGGAAGATCGGATCGCCTGTCGAGTAATAGTTGTACACCGTCCCGGCGCGAGCCAGCGCGGTGGAAAAGTAGTTCGGCCAGCCCATCTTGCCGCGTGAATCAGTGGCGTCGTCGTTGAACCACTTGTGCCAGTTCGCCGCCCAAGAGAGAGAATTATAGCCACGCCATGACGACGGAACGTATTTTCTGCGAATCGCGCCTTCGTTATCTTTTAAGGAATCCATAATCATAAACCTTTGGCTCGATTTGCGCGGCAAGTGCCTTGTGCGCAATACGCAACGCAGAAAGAAGCGTATTGTAGGTAGTATCGTCCGATTTCGCGTTCATCGCGCCGTTTGGCTTACAGCCCTGGAAATGCGCGCGGATGTCGTAGTAGGAAGCGTTAGGGTTCGCGCCCGGCTGTGCGTGGTAGTAACGCCAGAGTTCGCGCCCCGCGTCGAGCACCGCACGGGCGGCGGGAGTGACAAGTGTTGCCATTGTGGGAATGTTGCCAGTTCCAATGTTGCCAGTTCCCAATTGGTCATTGGATTTGGCAATTGGCAACACTTTCACATTGGCAACATTCTCAAATTCCAATTCACCCTGGTAGGGCGGGCGCGCCGCGCCCGCCGCGGCGGCCAGAGGGCTGGCCGCCCTGCCGTTTATGAAGTCGTTCATGAAATGGCTCGTGAAACAATCCTTCGCCCCCACCTCTTCCTCCGTAAACGGAATCCAGTGGTTCGCGCCGTACCGGGATTTGATAGCATTGAAATCAGAAAAAAGCGTATAGATTACGCAGTCGGAGCGAAATGCGGCATCATCAGCCCACATGTCAAACGGGACAAGAAAGTTGTCTCTGTCATTCAGCCAATCAGCCGACACACAATGCCTAACCGCAAGATAGACACAAACCTCAACAAGATTTTTTGAGGCAATCCAAATACCACGAGGATTCGGCAACAACGACTTACTGTTGATTATATATACGATGCTGTTGTGCTGGAAATCATTTCCATTGATTCCATCCATGTAGCCGATTGCACCATCTTCTTTCTGGCGAAACCGAGAGATCCAGGCGTTGATGTACTGGCTTTTGCTGTACGCCGTAAGAGTCTTTGTGCCGATAAGCACTCCATCGCGGTCGTACACGTCCGCCACGGCCGAGGTGAATGGTTGCGTAGCGACGGCGCCCCCGCCGTCGTTTCCACCCGGCTTCGACGGCGAGGCGCCGTCGCTACGCAGCCGCCACACAAAGAAGCCGATGGGGAACTTGCCTTTCACATTGTCGAAAGTGTCTGCAGGAACAATAAAACAGCTCTCCAACGTACCACGAAAGGCTCGTCGAAAAGTTGCGAAAGCTGCACCTTGAAGATGCTTCGTCTTTGAGAAGTGCCCGACTATGCAACCGGACATCTCCTTTGCTATACGCACGAGAAACTGCGCAAAAAGTTCACGCGATGCAGTTCCTAATAAGTCGGCGTATTTCTTTTGCACCTCAGTGACATTTACGCCGCGCTTCCCCTTCAAACCACCGTCAACTGAAACCTTGCTCGACACTTCCGCATAAGGTGGATTGATGTAGATGACGAGCCGCTTGCGCTTTTCTGGGTCGTCGATGATTTCCTTCAGCCCCTGCGGGAGCCTGTCGAACGAATCGTTGAGGAAGTCGAACTGGAACACGTGGCTTTCAAGGAGGTTGGCGCCGTTCCTCGCGCGTTCGAGCATCACGTCCACGTCTTGCTGATCGAGAGTGGAGACCCAGATGCGGTACTTGTTCGTGAGGCCGACCTCGAGGTTGCCCGTGCCGCCCGCGCAGTCCCACACGTAGTATTCGTCCTGCCAGTTCTCGCCCAGGACGGCGGCGATGTACTGCTGCGACTTCTCCACCCAGATCGCGGGCGTGAAGAACGACCCCTTGCGCTCGCGCACGTCCTGCGGGACGAGCAGGTCGAGGCGGGAGACGATGAAGTCCCAGTATTCGCGCTTCGGCGGACGCTTGTAGCGCCGCCAGAACGCGGAGTAGGCGGAGAGGCCATCGGCGGCCAGAGGGCTGGCCGCCCTACCATCGTCCGGTAGGGCGGTCGCCCCGCGACCGCCGTTTGCCTTGAACCCGAACGTGAGATTGAAGTTCAACTCGTCCTCGTTCTTCCGCTTCACCGTGTAGGGTGTAGGGGAATTCGCGTCGAACGTGATGTAGAAGTCCTCTGCGGGACGGTCATCAGCGACCTCCGGCGTGCCGTTGTCGTCCACGTTCATTTCCGCAAGGAAGAAGTCGCGGTCGTAAAGAGCGTACTTCTTCTTGAGAACGTCCCACGGCGCGTCGATGTGCGGCATCACCGAAGTGCGCCACTTCTGGTAGATGAACGTGAAGTTGTTGCGGTCGATGGGAGTTGCGAGCGCGGGGGAGCCGCCGGAGGTGAAATTACGCGCGATGAACGACTTGATCTCCGCGTCGTCCGCGCCGAACCTGAACACGACGATCTTGTCCGCCGGAACGACGCCGCGCACAGTCTCCACAGTCTTGTCGTCGACGGCGGACGGCGTCTGCGTCCAGTTGAAGTCGTTCAAGTTGAATACGGGCAAGATGTAGTGGTACTCGACAAACGCAATCTTCTCGTTGTCAAAACAGCCGACGAACTTTGGAGGTTCGTCCGCATGGTAGGGACGCGCGTCCCGCGCGTCCGCGGCGGCGTGGGGACATGCCGCCCTACCGATGGTGAGGATCAGCTGCGCAAGCATCCGATGAACGTCCGTCGGATGGTTCTTCGCCTCGGCCCAGAGGATCGGCGGATCGGGAACGAAGGTCATCTGCCGAGGATCGCGGCGTTTCGGCGACACGCAGAAGTCGATGTTTCCGACGATGCGGGTGCAGTCGAACCTGCCGAAGTAAACCGTGGCGACACGGTTCTTCAGTTCCTCTTCTCGGATTACGGATTGGTGGTTCATGGCACGTTCTCCATCTCAAGGTTCAAGGCGTGGCTGGTTACTTAGCTTGTAAATGAGATTGCCAGGGTGCGGGCAGAAATTGTTATTTGTATCCCATTCAAGGTTGCGGTCAAGGGATCTTAGGTTTAGGTAGAACTTAAAGTCCACTTCGCGTAAACCCACATCATAGTAGCCACCTAACTTAAAATCACCATATATCTTTCCATAGTAGGCTTCGACAAGTTTTCCTTCATCGTTGTATCTTGACCTGATGCGAAAACAATAGCAGTGATCGTCATCACTTTCTGTGTAATATTCGGGATATATAACAGGGCCAGAGGTGTTCTTCTTCCGTCGACCGAATCGCATTGTCTTGCTGGGCATATAATCGGATTCTGGAGCGGTTCTGATTCTTATGCCGCAATTATGCCCGCTAATGGACTGTTCGATCAGTCCATTCCCCTTGCCATGAAACTTGATCGTTGAGATAAAGTCGTATAAAGTTGTCTTGTGGCTTTTCCATATATTCAATGATTTGCCCATTTCCAGTCTCGTTGTTATCGTCATGTCCACATGTTTTCCATTCCCATGTGGAGGTAGCCAATCGTCATCAATGAAATCATACCGAAGTACAATATTAGTACCGTCAAATCCAGTTATGCCATTTCGGCCCTTAAGGCTAACTCCGTGGGCATATAGGGGGATCGGATGTTCGATTCTCTGAAGCAACGTGGTATAGACGCAATCGTACGGCTCGCAGCGGTACGGTATTGGTATGATACTGCTAAACTCGTTTGTGGCCTTATAGCGGACCATGGACGTAGCATGGTAGCCTGGCATCTTTTCAACGACGTAGGATGCCGCCCCATGATTCGAAGTTCCCACCACCCTACACATGCCTTTGGCATCTGTCAGCAGATGTTCGACCCTTTCAACAGAATCATCGCCCCAATGTACTGGGTTGTCTGTAAACACTGCGGTAACCGGCACGTTTTTAAGTGGCAATCCTGATCTTTCATCCAGCACTACAACTCTGAATGCAATTCTGCCGACATTCGGGAATGCATGGGCAAGCCCCCAAATGGTCAAAGTCGTAAATAACATTACATGTTTCTTCATCTTGCCACCTCCTCTTGTCTTTTCAGTTTGTCAAAGAAATCATAAACGTAGAAATACGCTATCTTGAGAATATCAGAGTGTTTCCACTCGTTCTCACGTCTAGGCCAGCCATTGGGGCGTGTACCGCCTTGGTAGTTATAATCTTCCGATATGGCACTACCAATTGGATTTGCACCCGCCGCAAAACTTGTTGCGGGAATGCCGTCGCCCATTACCTTGTTCAATTCTGTCTGAGCTACCGAAATAAAGTTTGTCTGATGGAGCAATGGGTTGTCGAACTGGCGAAATATCGGGCTGGCGATCAACTCAGCGTCTGTGAAGATGTTGGTCTTTGCGAAATCCGTCAAGAATCCTGCAAGGTTCGTATGCTCGCTGTTATATCCCCAGCCGCCCTCGCAATTGCCGGGGATGAAATGCAGCGTCGCCGTCCCCTTGAACAGTTCCTGGGCGCCCCACAGTCCGCCCCAACCGTTCATCGAGGCATTTTCAAGAATGTCCTCCGTGGGTGAATAGCAGTTTATCGCATCGTGTATTCCGGCGAAGCGCCCGCGCCACTTCAACGTTCGCCTCGGATCGCCAGAATATGTAATATGCTCGTTCCAGTTGGCCGCCCACTTTGAAGGATCGACATCACGCCATCCATGCTCAATCATTTCTTGCGCGGTAGCACCATCATCATAAGCCTCCACCGGCACCGCCGCGTTGAGCATGTAGTATTTCTGGTAGTCGAGCAGATGGTATTTCGCGGTCTCGGAGACGAGCATGTTGCCGAGCGAATGGGCGAGCATGACCTTGTCGCCCGGCAATGCGTTCGCCGCCACGGAGAAGTTTGGCGCCGTGTCGAGCGCGTGGCGCACGTTGATGTAGTAGTCAAGCGATTCTCCGCCGACGACTGGCACGCCCCCCCATATCTGCGAATCGTTGCCGAACCAGTCCACGGCCGTGAACATGGACCTCGAACCGGATTGCCACAGCCGCTTGAACATCTCCGACGCCCATCCACGCGCCGACTGCACGTCGACATTGTAGCCATGCACGAACACGAAATGCCGTCCGTCGCATTCTGCATCGGGCCGATTTTGGGGGACGCCAAGTCGCGATCCCAGCCCGGACGAGTCTCCGCAGACGTATCGCATGCACAGCCACCTGTACATATCCTCGACGGGGGAGATCTCGATGTCAAGCGTGCCTTCGAATGCGGGTGTAGGTGACTCGTCGATGAAAGCCTGGAGGCTCAAGGCCGAACCGCTGGCCCGCCCCTCGACCATGATGACGCCCTTGCCGCCAGACAGTCTCATTTCTCTCAAGAAGCGGACAGGCAGATCCGCTCCGTCGGTGAGAGGCGTCACCGTGGCCTCGCGGGCGTTCTGCGAAAGATTCGGGCCGAACGTCGCGCCGGCGTCCTCCGTCCTGTGGAAGCTGCCGGCGTCGGACGCCGAGAGCGACGTCCACACGGCGTTTACTACGTCTGACTGCAGCTTCCACGACACGCGCTCCTTTATCGAATCGGGCGTTCCAGCCGGGAACACCTTGGAGATGTCAAGCAGGACGGGCGTGAAGTCGAGTAGGTCACCGCGTCCGTTCACACTGTCGTTCTGACCGTTCGAGCCAGAGCCGGGGCGGTCGTTCTCGCTGGTGTTGATGTCGCCTGTGTCATTGTCGTCGTTGATCCAAAACCTGAACGTGGTCTGGCGCGCATTGTACACAACCTCGTCGGACGAACCAATCTCCCCGTCCCGGTCGTAATCCGGAACGACCTTCGGATTGTCCAGCACGTAGAGTGCGGCGACCTTGCCCTTTCCCGCGAAACGAGAACTCGTGTTGTCGACGGCGAACAGATGCTGCGGATCGTTCGCGATCACCCTTGCGACGTCGTTTGACAGCCGTAGGGTGTAGTCGTAGTCGGGAGATGCCAGTTTCGTTCCTGCATGCAGAAGTCGGACGTCGTACCGCCAACCCCTCTTCAGCGGCACGGGCTTCGTCTCGCATCGGCCATATCGCCGGTTCGTCACAGCGTAGGACCGCGGCGGCGTTCCGTCCCCGGAATCTGCAACCGGTTCTACACAAAGACGGTATTTCTCTGAATGACTGCCGCTATGGTCGCCGAAGTAGAAGTACACCTTTTCCCGACTTCCGGCCTGTCCGCCGTCCGTTGCGTCCCCGGGATCGCTTGACTGCCCGACCTCCGCTCCATCCGGAACGCCGTCGCCGTCCGTGTCTCGTCCGTCCGGAACACCGTTTCCGTCCTCGTCCGCGCAGCTGGCGCTCGTACCCCATTCGCACTCCTGCTCGTTTGTCAGGCCATCGCCGTCGGGATCAGCATCTGCATCGTCGTCCGTCTGGTCGGTCTCCGAGTTGTTCGTCGTTGGGTCGAACCCCTGCCGATGCTCCCACCCGTCGTCCAGGCCATCTCCGTCCGTGTCGGGCTCCACGGGGTCAGTCCCCAGCACGAACAACTCGAAGTCGTCGTCCAGCCCGTCGAAGTCGCTGTCCACCGCACCGGGATCGGTTCCGATCCCGACGGTCACGGACAGCGCGAGTCCAGACCAGACCATCCCCTCTCTATTGTGCCCGAACGAACGATATGCATGTCCGCGCCATCCCTGCACTCCGATCGTTGCGTTCTTGCCCGTCGCATTCGCGCCCACGTCCGCATAGCGGTAAGTCATCCGCCTCGTGCCGCCATACGGCACGGACACCTGGAACGACACGCGGTTGGACGGGGCGTCTTCGCTGTGCGCAAGGCGCATGTTCGCGTATTCCACGACCAAGCAGCCGTTCGTGCCAGATCCCGTCTCCAGCAGCCTTACCGACGACGCCGGCGCGTTGGTGGAACAGGCGAGAGAGGCCCAATATGGTACGGCAACGACGGCGTTCGTCGCAAAAACCGAATCGTTCAGCCCCACCCCAGACCCGACGGGATATTGCGACGACGGCGTTGCGTCGCCGAAATAGACGAGCCCCGTCACGTCAAGCGCCACGTTCGACACTGCAACGCCGCCAATCGACAGGGGACGTGGAATCGGCACTCGAAGGCACGGGACATAATCAAGCAGGCTGTCCGGCATGACCGGTATCTCCGCCGTCACGTCCGCGACGAGAGTGCCGGTCTGCCAGGCCGAAGCGGGAACCTCCTCGAGAATGCCGCCGTGTTCGTCGCCATCGGTGATGCCGTCGCCGTCGGTGTCGGTCTCGGCGGGATTCGTCCCCAAAGTGTATTCCACACTGTTCAAAAGTCCATCGCCGTCATAGTCTCCGTTCGCGCCATAGTCGCCGACATCCGACAGCGGATCCAGACCATATGTGCTTTCCCAACCATCCGGAAGCCCGTCCTCGTCCGTGTCGGCAGAGAGGGGATCAGTACCGACGACTTCTACTTCATCCCAGTCGGACAGGCCGTCACCGTCCGTGTCGGCCACAAGCGGATTCGTGCCCAAGTCGAGTTCAGTACCGTCGTCTAGGCCGTCCTCGTCAGTATCGTCAGACTGCGGGTTTGTCCCCGCCACATATTCGCCGAGATTGTCCAGGCCATCTCCGTCAGGGTCGCCCGTAGCACCATCCGTGCCGACGTGGGAAAGCGGATTCAAGCCGCGCGCGATTTCCCAGTCGTCAGGCAGATCGTCACCATCCGTGTCTGACAATATCGCCGATGTCCCGTGCGCCAGTTCCTCGCCGTCAGAAAGTTCGTCATTGTCGCTATTGGCTGCCAGCGGTGACGATCCCGATCCGAACCTGTACGCGACGATCATGCCGTTCGTGACGGAACCCGGCTCGTTGAACGCGATCTGAAAACACCTTTGCCGGCCAGGCGACTGCGCGCCGAGTGTCGCGCTGGCACCTGTGAATCCGCCACGCATGTCATTGTATCTGACATAAACGGTGCTGTACTCGTCCTGCGGAATGACAATCTGGAACGTCGCCCTGTTCGTGACGCTGTTCGGGTAGGAGAATCCGATGTCTCGCCACTCGACGACGCAATAGCGCATGTCGTTAGTCGAGACGTCCGCCACGATGATCTGACCGCCCTGGTTGGCGCGCACGCGCAGATCGTCCCAATAGGCCGCGACGAAGGTGTGATAACTTGACACACTTGTCTTTGTGAGGTCGAAGTTTGCGCCAGACGTAGAAAGAGAATTTGACCGGCCTGCGGCAGTAAGGCCAATACATCCGTCGATGCTGACGAACATGTTTGTCGACGGAACGCCCGCCAGCATCACCGGGAACGGCAACATGACATTGAACTTGTCACTATCGTAGTTTCTTGTCGCCTCCAAGAGATTAGTCCCGCCCGAAAGGTCGAAGTCTGGAAGATCCGCGCCGAACTCCACCCACCCCAGCTCCATTCGGTCGTCAACATCGTCTTTGTCGGTGTCTGGATCGCTTGGATTCGTCCCGGCGGCAAGTTCGGCTGCGTTAGGGACTCCGTCCTCGTCCAGGTCGCCGTTCGCGCCGTGGTTGCCTTCATCCGACAGCGGATTAAGGCTGTGTTCGTATTCCCAGCCGTCAGGGAGGCCATCGCCGTCCGTGTCAGTGGAGAGCGGGTCTGTACCCAAATTACATTCCTCGCCATCGGACAGGCCGTCGCCGTCCGTGTCGGCCACAAGCGGATTCGTGCCCAAGTCGAGTTCAGCACCGTCGTCCAGGCCATCACCGTCCGTGTCGGCTGATTCGGGGTCTGTTCCCAGTCCCAGGCGGTAGACAATGGACATGGGAGGCGTGATCGCATCTCGCCTGTTATACGACCACGGGATGTTGTACCAGAAGTTCGTGCCGTCGTAGGCGCGGACTCCCGCCGCCATCACTCCGATGGTGGCTGACGCGCCCGTCATGTTGGTCGTCGCAGCGAGGTAGTTCACGCGAATCATGTCTTCCTGTAGCGCGGAGAGGACGACCTGAAACGAAAGCGTCTCGTTTGTCTGCGCAGCACCGCTTCCGTACAAGCCAATTGAACCAAACTCAACGACTGTGCTTTGGGTCTCCACGTCATCCGAGACAAGTATTCTCGTCGGGAAGTTCGTCCGCGCCAGGAGGTTGTCCCAATAGGCGGCCACAATGACGTTCGTCCGCACGGGGTGCCACGAAGAAAGTTGCCGGTTGTCCGTCAGGTAGTAGTAACGCCCGATGTCCGCGCCGTCAGGCGGGACAAGGTAGACGAGTCCGTTAACGTCAATGGAGATGCGCGAGTATGTTTTTCTCGCCAAAGAAACAGGATAGAAAAGATCATGCGACCAGACCATGCCGCTGATGTTTCCATCCGTTCCGTCTAGAAGGTTCGTTGTTCCAGCGGCATCATACCAAGAGAACTCTGCGCCCTCCGCAACCCATCCCGTCTCGCGTTCATCAGAAACGCCATCAAAGTCCGCATCTGGCACGGGCTGCGCGTCCAGCCGGAAGAACGCGCGGCTGTTCGTGCCGTCGGGGAGATCGGAGGACAACACCTCCAACTCGACGTTTGTCTCTGCGGGTGCTATGGGCACGGAGCCGATTGTCTCCCACAAGTTGGTCTGAAGGTCGTGCGCAGCACGAACGCCGAGCCAACCGCCAGCAGAGAAAAGCGCCGGCGGCCAGGTGGCGGAGAGCCACACGGACGTGGGCGTCGTGGAGATACCTGTGAACGATGGGGCGAAAGCGGCTGAGCGAAGTTCGCCGCCCAGATGGCGGCTCTCCACGTAGGAAGTAGCCGTCCCGGCGGCTGTCCACGTAACGGGCGAGACGCCCGTTGTCCCAGCGCGCTTCGCGACCGTGGGTAGCAGACCAACCGCGAAGGCAAGCAACGCCGCGCCTGTCGCCGATACGAGCCGCCGTTTGACGGCTGACATGACCGAACGGCACGTGCATGCTACAACATAAAAAACACAACATGCCGCCAGTGGTAGAACTACCACTTTTACAAGCACGCTGAGAATGTCTGTCAGCAAGCGTTCCATGAACTAGCAGTTGATCATGACCTTGTTGCGGCCGGGCTGGCCCATCACCTCGACGGCCTGGTGGATGTCCTTCAGGGCGAAGCGGTGGGAGATGATTTTCTCGGGGTTTACGAGACCGCGCTCCATGAGGCGGATGGCGCTCTGCATGGCGAGCGGCGTGGTGCCGAAACTGGAGTCCATGCGCGCCTCCAGGAAGTGCGTGAGTCCGCCGTCCAGCTCGAACTTCTCGTGCGTGGTGATGCCGAACACGTTCCACTTCGTGCCGCGCCGGAGCAAGCCGACCATCTCCTTCACCGCCGCGATCGGCCCGGCCGCCTCCACGACGAGGTCGGGACCGTTCGGGATGATGGAGTAAACCTGTTCCTTCACGTTACCGGAAAGCGCGTCAATCACGTGCGTCGCGCCCATCGTCCGCGCGTTGTTCCGCGCGTATTCGCTCGCGTCTATGGCGATGAGGCGTCCCGCGCCGGCGGCCTTCGCCACCATGAGGCAGAGAAGTCCGATGCCGCCCGTCCCGATGATCACCACGTCGTCGCCCACGTGCATCTCGCTCTTCAGGATGACGCCTTTCCACGCGCCCGAGAGCGGTTCCGTGAGCGCGGCCGCGTCGAACGACACGTTCGCGGGCTTGCGGAAGATGCACTCCTCGCCCGTCACCATGTATTCGGCGAACGCGCCGGGGCGGACGTCCTCGGGGCCGTCCCCGCCCGTGGTGTAGGCGTGCTCGCAGTAGTGGGTGTTGCCCAGGCGGCAGGCCTCGCACACGCCGCAATAGCCCGACGGCTGGCAGATCACCTCGTCGCCCTCCTTGAAGTGCGTCACGCTCGGCCCGACGGCGGCGATCACGCCGCTCGGCTCGTGCCCGGGGATGAGCGGGAACGTCACGTTCCGGCGGATGCCCTTGATCGCCTTGTAGTCCGTCGCGCAGAATCCGCACGACTTGATCCGCACCAGCACCTCGCCCGGTCCGGGCGCCGGCGGGGGCACCTCCTCCAGCACGAGGTCGTTGAAATCCTTCAAAACTGCTGCTAGCATATTTGTTTCCTTCCTTGTTATTGTTTCATCAGTTGGCAAGCTTCACGTCGTGCGGAACGTCCATCTTGAACACGCAGGCCCCCGGCTTCACCTCGCCGGGTTCGTAGGCCTTGCCGCAGTAGATGATGTCGCGGAACCGGGCGTTGCCGTTTCCCTCGTAGATCTTCATGCCCTTGACCTGCTTGCTGACCATGCAATCGGCCACGAGCATGGAGCCGCCCGGTTGCTTGAAGACGTACATCTTGTCCAGCTTCTCCGGCTTGACGTTCCGGATGCAGCCCATGTTGTAGAGGTAGGTGCAGCCGAGGATGCGTACCTCCCAGCCCTCGCTCAGGAAGCCGATCGTGCTCGTGTCCGCGTAGCAGTCGCGCAGCAGCACGTTGCCGGACTTCTCGCGGATCTTGAAGCCGATGGAATCCTTGAGGTATTCCGGCATCTCGCCGGGCGCGGGTGCGCCGATTACGCCGCCCCACACGTGGCAGCGCGTGAAGAAGTTGGCGCCGCCCTCGATGTCGAAGCCGATCGTGTAGTCCATCGACCAGCAGTCGGTAAAGTTGTCGTCACATCCGCTCACGCGCACCGCCGCGTTGCCGGCGTTGCCTTTCTCCTTGTTCACGAAGTGGAGGTTGAACGCGTTCAGCTCGGCGCCGCCCGGCCCGGGATCTCCTTTCACGCGGAGGCCGTACAGCTTGCCGTTGTGGAAGCAGACGTCGCGGAGCGTGAAGTGGATGTAGCCGTGGATCGACATGCACGAGGCGACGCCGCAGCCGTCGATGCGCCCGCCCTTGAAGAACGTGCCGAAGTCGAGGATGTCGCGCGCCTTGAAGACGGGCGAGAAGTTCACCCGCACGACGAAGTCCATCGGCTTCGCCGCCTGGAAGCGCGCGCACTTGTGCATCAGCACCGAGCAGAAGTTCGTGATGACGAGCGTCTGCGCGAGCTTGTAGTCGCCGGCGGGCACGAACAGCACCTTGTTCGCGCTTGCGTCCACCGCGCGCTGGAGACGCGGCGCGTCGTCCGTCTCGCCCGCGAGCGCGGGGAACTCGGCCACGCTCCTGTCCCAATACTGCGCCTCCGCGCTCCTGTCCGCCGCCGCGCCGCATGCAGCCAGCGCCGCCCCGGCCATGAAGATGGCCGCCAAGCTGACGAGAAAATTATTGCACCGTCCCCCTGCGGATGAGGAGGTTCTTGATTTTGCGCCTTTGACCATTGCTCGCGCTCCTTCTTTCACTGTTGGACGCGCACATTATACACTTTCGCTACAATGGTGGCAAGCCGCCATCCTTCTCGACCTCGGGGCCTCGGGCTGTCATTTCGTGATGTTGCGCAAAGTACCGTCGACGAGTTCGTAGAAGTCGATTGTCACGGAAGGGGGCTTCACCGTGCCGTCTTTCTGCTTGCCGCCGCGCGAACTCACCTTGAGGAAACGCGGATGCGCGCCGGGGAAGCGTTCGCCCGGCAGGCGCTCGAAGCCCTGTCCAGCATGCAGCTTGTAGTGGGCTACGAGGTGGCCGTCCTTGTCGCAGGCTGATATCGCGTAGGGCGCGCCTTTGACCGGATAGAACGCCATGTACACCACTTTGCCGTCCGTGGTGAGGTTCTGCGGACCGAAGTGCGTCTTGTACGGCAGTTCAAACTTGAGCCATGGCAATGCCTCCCCCGTCTTCAGGTCGATCCGCCCAAGCGCATGGTTCGCATGCGGATCGGACGTTCCTTTCCCGATGCCGTGGTAGAGGAGGCCGTCCAAAACGGTCACGCCGTCCATCCCGACGAGGCCGGGAATGTCTTTTTCGGAGAGGAAGTTCAAGTCGGCGTCCCAGACCTGGAGGCGGCAGACCTTCGTCTGTCCGCCCGACCCCCACGTGCCCAGCACGGAATACAGTTTCCCGTCATGGTAGCAGAGGTCGCCCGTATGCCGCGTGGCCGGGACGTGCTTGAGGATGTTTCCGTTCCAGTCGATCTTGAAGATGCCCGCGACATGCGAGAAGTAGATGGCGTCTTTGCTCGCGCATGCGCCTTGCACGTGCCCCGCCATCGCATCGAGCGGTCCTTTCACCGCGATGCGCGAAATCTTCTCTTCGGCATGCGCCATCAGCGCCAAACCTGCAATCCAAACGGCCGTCAGCAATCTCTTCATGTTCTTTCTCCTTGCGTGCGGATATTTTACCACAAAACGGACGGCGCGAGGTGCTTGCGATTGACTGCGCAGATCAGGTATGGTAAATTTTCCGCCATGAAAATCAATGTCCCTTTTGCCGAGGTTTTGAAAAGCCCGATGGCCGCGTCGGCGGTTCTGGCGGGAATGTGCTGCCTCTTGCCCGTGGGGGCGGCGGCAGACGTGGCGGACGAGACGCCGACGAGCGTCGTGCGCTGGATTTGCCCCGACGAGCCGTTTGCAGACGGCATTGGAAAGATGCGCTACTACCGCAAGGCGTTCGAGACGCGCCCGGGACTGGTGCGGGCGACGGCGCGCTGGTGGATCGACGACAGCGGGGTCGTGTACGTGGACGGCACGCGGCTGTCGGGCGGCGCGATGGCGGTCGATACGCCGTGCGACCTGACCGCCGCGCTCAAGCAGCCGGGACGCCATATGCTGGCGGTGCAAGGGCGCAACATGGCCGGCAGCGGCGGCGTGTGCCTGCTGCTGGAGTTGGAGTATGCCGACGGGCGACACGAGAGCGTGTACACGGATGGGAGTTGGCGGTGTGCAAAGGAGTGCGGCGGCCCGCTCGGCGAGCGGGCCCTACCAGGATGGACGGCGGTGGATTTCGACGATTCGGGGTGGAAGGCCGCACGGCCATTCACCGACGCGCTCGCGGCGCCGTGGGCGTCGCTTGCCGACATGTCGAAGCTGTTGTTGCCGGACGAGCGGAAGCGCAAGGCCGACATCTTCGCCGCGCGCAAGGTCCGCGCGGAGAAGGCGTTCGCGGCGATGGCGCGAGAGGAGAAGCCCGTCTGCAGGATCGTCTATGAAAACGGCAAGCCCTATTTCGACATCGGCGGCAGGCGGTTCGAGACCGCGTTCTACAACGCCTCGGAAAACTGGAACTGCGACAGCCCCTACCTGCGGCGGCAGACGGCGATGTTCCGCGACGCCGGTATGCACCTTTACGGCGTCGGCGTGCGGGCGCCGGACGTGTGGCGGGAGGACGGCACGATCGACACCGGCATCGTAGAAAGAAGGATGATGGACGTCCTCTCCATTGATTCCGAGGCGCGGTTCCTGGTCAGCGTCGCCTGCGACCGTCCCGTGAGGTGGTGGAATCGGAAGCATCCCGACGAAATGGTGGGCTACGCGACCGGTGCGCCCAACCCCATTGAGGGCAATACGATCAAGAACTTCCTCGCGCCGTCTCTCGCCTCGCTTCCCTGGCGGGGGGACGTCGCCGATTTCCTCACGCGGCTGGTCACGCGTCTCGAATCGACGCCGTTCGCGAAGCGGATCTATGCCTACCGTCCCGACTACGGCGTGTACCACGAGTGGCACTACTTCGGCATGGCGCGTAACATGCCGGACACCGGCAAGGCGATGACGGCGGCGTTCCGCCGCTGGCTCGAACGTGCGTATAAGGGCGACGTCGAGGCGCTGTGCCGCGCGTGGAATAAGCCCGGCGTCACCTTCGCAACGGCGGAGGTTCCGTCGAAGGAGGAGCGCCTGCACACCTCCGCCGGGACGTTGCGCGACCCCGTGAAGGACCGTCCGACGATCGACTACCTGCGTTGCCACGGCGAGCAGGTGCGCGACTGCCTCCTGGACTTCAACCGGGCCATGAAGGAGGCGTGTGGCGGCCGGGCGCTTCTCGGGAACTACTGCGGCTACTTCTTCGAGATGCCGTTCCCCGCGGAGGGGTGGCATCTGGAGAACGAGGCGATCCTTGATTCGCAGTACGTGGATTTCCAGGTCTCGCCGTTCCCCTACTGGGTCACGGCGCGCGGCGGGGGCAACGGGCAGTACGCGCGTCGGCTCCTGGAGGCGACGCGTCGGCGCGGCAAGCTCGCAATCATGGAGGCGGACACCCGCACCACGCTGATCCGAGACGAAGGGAACCGCCACTACCTCCACGCGAAGTCGCGCGCGGACGACATCGCGCTTTTGGCGCGCGACTTTGCTTCGACGCTCTGCTGGGGCTGCGGCCTCTGGTACTACGATTTCGGCTACGGCTGGTACGACGCGCCGGAATTCGGCGAACTCTTCGGGAAGGTGTTCCCGATCCGCCGGGAGATCACCGACTGCCGCAGCGTCTCCGAGGTGCTCGTCGTGGGCGACTACGAGAGCGTACTGCTCACGAACGCGGGCTCCTCGAAGTTCAACGACGAGCGCACATCGGGTCTTATCAACGCGCTGGGCCACGCGGGCGTGCCGTTCGATTCCGCATCGACCGTGGATCTCGCCTCGGGCAAGCTGAAGGACTACAAGGTGTACATCTTCTGCAATCTCCATTGGATGACGCCTGAGAAGGAACGCCTCGTCGCGGAGCTCCGTGCGAAGGGGAGGAGCGCCATTCTGCCCGAAACGCCGCTCGCGACGGACGACCTGCGCCAGCTGCTCACCGCGCGCGGCGTGCATATCTGGGACGACAACCCCGGCGACATCATCTACGCAAGCTCCGCCTGCGTGGCGTTGCACTCCGCCGTTCCCGGTGAAAAGACGATCCGCCTGCCGCGCCGCGCGCGCGTGACGATGCTCTATCCCGAGCGTCGCGAGATCGCCGCCGACACGGACCGCATCGTCTTCTCGCCGTCCGGCGCCGGCCTGTCCACCACGCTCTTCCGCTACGAGTGAAGTCGACCAAAGTCGCTTCACAGCGCCTGCTTGAAAACGGCGGTACGGTGTGGTATCATACCACCGTCTTCTCGCTGGCAACGCATTGCCATTGAACAGAAAACGAACGTAGCAAAGGAGCAAGAGCCATGAAGAGTGTTGCATTGTTGGCCGCCGCGTGCGGCGCGTTGGCGGCGTCCGCCGCCGTGAAGGTTGATTTCGCGCAGGCGGTCGGGCCCGTCCGCCCGATGCACGGCGCGGGGCAGCCGCCGCAGATCGGCTACGACTACAAGCTGTTCCACTACCTGAAGGAGGCGGGCATACCGTACTCGCGCCTGCACGACGTGGGCGGGGCCTACGGGAAGAACATCTACGTGGACATCCCGAACCTCTTCCGCGACTTCGACGCGGACGAGAACGACCCGAAGAGCTACGACTTCGCGTTCACCGACCACCTGCTGAAAGAGCTCGTCGCGAACGGCGTGGAGCCCTACTTCCGCCTCGGCATCACGATTGAGAACCGCGCGGACATCAGGGCCTACCGCACTTTCCCGCCGAAGGACCCGGAGAAGTGGGCGCGCATCTGCGAGCATGTGGTCCGCCACTACACCGAGGGCTGGGCGAACGGCTTCAAGTGGAAGATCACCTATTGGGAAATCTGGAACGAGCCGGAGGGCACGTCGATGTGGAAAGGCACGTGGGACGAGTACTTCCGTCTCTACGAGGCCTCGTCGAAGCACCTGAAGAAGTGCTTCCCCCACCTCAAGATCGGCGGCTACGGCAGCTGCGGCTTCTACGCCGCGGGGAAAAAGCCCGGCGAGATCGCCGAGAAAGCCTCCGCGCGCGGGCGGCGCTACATGGACTTCTTCTTCAACTTCCTCGACTACGTGAAGGCGCACGACTGTCCGATCGACTTCTTCTCCTTCCACTCCTACGCCGGCGTGAAGGATGCGCTCAGGCAGTCCGAATGGTGCCTCGCCACGCTCAAGGCGAAGGGCTTCGGCCACGTGGAGACATCCATCAACGAGTGGCTGCCGAGCCCGTCGCACGAACGCCTCGGCACGGCCGACCAGGCGGCGGACGTCTGCGCGGAGATGATCGGCTTCCAGCATCTGGGGCTCACCACCGCGATGATCTACGACGCGCGCTGCGGCGTCGGCAACTATTCGCCGATCTTCAACCCGATGACGTACAAGCCGCACAAGGCCTACTATGCGCTCAAGTGCTTCAACGAGCTGTACCGCCTCAAGACGGAGGTGGCGTCCTCTTCCGACGATCCGAACGTCTACGTGCTCGCCGCCGGCGGCGCGAAGGGCGGCGCCGTGCTCGTGGCGAACATCTCGAAGAAGGCTGTGCCGTTCGCGCCGGACCTCGGCGGACGGAAGGTGACATCCTGCCGCATCACCGACGCCGCGCGCACCGACGCCGAAATCCAGATGCCCGCCGAACTGCCACCCCACTCCTTCGTTCTGCTGAAAGTAGGCGAATAAACAAGTTGACGTGAAGCAGGCCTGTTTGTGTATCTTGTTGAGGGTGCATGTGTTTGTCAAATAATCAAACAGCCATATTTTGCCGTAAGTGATATTCACGGTTGATTTTGGCAATATGTTGTGGTAAACTGTGTGCATGAACGTTGACGAAACAGTCTTGCATCTTGTCGAGGTCCCCGATGTCCTTGCCACATTGCGCGAGTGGGTGCGGCGGGAACGCCAGCGCGCCAACTTGACGCAGCAGGAACTTGCCGTGCGCTCGAATGTTCCTGCGACGACCATCTCGCGTCTGGAGCGGACGGGGCTTGCCTCGACGGACGCGCTATTTAACATTCTTTTCGCTTTGAATCTCATTGATTCCTTGCAGGATTTTCTGAAGGAACGCCTGCGGTTGGCGTCCTTCCCGAAGTCGCTCGCCGAAGACTACGTGCAAAAGCCGGTCCTGCGCGTCCGGCACAAAAAGGAGGGGAGAGCATGAAGCTGCATGTGTCATTCCGTTTTTCAGCCAATCGTACCATTCGCATAGGAACTCTGACTGAGATTGGACGCGACACGGCCTTCGAGTACGATCCGTCGTTCATTTCCTCGGGGCTCAATCCGGCGCCATTCCGTCTGCCGGTCAAGGTGGGTGTCTCCGTCTGCGACCGATCGGGCGGCATGGAGACATTCGGTCTGTTCGAGGATTCTCTGCCGGACGGATGGGGACGGAGGTTGGTCGATATCGCGTTCCGCAAACGACATGGACGCGCGCCGTCTACCCTTGAGCGGTTGTCCTGCGTCGGGTGCAACGGCATGGGCGCGTTGATCTACGAGCCGGCGGACGAGATGCCGCAGGTGGAGTCGGCGTTTGACCTGGCGACAATCGCCTCGGACGCTATGGACTTTGATGCGGGCCTGGCGGAGGACGTATTGCCGGAAGTACGCAGAGCAGGCGGAAGTTCGGGCGGGGCGCGTCCGAAGGCGTTCGTGGGATTCAATCCCGAGACGGGTGTGGTGTGTGCGGAACGCGAGAACCTGCCGGCAGGATTCGAACATTGGATGGTGAAGTTCAACACACGTGCGGAGGGGGATGCCGCCGGCGAGACGGAGTACCGTTATCACCAGGCGGCCGTCCGCGCCGGTGCGGTGATGATGCCGTGCCGTCTGATCGAGACGCGCGTTGGCAAGTTCTTTGCCACGAAGCGCTTTGACAGGATCTCCAAAGACGGGCGGATGCATTTCGCTTCCGCCGCCGGACTGCTTCACGCGAACTTCCGTATCCCCGGAGACGAGTACCGGATTCTCTTCAAGCTGACAGATGCCCTCACACGCGACTATTCCGCGAAGTTGGAGCTGTTTCGTCGCGCCGCGCTGAACGTGCTGGCACACAATCGCGACGACCATCTCAAGAATTTCGGTTTCCTCATGGACGCAGAAGGGCGATGGTCGCTCTCGCCCTTGTACGATTTCACGTACGCAAACGGTCCAAACGGATGGCAGACGCTTTCCGTCGCGGGGGAAGGAGCCCATCCGGGGGAACTGGACCTCCTTCGTCTGGGAGAGGAAGCGGGGGTGGTGCGTACAGATGCCACGCGTATCATCTCGACCGTGAAAGAGGCTGTCGTCGATTTGTGAACAACAAAAAGTGAAACAGACAATGGCAAACGTCTTTAAAAAACAGGCTGTCTTGTGGGCGATGCTTGCGACTGCTGGGTTTTGCTTGACAACGCGGGCGATCGCAGATGAGAGCGCGGAGTATCTGCCGCCGAGCGAGGTGAAGTGGATCTGCCCCGACGAGCCGTTTCCGGACGGCATCGGCAAGACGCGTTACTATCGCCATGCGTTCGAGACGAAGCCGGGTCTTGTGAAGGCGACGGCACGCTGGTGGGTGGATGACTGGGGGCATGTGTTCGTCGACGGGAAGAAGCTGCCCCAGTCGGCGAAGTGCACCGATGAGGATGCAGACCTGACCACGCTTCTGGCGAAGCCCGGTCGCCATGTGGTGGCGGTGGAAGGGCGCAACTTGGCTGGCAGCGGCGGCGTGTGCCTTTCGATTGATTTGACGTATGGCGACGGGCGGCACGAGAGCGTGTACACGGACGGGAGTTGGAGGTGTGTGGCGGCGGACGCGCAGGAGCGCGTCTCTCCCCCGGAGGGCGTTTCGGGAGGGTCGCGTTCCTGCGCGACCGTATTAACCTGGACTTCGGTGGGTTTTGACGATTCGGGGTGGAAGGCTGCCAAGGTGCATGGCGATTTGTTGTCTGGTCCGTGGTGCGCCATCGCCGACATGTCACAGCTGGGAACGCAGGACGAACGGCTTCGCAAGGCGAAGGTGCTGGCCGTGCGCGAGGCGCGCGCCGAGCAGGCGCGCGCCGCGCTTGCCCGCGAGGAAAAGCCCGTCTGCAAGATCGTGTACGAGAACGGCAAGCCGTATTTCGACATCGGCGGACGGCGTTTCGAGACCACGTTCTACAACTGCTCGGAGGACTGGCGCGACTCGAACGAGCACCTTCGCCGGCAGGCGGCGATGTTCCGCGACGCCGGGATGCATCTCTACGGCGTGGGCATCAAGACGCGACGGGTCTGGCGGAAGGACGGCTCGATCGACTTCGCCGCGGCCGAGCGGATTCTCCGTTCCGTCCTGAGCGTCGATCCCGACGCCCGGTTCTTCTTCTGCTTCGACACGATGCAACCGCCGCAGTGGTGGATGGACGCGCATCCCGGCGAGATGGTGCAGTACGCCTCCGGCGCGAAGCCCGATCCCAACGCCCCGCGGCAGTACTTCAACTTCGCGGCGCTCTCCTTCGCCTCGGTTCCGTGGCGTATGGCGATGGCGGACTACATCGGACGCTTCGTGCGGCACCTGGAGTCCACGCCCTACGCGAAGCGCATCTTCGCCTACCGCCCCGACTACGGCGTCCACCACGAGTGGCACTACTATGGCTTCGCCGGCAATCTGCCCGACTGCGGTCCGGCGATGACCGCCGCGTTCCGCGCATGGCTCCGCCGCGCGTACGGCGGTGACGTGGCGGCGCTGCGTCGCGCCTGGGGCGATCCCGCCGTCACGTTCGAGACGGCCGTCACGCCGCCGAAGGAACTCCGCCTGCGCACGTCCGTCGGCGCGCTGCGCGACCCGGTGAAGGAACGCGCCGTAATCGACTACCTGCGTTGCCACCACGAACAGGTGCGCGACTGCCTCTTCAGCTTCAACCGTGCGGCGAAGGAGGCCTGTGGCGGACGCGCCCTCGTGGGCAACTACTGCGGCTACTTCTTCGGCATGCCGTTCCCGGCGGAGGCGTACCACCTGGAAAACGACGCGATCCTCGACGACCCGTGCGTGGATTTCCAGTGCTCGCCGTACGTCTACGGACCCGACTCGCGCGCCGCCGGCAACGTGCAGTACGCGCGGTGCCTTCTCGAAGGGTTGCGTCGGCGCGGGAAGCTGGCGATTCTGGAGGCGGACAACACAACCACGATCCTGAAGACGGCGCACGGGCACGGCAAGTTCACCTTCTCGCGCGCGGACGACCTCGCGATCCTCGCGCGGGATTTCGTCCAGACGCTCTGCTGGGGTTGCGGCTACTGGTACTTCGACTTCGGCGGCGGCTGGTATGACGCGCCCGAGTTCGGCGCGTTCTTCAAGAAGATCTACCCGATCCGCAAGGAGATCACCGACTGCCGGAGCGTGTCCGAGGTGCTTGTGGTGGGCGACTACGAAAGCGTGATGCTCACGAACGCGGGTTCCTCGCGGTACAACGACGAACGGACGACCAGCCTCGTGAACGCGCTCGGGCATGCGGGCGTGCCATTCGACTCGGCGGGAATCGCCGACCTGGCGTCCGGCAAGCTGAAGGACTACAAGGTGTACATCTTCGCGAACCTCTACCTGATGACGCCGAAGAAGGATCGGCTCATTTCAGACCTCCGTGCGCGGGGCAAGACCGTCGTGCTGCCGGAGAAGCCGCTGACGGCGAAAGACCTGCGCGCGCTGTTCGCCGCGAATGGCGTGCACATCTGGAACGTGGACGCCGATTCGGCCGTCTACGCGAGCGCGTCGTGCGTGGCGCTCCACTGCGCGACGCCGGGCGAGAAGGTGATTTTCCTGCCGCGCCGCGCGCAGGTGGAGATGCTCTATCCCGAACGGCGCGAGATCGCCGCCGATACGGACCGCATCGTCTTCACGCCGTCCGCTACAGGCATGTCGACCACGCTCTTCCGTTGCCGCTACAAGTAACGGGATGAACAGGAGCGCCGAGATGATGAATACGCGCACGCAGAGCATGATTCGCTTGCTGGCAGGTTGTCTCGGCCTGCCAGCGTACGTGCTTTCCGCTGAGGTTGTCATCCATCCGGGCAACGGAATTGAGACGAACGTGGCCGCGATCGTGAGCGCCTCCGTCGTGCGGATCAACCCCGGCGCGAGCGGCGGCGGCATCGTGCACTTGAACGCGAGCAGTTCCTACTCCGCTCCCACCACGCTCGGCTGCGGCACGCTCGTCGCGGACCGCGTGGCGGCGGCGGGCACGGCGTCGAGCCTCGGCAAGTCCGGCCTCGTCTCCATCGGGGCCGGCACGTTCCGCTACGACGGGCCGGACGGCGGCTGGACGGATCGTCCCATTACGAACGACACGCCCGTCAGAACCCAGGCGGCAGTCTACGACATCCGCCACGACCTTACGCTCGCTTGCGACCTCATACAGGCGCGCGGCTCCTTCGTGAAGACCGGTCCCGGCACGCTCCACCTCGCCGGCACGGGCACGACGCGCCTCAACCAGCTCGGCGCCTTGAACGACAACGCCGACGGCATCCAGCATGTCTTTGTTCCCAACGCGAACGGCGATTCGCCCACGAACGGCTATCGCGGCTTTCACGTGCTGGAGGGCAAGCTCGTCCTCGGAGAGCGCGGCGGTACGTACAGGATCGGCAACGCGAACAACGTGGGGATCGGCGGCTGGACGAAGGAACGCGGGCAGGAGGTCGACGCGACCGTGGAGGTGGTCGGCGGCGACGTGCAGTTCTCCGGCTGGTTCATGCACGGCAGCTACAACGGCAATACGAACAACACGCCCGAACGCATGCCGCGCTCCACGCTCCGCGTGACGGGCGGAAACGTGTCCGTGGGCGACTGCTTCTCCATGGGCCGCAACAAACTCGACTACTCGGGATTTCCCCAGCGGTCCGCGCCGCGCCTGGAGGTCTACGGAGGGACGATGACCGTTTCGGACGCCATCAACATGGCGGACGACCGCGGCGCCTGCTCTGCCGTGGAGGTGACGAACGGGACGCTCGTCGCAGCCCTGGCGCAGACAGGGCGCGTCACCGGCAATGCGGACACGACGAACACGGTCGATGTCTCCGGCACGGGCGTCCTGATGCTCGCGGGCGCGTTCACGAACCGGCGGGACGTCGTCTCGCACGTGACGGTCTCGGGCGGCGGCTACCTCTCGCTCGCCCGCATCGCGAACGCGGCCGGGCGGATTTCGGTGGACGTCTCGAACGGCGGGACGCTTTCGATCGACGAGATCGAATGCCTCTGCGGGAGGATCGCCTGCCGGTTCGACGGTGCGACCGTGCGCGGACGCAGCATCGGACGAAAGGTCCTGCTAGAAGACAATGCCGCCGTCACGGCGGAGATCGGTCCGAGCGGACTCGTCCTTGAACCCGCTGCCCATGGCGCGTCGGTGGTGGCTCGACCGCTTGTTTCATCCGTGGGAGGTGTTGTCGTGCGCGGACAGTCCGCCACGGCCACCAACGTGTTCGCCGCCGTGCAGATGTACGCGGGCCCCACGCGTCTGGAGCGCGGCGCCCTCGCGTTCGAGGGCGAGGGCGCGTTGCCCATGGAAACGGATCTCGTCGTCACCGACGGCACGCTCCTCGTCACGAATCGTTCGCAGATCGTGCGGACGATGACGCTCGGGACGGACGGCGCGAACACGTCCATCGGCGTCCACGTCGCCGCGTCCGGCTTCACGCCGATTGTCGCGCGTTCGGATTTTGCCGTTGTCGGCGCCGCAAGCCTCGCAATCCGCATGGACGGCATCGTCGCCTGCGGTACATACCCCGTCTTGGACGTGCCGGTGGCGAAAAGGGCCGTTCTCGCGCAGCTTGCTGCACGCTCGACGCTTTCCGCCGCGCTTTCGGCGAACATGACAGCCGCGCTCGCCACGGTTTCGTCGGACGGACGGGCGCTCCTCGTCGTCAAGGTTGAATCGACCGTGCGCCATGTCGTGCCGGAAGGCGGAACCGAAACGCTGAATTCGCTCGCGTTCGCATCGTCGCCCGAACTCCTGGTCGTCGGTCCCGGCACGCTGCGGTACACGGGGACGGGCGAGGACGTGGGAGGCCTGACGCTTGACGCCGGGGTGCAACGGTGCGCGATCCTCGATGTCGTGCACGACTTCGCGCCGCATGCCGTGCGCATCGGCGACTCCGCGCTCATGAAGATCGGAGCCGGTGACCTCATTCTCGCCGGCGAAGGCCCGTTCGAGCTCGGTAACACGAAGGTGAACAGGGACCTCATGCTGGGCATCGGCGCGGACGGTTCCTCGCCAGTGGATACGTTCCAGCACGTCACGGTGGCGGACGGCCGGCTCGTGATCGGCACGCCGGGCGGAGGGACGTCTACGCCGCACATCGACCTTTCGGGTCGCGAGTTACACGTGGGCGGCGTGACGGCAAGCGCCGCCAACGGGCGCACCGAGACGTCCGGCGAGTTCGTCATCGAGAGCGGCACGGTCGACTGCTACACGTTCTTGTGCGGCTACTACAGCGGGTCCGGCGGCGCGTGGCCTGCGGGCGGCACGTACCCGACGCTCACCATGAACGGTGGCGTCTTGCGGGCGGGGTCGTTCACCATCGGCTACGACCCCTTGCAGCGGCATGTGGCGCACGCGCGCGTGAACATGGCCGGTGGGCGCATCGAGACGGGCACGCTCTCGTTCCAGTCGTCGCCGGGCGACACGAACTGCCCGCCCACGACGACCTGGACCCAGACGGGCGGCGATGTCGTCTGCTCGGCGTTTACCTGCGGCGGCAGGCCGGTGACGGACGGCGCGTACGGTCCGTCGCGGATGACACTTTCGGGCGGAACATTCTCCGTGCTGGGCGCGATGAAGCTGCAGAACGGCACGGATGCGACAATCGAAGTGGGGGACGGCGCGACGTTCCAGTGCGGTGCGATCAGCGGTGTCGGAGCGGCGTCATCCATCCTGAGGTTCGACGGCGGGTTGTGGCGTAGCTTTGCGTCAACGGCGTCATCCGTGACCGTTGCCGACCTCACGCACCTGTATCTCGCGCGGCGCACGACGCTCGACCTGACGGATGTCGCGCGTGTCGGAGGTTGGGTGCGGATTGACCAAAAGATGGAGAGCGAGGCGGATGGCGCAGGTCTCATGGTCACGGGCGGCGGGGCCGTGTCGTTCGGACCGGTTTTCGCCGAGAGCGACTTGACGGGACCGCTCTGCATCTCGAACGGCGTGACGCTTTGGCAGGATGGCACGGGCGGAACCGTTTCGAATCTCGTCCTGGGGACCGATGGCGTGACAGGGAACGTGATCTTGGACGTTGACGCGGCCACGGGTGCGGGATTTACCGTCCTCGGGACGCTGGACATCCGTTCGCCGGTCGCGGTGCGCGCGCATGCGGGCGCGTCGCCGCTCGCGTGCGATGTGGCGGGGGGCACCTACACGGCGCTTGTGTACTGGGCGTCGCAGTCGGTCGATCTTTCGAAGTTCGTCGCGTCGGCTGACGCCCGCGTTGCGTCCGTCGCCTATGCGGACGTGGCGCTCGGCGGCGGGTGGAGGGCCGTCGTTGCGACGATCTCCACGCGGCAGGCCGGCGCATACAGCATGGGCGAGCGAGCATGGTCGGAGACTTCTGCAGGCGGCAAGTGGCATTCGCAGGCGAATTGGACGGGGTGGGCGCCGCCCGACGGCGCGGGAGAGGCGGCGGGGTTCCGTCCGGCGACGGCGGCGTCCGTGCCGGTGACGCTCGCGCGGGCCGCGACGGTCGGAAACCTCTCGTTGTCCGGTGCTGCGAACGCGGGTTACCGGCTGGCGGGCGAGACGCTCACGCTTGACGCGGCGGGCAGGATGCCGGCCGTGTCGGCCGACACGGGCGTGCACGAGATCGCCGCTCCGTTGGCGACGGAATACGCCTTGAAGGTTGATACGCGCGCGGATGCCGCCGTGACGTTTGGCGGCGGGATTGTCGGCGCGGATGCGTCGGTGTTGGTGAACCGCGAAGGGGGGACGGGCGGCGGAACCGTCTCGTTCGGCGTGCTGGATGGCATCCGGCAGGTCTCCGCCGGATGCGGGCGGACGATTCTTTCGGACATGTCGTTCGCGGCGGCGGCGGATGCGTTGCAGCTCGGCGGCGGCACGTTGCGCTACGAGGGACCGGAAGCGGGCATCCCGGGAATTGCGCTTGCAAACGGCGGCGGACGCGCGGCCGTCCTTGATGTTCCGTTTGGACGGATTCTGTCCGTCCGCTCCATGACCGCAGCCAGCACGGCCTTCATCAAGGCGGGCGCGGGCGACCTGAAGCTTTCGGGAACCGGCACTTTCGCCTTGGGCGCGGCGGTGAGCAACCGCACGAACCAGGCGAACACGTACATCCGCGCCAACGGCGACTCGCCGATCTCCACCTACCGCAAGTGCAACGTGTCGCAGGGACGGATCGTGCAGGGGACCGTCGGCGATCCGAACGACGCGCCGGTCGTGACCTGCAGCGACTTCTGCGTGGGCGTCGATTCCGTGGAGGGCGAGGACTGCGAGTACGTGATGAACAACGGCATCCTGAACGCCTCCAGCTGCTACGTCGGCTACTACCACGGCGTGACGCGTCCGTGCCGCGGGCAGTTCACGCTGAATGGCGGCGCGGTGACTTCGTCGTGGGTGCGGCTGGGACAGACGGGAAGCGGGTCGATGTATTCGCGTCCGGCGGTGGTCGTGAACGGCGGCCGGTGGCGCGTGTCGGGGGCGTTCACGCTCGGCTACCAGAAGGCCTCGCCGGGCGCCACCGACTGCTCCGTCACGGTCAACGGCGGAGAGCTGGACATCGGCGGCGTGCTGACGCTCGGGCGCGCCGGGTCGAACACCAATACGGTCTATCTGCACGACGGCGTCCTGCGCGCCGAGAACATCGTGCGCTCGAACGGGACGGCGCGCGTCTTCTTCGACGGCGGCACGTTCGCGCCGTACTGCGCTGCGGAAGCGAATCGGACGATGAAGGGCCTGACGGCCGCATACATTCGCGCGGGTGGGGCGGTCATCGACCTCTCGCGCGCCGGTGGCGCCTACACGGTCACGCAGGCCCTGCAGCACGATCCGGCGTGCGTCGGCGCGGACGGCGGCCTGCGGGTGACGGGCGGCGGGACGCTTGTCCTCGCGGGCGCGAACACCTACACGGGGCCGACGACGCTGGAGGGCTCGGCGCTCGACCTGAACGGCACGACCAAAACCTTGACCCGACTGGAAGGCGCGGGGCGGATCCAGAACGGGACGCTTGCGGTGAACGACGTCCTGCGGCCGGGCGGTTCAGGCACAACGGGCATCCTGCATCTCGACGCGGCCACGACCGTGACGGGCATCGTGGAAATGGAATTGGGCGACCGCATCGTCGGCACGGGACTGGTGGACGTGACGGACGCGACGTTGCTCGTGACGGACCTCAACGGCCTCCCGCGGTGGAACCTGCATCTGCTTATCCGTTCGCCGGGCGGCGTGCGGGGGACGTTCGCCGAGACGAACCTGGAGGGTTCTGGCTACCAGGTGCTGAACACGGGCACGGCCCTGTATTTGTGGAACGGGTCGAAATCGACCGCGACGACGATTTACGTGAGGTGACCGATGACGCGACGGGAATGGATCAAGAGTTTCGCCGCGGCGGCGCTGGCGCTGGGGACAGGC
>JAFRSR010000301.1 GCA_017427485.1 Kiritimatiellia bacterium
GCCCACCCGCACGCGCGCGAGCGGCGGCGCCACGAAGTTGCTCATCGCGCCGGCGCCACCGATCTTCGGGCGGGCGCTCGCGCATCCGCCAGCCGCCAGGGCCATCGCCGCGAGCCCGGCGTTCGCGAGGAAATCTCTTCTGCTCGGTCCATGAGATTCTGTTGTCATTTCGGTTTTCCTTTCTCAAATCCTATCCGTTGCGGCTCTGATTATACCAAAAAATAGGCTCCCCGAAGGCATTCCATTGGAAAAAGGGGTGGGAGGGAGAGAGGACAAAAGACAGAAGACAAAGAATCGGTGGCAGTGAAGCGCAAGGCACCCTCCAGCCGCTCCTCTGTCCTTTGTCCTTCGTCCTAAATCCTTTGTCTTCCGTCTTCTGTCCTCTGTCCTCCCCCCCCCCTACTCCCTCCCCCAGTAGACGCAAACCCCAGACTATGATAGACTTTCCCCTGTCACTCAAGCGTCACAAAAGAAGGAGCATTGCACATGAAACTCTTCCATCTGCTGATTGCAAGCGCGCTGGTCGCCGGCGCGGCAGCCGGCGAGGCGCAGCGCGAGGTGCGCGTGCGCGAAACCGCCGGCGGGCCGATGATCCACGTGGACGGCCAGGCCGTGCCGCCCCGCATGTTCTGGGGACGCTCCGGCTCGCGCCGCTACCCGATCGGCACGGAATGGACCCCCTTCACCCTCACCTTCACCCCGCCCGCCGACACGGCGCGCGGCACCGTCCACCTGCGCTTCGACAAGCCCGCCTCCGGACGCACCCAGTTGCGGAACTTCTCCCTCGCGGAGAACGGCAAGCCGTTCGCGACCGGCATGGAGCGGGCGTTCGACGGCGACGCGGCGTTCGCGAAGACCTGGAAGATCTGGCCGCCGAAGAACGACTACGTCCACACCTTCTCGAACGGCGTCTGCTCCGTGGAGTTGCATCCGTGGCGCCTGCCCGGCACCGACCCCGACTACCACTTCTACTCGCATTTCATGCGCTTCCGCAAGGGCGCCGTCTACACGCTCCGCTTCGAGGCGCGCGGCGAGACCTGCAGGTGGATCCTGCCCGGCGTCTACGACGTCGGCCCCTCCGGCGTCCACACGCAGCTCCCGCTCTCGGCCAGCGCCGACATGCCCGATACGCTCCTCTCCACCGCGCGCAAGGCCGCCGACGCGGGCGTGGACTTCGTCTCGTACGGCATCCCCGAGATCTGGAAGAAGGACGGCGACGACTTCACGGCGTTCGATGCGCTGACGGACTCCCTCATCAAGGTGAACCCGAACGTGCTGCTCATCCCGCGCGTGAGCGTGAACGCCCCCAAGTGGTGGCTCGAGCAGAACCCCGAACACCGCATGCAGTACGCCGCCGAGCACGCGCACATCACGGGCCGGGGCGTGTGGGGACACGGCCTGCGTCCCGACATGGCCACCGTCTCCAGCCGCCCCTACCGCGCCGCCGCCGTCGCGTACATCACGCGGTTCGTCCGCCACATGATGGAGAAGTACCCGCGCAACTTCGCCGGCATCCACCCCACGGGACAGAACACGAGCGAGTGGTTCTACTTCGACTCGTGGAACAAGATGAACGGCTACGACCCGCAGACCCTCGCCGCGTTCCGCGCCTGGACGGGCGACCCGTCCGCCGAGGTGCCGTCCGTCTCGGCGCGCCTCGCCGGCGAAAACGAGCGCCACCTGCTCGATCCCGTCACACAACGGCGCTGCATCGAGTTCAACCGCTTCCAGCAACAGGAGATGACGGACTTCGTCGCCGAACTCGCGCGCGCCTGCCGTGCCGCGACAGAGGGCAGGAAGCTCGTCGTGTTCTTCTACGGCTACGCGTGGGAGTTCGCGGCGCACCGCTACGGCCCCGCAAACTCCGGACACTACGGCATGGAGAACCTGCTGAAGAAAGCGAACGGTTCCATCGACATCCTCTGCTCGCCGATCTCCTACTTTGACCGCGCGTTCTGCGGCTCCGCGCCGAACATGAGCGCGGGCGAGACCGTGATGCGCAACGGCGTCCTGTGGCTGAACGAGGACGACACGCGCACCCACCTCGACCACCGGTCGGAAGCCTACGTGCAGGAAGGCACGCTCGTGACGCTCCCGCAGTCGCGCAGCGTGATGCTCCGCAACACGGCGCAGGAGGCGATCCGCGGCTTCGGCAGCTGGTGGATGGACCTTCCCGGCATGGGATGGTACGACTCGAAAGAGTTGTGGGACGTCCAGCGCGGCCTGATGCCGCTTGAGAGGAAGATGCTCACGCGCACCGCGCCCTTCACGCCCGAGATCGCCCTCATCCAGGACGAGGAATCCATGATCCAGGTTGCTGGCAAGGCCAACCCCGTGAACGGCGGACTCGTCTCGCGCGCCCGCGGGGCGGTGAACCGCTGCGGCGCGCCGCACGGACAGTACCTCCTCTTCGACGTCTGCCAGAAGCCCCTCACGGCGAAGCTCCAGGTGTTCCAGAGCTGCTGGTCGCTCTCCGACGCAAAGATCGACGCCCTCGCGCGCCAGCGCGAGACGCATCCCGCGATGCGCGTCTGGTGCTGGGCGCCCGGCTGGCGCGACAACGAGGGCGTCCCCGACCTCGCCCGTATGACGCGCCTCACGGGCTTCCGCTTCAAGCCGCTCGCGAAGCCCGTCGACCAGGCGCTCTTCACCGTCGCGGACGCGAAGCCCGAGGAAATCCTCGAGCGCTTCCCCGACGGTTCGCCGAGCGTGGTCGTGCGCCGCCACGGCGCGGGCGCGGATGCGTTCGTGTCCAAGCCGGAGCTCACGGCGCCGCTCCTCCACCGCCTCGCCGCCCTCGCAGGCGTCCACCTGTATCTGCCGGAGAACGAAGTCGGCAAGGCCACGCTGTGGGCGACGCGCATACGCGACGGCGTCTGCGTGCTGGAGGTGCAGGCGATGGAAGATGCGACCCTCCACCTGCGCCTCCCCTCCGCCCAGCCCATCCGCGACGCCATCAGCGGCCAGCCGCTCGGTTCAGGGCCGGTTCTCCCTCTCAAACTCGCCCAAGGTGAGACCCGCGTGCTGCTCGCGGAATGAGGCGTGGCCAATCCGCCTAATTGACAACTGGCAGCACTCGCACACGTCACTTCGCGAAGACGGCGACGCGGAAACCAACGTCGAACGGGCGCATCCACGCGGGATATCCCCAGCGCATGAGCGCGCGGTGCGGCCGGTCGTTGAAGCTGCCGCCGCAGACGACCTTGCGCGCCACGCCGTCGGTGAACGTCGCGTCCGTAGACGTCCACTCCGCCGCATTGCCCACCATGTCCTTGAGTCCCCAGGCGTTGGCTCGGTAGGAGCCGACCTGGGCGAGGTGCAGCACGCCGTCGTCAAAGCGCACGTCCTTCAGCTCCCAGTCGAGGTACGCCGACGGGTTGGGAATGGGTTTGGGATTGATGCCGTCGACGGCGAGCTCGCGGCGCGTCACATCGGCAAGGTTCGCGAACGCGCCGTAGTCCGCGTCCATCCCGCCCCAGAAGAACGGCGTCCCGGCGCCCGCGCGCGCGGCCCAGTGCCATTCCGCCTCGGTGGGGAGACGCACCTCGCGTCCGGTCTTCTTGGACAGCCAGCGGCAGAACGCCTCCGCCTTTTCGTGTGAGATGCGGACGGCGGGGAAGTTGACCGCCCCCGGAGACCCGAACACGGGATCGTCGTTCATGTAGTAGCCGCGCTTCACCTGGTCCTTGTAGTGCATGTCGTACACGCCGTTGTCGAAGGACGGATCAAACGCGCGGTACTGCGCGACCGTGATCTCGGTCTCCGCGAGGAGGAACGGCTTGAAGGCGGACGACCCGGGGATCGGTTTCAACGATATTTTCGATCCGTTGCCCAAATCCAGCACCTCGCTCGCGGCCGGCGCGGGCGCGCCGGGACCGACGCCCGCAAGCGGATCGAACTTCGCCGTCCGACGGTCTGCCGCGGCGGCGGAAACATCGGGTTTCTCAAACGCCGCTTTCGTGTAGGGATTCACCACCTTCTCGGGGTCGAAGTCGTCGTTGGCCACCTGCTTCGCCAGCTGGCGGCGCCGCTTGATGATCTCGGGATCCGGCTGGCCCGTCTCAGACCACGTGCCGAAGAACGGCACGTTCATGTTCATCCATGCGAGAATCCGGTCACCTTCCTCCTTGGAGAGGCGCACGCCGTGGTGGCCGAGCGCGAGACGCTGCCAGAGCTCGGACGTGTCGGCATGGAACTCGCCGGGCGTGAGGAGATGGTAATCCCCTTCCGGACCGTTCCGCCGCACGTACGGATGCAGCACGTCGTACACTTCGCGCGGCGTGCCGGTGAACTTCGGCAAGGGCTGGCCGATCGCGTTCTTCTTCGCGGGGTTGCCGTCGTGGCAGCCCGCGCACCGGCGTTCGATCACGTTCAGCGTCTCGCGCTCGAAGGCGAAACCGCGGCGCGGGCCGTACCAGGGCTTGATCTTCTGCGGCGGCTTGTAGGACGCCTGCGTGCGCGTCCCCGCCGGCGGTGCGACGTTCTGGTCCTGGTGGCACCCGAGGCAGGAGAGCGTCTCGCCGGGCATGGCGGCGAACCAGCTGCGCATCTCCTGCAGGTGCTTGCCCTCGGCGTCCAGCGGCTGGATGGCGATCGGCACGTTGGCCGGGCACTCGAAGAGAACGCTGCCGTCCTCCTCCACGTCCACCTCGCCAATCACCACGCGCACGTCCCACGGGCCTTCCATGCCGATGCAGTAGTGTCCGCCGCATTCCTTGCCATGATTCATGTAGGAACAATATTCGTAGTTGAAGAGACGGAGTTTCTTCACGGCGCCCTTCGGAACGCCGGCGAGGCCGGGGCCGTCGTAGACCGAGACGATGTTCACGCGGGCCGTCTTCTGCGATTCGTCCACACGCGGAGCGACTTCGAAGGGTTTCTCCCGCTTCTCGATCGGCAATGGCTCCAGGTAGTTGACCGAATCGTCGGCGGAGACGAGGAGCGGGTACTGGTTGTCGAATACGTCGACGTAGGCGATGAAGAAGTGCTTGGCGCAGGAGTAGTCCTGCATCGCCACGAGCGCGCCTTCGTCCGAAAGCGGATACGGATGGAGGAAGAACTGGCGCGCGTCGTTCACGAGGCGGTCCGCCGTGACGTTCTCCACCGGCTTGCCCCAGCCGGGGAGCTTCTGCACCGCGCCGGACGTCTCGCGGCGGCCCTTCGCGACGTCGAAGAGCACGAGCTCGCCCTTGCGGCTCACGCCGTGGTGGCCGGTGACGACGCCCATGAACTTGGTGGAAGACCCGGGGACGGGCTTCGCGTAGAAGAGGGAGTTGGGCCAGTAGGAGTTGGAGCCGTAGTATTCCTGCTGGTCGCTGCCGTCCGGGTTCATCGTCATCAGGATGCGCGCGAAGTAATGGGCGGAGTCGGTGTACTCCCACCGCAGGTAGAGGCAGCGTCCGTTGGGGAGCATCACGGGATGCCAGTTGTTGTCCTGGTCGAACGAGATGCGGCGGAGGCGTCCGTCCGTATAGCGCAGCATGAGGTTGCCCACGTGGTCGGCGCCGCCCACGCAGGGAACCCCCTGGAAGCCGACGGTCCCCATGAGGAACATCTTGCCGTCGGGGAGGTACATGGGGTCATAGTAGTCGATGTCGGGGGTGTCCGTGGGCGTGATCTCGCGGAGCCGTCCGGGGGCGGACAGGTCCATCTCCGCCACGCACCATCCGCTTTCGCCGATGCCCCCGTGGGCGCCGTTGCGCGGGGCGCGGCGTCCCGTGGCCGCCTCGGCGAGCTTGCGGGTGGAGAAGGCGACCTTCGTGAGGTCCCAGTCGAGCGCCACGTCGCCGATGAACGAGTCGCTTTCGTGCAGCGTGCGCTCCGCGGTGGAGCCGTCCGGGGCGAGTGTCACGCGCACGAGGGCGTTCGAGTAGCCGCTCACGGGCACACTGGTGTTGCCCTGCCAGTTCTGGGGCAGCCCGAGCGCGTTGCCATCGCCGCGGCGGATGGCGAGGAAGTCGGAGAAGCGGCGAAAGGCGGGCAGGCGCAGGAAGACCTTCTTCGAGAGGCGGTCCGCCGCCGCGGCGTCAACGGGCGAGACGCCCGTTGTCCCAGTGGTAGGGCGGGGCGTCCTCGACCCGCCGTTCATGCGGGCGAGTTCGGCAAGGAGCGCGTCCTTGTCGTGGAACAGCGACGGGTACTTGTCGGCATAGGCGTTGATGGCGCGCGCCATCGCCTCCGGGTTGAAGAAGCTCTCCACGAGATGGAGGCGCATGTCCTTCGGCGGCGGCGGCAGGGGGGCGGACACGCGGTTGCCGAGGACCTTGTATTCGGGAAGCGTCTGTCCCAGCATGTCGTGGTCGGAGAACTCGACGCCCGCGTCGTAGTCGACCTGCCCGTCGGTGTTCCAGATGCGGTGGTGCCAAACGATCTTCCGGTTTTTGTCGAGGAGGAAGATGCGCGCGCCGTAGAGGTCGAACTCCTCGCCGGGCTTGCGGGACGGCCGGATGCGCACGACGGAGATCGGACGGTTCGTGTGGAAGTTCACCTCCATCCACGGCGTGTCGACGCGGCGCACGTCCGTTTCGCGGCGGATGGTGAACGCAGGGTTCTTCTCGACGTCGTTGTGGTGTTCGGCGGGGCCGCACACGTCGAAGACACGCCAGGAGAGCGACTTGCCGGGACCGGGGTTGTCCACCACCATGTACCACGCGCGGGTGTAGAAGTCGCCGAAGTCCTTCGCGGCGAAGGCCGTTCCCGACACGGCGAGGACGGCCGCGACAAGGGCGGGGATGAGGGTTTTCGTCTGCATGGCGTTTCCTTTCTTGCCTGTGTGGCTGAATCATATCATGCCGCCGCCCTCCCGTCAAGTCGCCGCCGCCGCTTTGACACGGCCGGAGGAAATGCCACTCCGTCAGCGCAAGATGATGGTCAGGCCCTGGCTGGCGCCGAAGGCGGAAAGCAGGGCCGCGCCCGTGTCGCCCTCGCCCGGCGCGTAGGCGAACACCAGCTCCTCCAGCGGCTCCGCCGAGAAGAACTTGAACGTCTGCTCGCCATCCGCCGACGTCAGGGTGGCGAACGTCTCGCCGCCACGCGCGGCCGTGAGCGTGCCCGTGCCCGTCACGTTCATCAGGCCGCTAAACTCGCGCCGGCCGCCATGCGTATTCGCCCACACGGCCTCCAGCGCCCCCCCCGGCACAGCCACAGCACTCTCCTCGACCGCGTAGACCTCCGGCGAGGCCGCGGTCACCGTCAAGCCCTTGCCAAGGATCGCTGCGTACTTCGGCCGCCAGTCGTGCTCAAAGCAACCGATGTCCATGCGCCCGTTGTACACGCGCTGTCCGCCCGCGAGGTCAGTGTCGCCCAAGCTCGCGGGCGTCTGGGACGCATCGCCCGCGTCGATCGCCACACTGCCCGCCAGCGGCACGCCGTCGCTCCCGATCAGCAGGTCGCCCACGGCCGGGTTCACGTTCGGCGCGTCCGGCCAACGGTTGCGCGCCGCACTTGAATAGGCGCAGTTCACCAGGTTGGATGAGACGTACGACGACGTGCCGAGGATCGTGTTCACGACGGGCTGCTGCGTATCGGTTCGGGTTCCCTCGTTGTTGATGGCAGAGATGTTACCCTTTGCCGTCGCGAGGATCGTACTGTTACAGACCGGCGACTTGTAGATGATGGAATGGCCCGTATTGTTGTCGAAGAAGCATCCCTCCACGACTCCCCAATAGATGGCCGTCCCGGGCTTGGGGGCGCTGTTGTTGAGGAACTTGCATTTGCGGTACGTGCCGCAGAAACCGCCCGCGCCGCGCGCCGCTGAACAGTTGGTGATGACGCAGTTCTCCACGAAGCTGTTCTTGCCGTTGGCGACCGATCCGGCGTTCGCCACGCCTACGCCGCCGCCATGCGTGTCCACC
>JAFRSR010000302.1 GCA_017427485.1 Kiritimatiellia bacterium
CGGCCGCGCGCGTGAACACGAGCACGGACGGCTGCCGGATCGTCTCGCCCGGCAGCAGGCGGAAATGCGTCTTCACCATCCCCGCGGAAAGCGAGAACGTGCCGTTCGTGAACACGGCGTCCGCCCGCCACGCGCCGCTCCAGCCCACGGCGATTTCCTCTCCGTCGCCCTCCGGGAAGTCAACCCCCATCCACGGCATCCACTGGGCGGAGGAGCGCCCCTCGGTGGCAACGAGCGAACAGGCCCCGCCGGCACCACCGAACGTGAAAGTGACCGGCTCGAAATCCTTGGGCGAGCAGACCGTACCACGCAGCGCGCGCAGAACCGCGCCCTTCGCCGGACGCGTCATCGCGAACGACTTGAACCCGTCGACGATTTCCGTGGGCCGGTCGCCCGCGCACACGAGCTCGGGCAGGTACTCCCGCACGGGGAACTTCTTGTACGCCGTCTCGGTGGAGCGCAGCAAGAGCCTCCCGTCGGGACTCTTCCACTCGCGCACGGTCTTCGTGAGGCGGCCCGTGTCCTGCACTGTCCGTACGATCGGCGCGTCGTCCAGCCACGTCGCGGGACGCCCCGCGTAGGTAAACGCATGCGGCACCTCCACCGCACCTGCGGCGAGGCCAAGTGCGGCGCACGCCGCAGTAATCAGGATTTGGTTTTTCATCATTTGCCTTCCGCGCCGGCACGGGCGGCGTCGAGGATCTCCTTGTGGAGCGCGCGCAGGAAGGCGTAGTCGAATTTCACGATCGCGCGGTCGAACGTCACGAGGCCGCCGCCTTCCCAGAACTGGTCGATCGACTCGGTGAACACGCTGCCGCCCAGGCCGTCGTGCGCCATCTTGACGAGCGGGCGCACGAGGTCCTCGTAGCGCTTGCGGTTGTCCTCGCGCCACCGGCCGCCTTCCACCGGCACCGGCGAATGCAGGCGCCCCTTGAGGTCCTGGTAGTGCCCGATCAGGCACGCGCCCGCGCCGCCGAACTCGCCCGCGATCGTCACGCGCTTCGCGTTGGGCGGACACATCATCGCATGCGGATAGTTGTGGCGGTCCACCACGTCGCACGACGGCACGGGGTCGGCCGGCTGCTTCCACTTCGTGTAGCCGTGCGCGATGCCGCCCTCGTAGTCGTTCCAGCCGGAGGGACCGTTCACGAGACGCGAGGGGTCGTACCGCTTGAGCCACAGGTTCGTGAAGCGCGTCTTGTCGGCGGAGGGCTGCCCCCAGCCCTCGTTGTAGGGGATCCACATCACGACGGACGGGTGGTTGCGCAGGAGGTCCACGATCTCCTTCAGCTCCTGGCGGTAGAAGCCGTAGCGCTTGTTGGCGTACTGGCGGTCGCTCTGGAGGTTGTCGGCGCGGCAGGACGGGATGTCCTGCAGCACCATCACGCCGATCCTGTCGCAGTGCGCGTAGAAGGCGCGCGGCTCGATCTTGATGTGCTTGCGGATGGCGTTGAAGCCGGCCTTCTTGTGGAAGTCCACGTCGAAGCGCAGCGCGTCCTCGCTCGGCGGCGTAAGGTAGCCGTCCGGCCACCACCCCTGGTCGAGAGTCGCGAGGAAGTAGGTGAACTCGCCGTTCACGGTCGCGCGGCGGATGCCCTTCGCGTCGAGTTTCGTGCCCATCGTGCGGACGCCGAAGTAGCCCTTCGTCGCGTCCGTGCGGCCGTTGGCCGTCACCGTGATCGCGAGGTCGTAGAGGTTCGGCGTGTCGCAGCTCCAGAGCTTGAGCGGCTTGGGGAGTGTGAGCGTCACCGCGTCGGCGTCAGCGGCCAGTTTGCCCTTCGCGAGCGCCTTCCCGCCGAACGAGGCGGACACCTCCACCTCCGCCGCGCGCACCTTGCCCTTCAGGAACGGCGTCACGGTCACCGTCCCCTTCTCAGCGTCCGTCTCGATCTTGTAGTCGGCGAGGTACGTCTCGGGCACGGTCTCCATCCACACGCTGCCGCAGATGCCGCTCGTGGCGGGGAAGAAGCACGTGCGCAGCTGGAGCACCTGCTTGCCCGTGCCGCCGAGGTGCGTGTCCGTGGGATCCCACACGAGGAGCTTCAGCTCGTTCGCGCCGTCCTTCACGTACGGCGTCACGTCCACGCTGAACGGCGCGTTGCCGCCCTCGTGCGGCACGTCCGTCGCCTCCTGCCCGTTCACGAACACGTGCGCGCGGAAGTCGACGCGCTCGAAGTTGAGGATCGTGCGGAAGCCCTTCCGCGGACGGACCTCGAACGTGCGCCGGTACCAGATCTGGTCCTCGGGCAGCACCTTCCGCCGCACGCCGGAAAGCGGCGTCTCCACGCCGAACGGCACGAGGATCGTGCCGTCGTACTTTGTCGGCACGTCCGAGACCGCCGACGTGATCGCGTACTCCCACGTGCCGTTGAGGCACGCCCAGTCGGCGCGCACCAGCTGTGGACGCGGATACTCGCGCCACACGTTCTCGGGCGTCACAGCGCGACCCCACGACGTCGTGAGGTCGTTCGTCATCACGACCTTCTTCACCTCGGCCCTGGCCGCGAGCGTACCCGCCGCCAGCAATACCGCAATCACCTCTTTCTTCATGTCCGTTCTCCTTGCCTATAAGTTGTTTGAAAGTTTGATAGTTTGATAGTTGTTTCTAAAGTTATCCTCATGTACATTCCCGTACGCAGCGTGGGCGGCAGGCTTTCACACTTCTTCGCTCAGCACGCATTCGCCACCGTGGAACACGAGAACGAGCCGATGGAGTTCAACGGACGAGACGTCCGTTGTCCCAGCGAGATGCCACTTGGCGATGAGCGCGGGATCGGAGGAGTACTGGTCGAGCTGGTCGACGGCCCTCGCCTTGATGTCGGCGAGCTGTTCCGGCGTCGGCGCGGGGTCGCCCGCCTTCACGTACTTCATCTCGATGAGCGCGGCGTGGGCGATGTCCGGCCAGCGGTCGAGACGCGGCGCGAGCGCGAGGTCGTAGAAACCACCGCCCGCCTCGCGTTCGTGGCTCACGAGGTACGGCCCCTTCGCGGCGGTAAGCAAGGCGACGAGCGTCGACTGCACCACCTTCTCGCCCTCCACCGCGTCGCGCACCGCGAAGTTTTCCTTCACAATCCAGGAGAGGATGCCGACAAATCCCCTCCATTCCCCCTTCTCGGCGAAGTCGCAGAGCCCGTCGTTGACGTCGAACACGCGTTCGTCGATCTTGTGGATGTCGGAATAGGCGGCCGGAATCATCTTCGCGGCAAGCTCCTTCAAGGTCTCGTTCGGCATGCCGAACACCGTCTTACCGAACTTCTCGCCCGTAATCGTCGTGATACCGAGCCAATAGAGGAACGAGGTGAAGTTCTCCTTCTTTGAAAGTTCAATGGCCTGGAACGACTTCTCCATGGGCTCCTCCAGCGCACCGCCGGCCAGCAGGTTCTCGAGCACGTGGAAGTTGCCGTTGAGACGGCGGTCCATGGTCACGAGGTGGCGGATCTTCGCGTAGTCCGTGCGGAGGTTCTCGTCCACCATGTCGTCGGGCCACATCCTGGCGTTGACAAGCTGCTCGAAGAAGTAGAGCACGAGCGTCGTGTTGGCGACGGCGGGGACGGCGGCGGAACCGAACCGGTAGTTGTCGTACCACGCAAGCACGGCGTCGTACGCCTTGTCGGCGTCGAACCCGCAGCGCGGCGCGTAGTAGTCCGCCATCGCGCGGATGTCTTCATGGCGAAATCCGGTGACGTCCGCAAACTGCGGACGAAGCGAAATGTTCGTGCCGATGTTGAAGCCGCTCGTCACGTCGTCCATCGTCACGGGCGAGACGCCCGTGACGAACAGCCGCTTCAGAGGCGCGTTGATGTCGTTCGTCATCGTCTTCAGGTCGGCGAAGAACTGCTTGAAGAAGCCGTCACCGTGACAGAGCCGGGCGTAGGCGTCCTGTCCGTCCTGCGCGAGGATCGTATTCGTGAAGTTGTCGTACTCGTCGATGATCACATACACGCCCAGGTCGGTTCCCCAGAGCCCCCCCATGATCTCCGCGAACTTCTTTCCGATGTCGGGGGCCTTGAGGATGCGCTCGTCAAGGCCCTTCGGCAGAATGGACCCGTAACGCCTCGCGAACGTGTCGCAGCGCAGCGACGCCTTGTAGTCGAAATCCTCCTGGACCTGGGAGACATCCTTCTTCACGGCGGAGAAGTCGAACTTGAGGACGAGGTACTTGCCGCGCTCGTCAGTCGGCTCCGCGCCGATGTCCGTGCCCCCGAACAGCTGCTCGAACCTGTCGGCGTAGAGCACGTCGTAGTACGCCTCCAGAATCGTCGTCAACAGCGACTTCCCGAAACGGCGTGGTCTGAGGAACACCGCATAGCGCGTGGCCTCCAAATCGCGTATCTTCGCGGTACGGTCAACGAACCAGGCGTTTGATTTCCTGATTTCCGCGTAGTCCGCCACGCCGTAGAGTATGGGACGAATCTTCTCCATGGCGCGTAGTATAGCAAATCCGCGCTCTTTTGTGCGCGGGAAATGAGCGAGCCCGCGTAATTCACCATGCGAGCACGACGGAGGAATTTGGCGGGATTATTTTATCGATGAGAGAAAAGCCATCTATAAGCCCCGCTGGCCATGGCAACCAGTATTCTCACGAGGAGATAGACGCCTCCGACGAGAATCGCGAAAGGCCAGATGTAAAGCCATCCCAAATAAAGCGCGAAAACGACTGCGGCGCCATTCTCCGGGTAGTGATGAAACCAAGCACAGGCCACAAACATGCTGCCGCCGAAAAGAAGCCAGCTCCAAAGCGAGAGGCCGAAGGCCCAAAGCGCGCATTTGCCCAAAGAAGAGAAGAGTCCGGGCTTGCGCCAATGCAACACACATAAGTAAACCAGCGGCCCCAGCAAAATGGTCCACAGGACAACATCAACCAGAACGCTCTTCATCAATCCACCTGCATGCTGCCGTTTCCACCGACATCTCCGGGAGGGAAACTCCTCAACGGCCTTTCTCAGCCACAGTGGATTTGCCGACTCTCACCGTCTCGTCCAACAGGACTTCGCCCGGCGGCATCATCGGGATGAGCTCGGCGCGGGAATCGACGAGCGTGAAGCACATCATCCGCTTTCCGGGCTTCTTGTTGTAGATTCTCCGCAGCCTCGGCGCCGCACTCAGGAACACCTCCTCGAGCCGTTCGCGCTCCGCGCCATCCGCGAAAACGGCGCGGCCGGTCCAGCGCAGCCACTTCCCGCCGGCCGGCTGAAGCGCAACCACTTCGCACTTCGGGTTCGCGACAAGCTGGCGGTAGACGTTCTTGAACTCGCCGACCCCGAGCCACACCTTGCCGTCGACGAGGTGGTGCGCACCGAGCGGACGCAGCTTCGGCTGGTCACCGTCCACCGTGGCGAGGTAGAACGTCTTCGACGCGGCGAGAAGTCCGTCGATCCTGCTCATGACCTGAGCCTTGTCCTGCGCCGCGCCTTTGGCGGCGGGCAAGGGCTGTGCGAACGCCGCGACGCAAACGCCTGTGGCGACGATAAGGGTTGTCAGTTTCATTTTGTTGATTTCCTTTCTCATTCATCATTTCGGTACAGCGCATTAAATACCTTTCACGGCAAGATCCTCACAAGGTGAAGTCGTCGACCCAGTATCTCGCACCGCCGTTGGTGAGGCTCTGGAAGCCGATCCAGCGGAGCTCGCGGAATCCCTTGTGCATCGGATTGCCCGTGAAGACGCGCGGCGCCGACTCGCCCGGCAACGTGACCGAGACCGTGTAGACATGTTCCCGCCTTCCTGCGCCCAGTTCGAACTCCAGCTCCACCTTGAACCAGGCGTCGAACGGCACCTGCACGAGCCGACGCCCCCGCGCGCACAGCCAACCGTCGGCGGACACGTCGATCTTCGGCCCCGGGGTCAACGCCCAGCGGCAATACTCCTCCCGCACCTCGAACTCGGGCCGCGCGCCCTTCTCCAGCCTGAGCGCAAACGAGATCTTGCATGGGCCCGGCTTCGTGCGCGACACGTCGAGGTACATGTGGGGCGGCCAGTCGGGCAGGGAATCGACCACCTCGAGCGAACGCGCGCCGTGCGCCGCGACCTTGTCAGTGACATGGATGTACTTGACGCCGTTCGAGGGATGGAGCTTCCAGTTCGGCCAGCACTCCCCGACGGGAACGCCTTCCGAATCCTCCGCGACGGGAAAGGATAGTCTCTCCGGAGCGGGAAAGAACACGGCGGGGACGGGCTTCGCGGCGGCCGCGAACCTGGACGGCGCGCGGCGGCCGCAGCCCTCGATCGAGAACGGCACGAAGCCGATCGACCGGACCGCCGCGTCGTCCCGGACGCGGAAGTCGCGCGCGGACGGATCCGCGAACCCGGGGTCGCGCGACGTGAAGCCGCGCACGCGGTCCGGAAGCGGCGCGCCGCCGCACCAAGCGATGTTGTTGGTGTACGTCATGGCGCGTTCGTCGGGCTGCACGGCGATCAATTTCTCGGGATCGTCGCACAGGACCACGTTGCGCGCGAACAGCGACGCGCAGGACGGCGCCGGCGCGCGCGACGGGTTGCTCAGCTGGTAGCGCGGACCGTACGCGAAGACGTTGTTCTCCACGCGGTTCGAGGCCGAGATGCGCGCGCAGAAGAAATTGCAGTCGTCGCAGTCGTGCGCCACGTTGTTCGTGACGGTCACGAACGCCGTGCCGGAGTCGAAGTACACGCCGAAACCGCTGTTGCGCGAGCGCGTCACATGGTGGATGTGGTTGTAGCGTTCCACGGTGCCGGGCTGCGCGCCGAGGAGGTAGATGCCGCCCATGTCCGAAAGGACGTGCTGCCCGATGTCGTAGATGTGGTTCCATTCGATCACGTTGTCGCGCGCGGTGGTCACCACGGCCCAGTTCCAGCCCACCGACACGCCCGAATAGTAGAGCTTGCGGATCGTGTTGTGCGCGATCCGCGTGCCGGCGCCGTGTCCCACCCACACGCCCACGCCGGCGGGATCCACGCGCCCGCCCTCCTCCACGAGGCACTCCTCCACCGTGCAGTCGCGGGAGAGGACCGGCTTGCGCGTCTTCTCCCACCCGTCGCCGATCCGCACGCCGCCCGCGCCGAGGTCGAAGAACTCGCACCCCACGGCGGCGCAGCGTTCCGAGCCGCGCGTGAACACCGCGCCGTACGCGCCCGTGTGCGCCACGGCGCAGTTTTCGAGGCGCACGCCGCGCGCGCCTTCGACATGCACCGTGCCCGGCTGGTCGGCCGCCGCCTGCGCGATGTGGTTGCCACCGTCCTGCACGCCGAAGTCGGCGTACGCGAATATGATGCCACGGAACACGACGTCCTCGGCGCCGTCGACGAAGACGGCGTGGCGGTGCCAGGCGGCGACGGTCTCGCAGGCGCCGGGCGTCTCGCCGGGTTTCGGGACGTAGATTAATTCGCCCTTCGCGGAGTCGAGATACCAGTCGCCGGGCGCGCCGAGCGCGGCGCGCACGTTGTCGAAACGGTACCAGCGGTCATTGTTCATCGCCTCGTAGTCGCGCGTGAGATGAGCCGAGTCGAGCGTGACGCGGCGGAGCTCCGGCTCCCACGCGGCGACCTTCGCGCGCGTGATCGACCAGATGTGGAACACGCACACCTCCATGTCCGGATTCTCCCCCGCCGGGAACTCGCCCTTCCGGCAGATGAAACGCTCACGTCCAGTGGCGGGGTCAGCCCCGCCGGCGGTCTCCACGAAATAGTAACCTGTGCGCGGCAGGAACGGACGCGTCCGCCGCTGCCCGTCCACGTAGAACTGCGCAAACTTCGCGCCGACCGGCACGCGCGCGTGCCACCACCCCTTCGCGTCCTCGGTCCAGC
>JAFRSR010000303.1 GCA_017427485.1 Kiritimatiellia bacterium
CGATGGGGATCGCCGAGAGCGAGCTGCCGCCCGACCTCTCCTCCTACGACCGCCGGCTCGCGCCCGCCTACGCGCTCCTCGGCCGCGTACTCGACTATCCCAGCTCCCCGCTCGGACGCCGTCCCGGCGCCGCGCCGTTCGCCTCCACGGGCGTCAGCTACTTCGACATCGTTCGCCCCCCGAACTCCATCGGACTCCACGGCCCGATCGGCGAGGCGTACCCCGTGGCCGACTCGCTCATCCTCCAGCAGTACGAGGCGCCGCCGGAGACCGCCTCGTTCGGCTATCCTCTCTCGTGGACGGGCTGGCGTCTCATCGGCGACGTCAAGGAAATCTACATTGACATGCGCTACCGGACGAAGGCGATGTCCGCCGCGCTGGGCGCGCGTCTCCTGCCCGAGATCGGCGGGGCGCTGCGGCGCGACGACCTGCGCCTCACGTTCGTGGGCGGGCACGACACCACGCTCGCGTGGATGGGCGCGCAGCTCGACGCGGAACCCTACGAACTGCCCGGCGCGGTCGAGTGCCGCACGCCCATCGGCTCGAAGATCGTCCTCGGGCGCTGGCGGTGCGACGACGGGCTCGACCGGGTGTCCGTGGACTTCGTGTACCAGACGACGGAGCAGATCCGCGCCAGACAGTTCGCCGACCGCGTCCATCCCCCGCGCGTGGTGCGTCTCCGCCTGAAGGGGCTGGAGCCGGACGCGGAAGGGCGCTATCCGCTTGCGGGCGTCCTGCCGCGCCTCCTGTCGCCAGACCCGGGATTGTGATATACTATCCATCCCCCGGGCGCGTGGTGAAATGGCAGACACGCTGGATTTAGGTTCCAGTTCCGCAAGGAGTGGGGGTTCAAGTCCCCCCGCGCCCACCAGTTGAGAAAGGAAGTGCTGAACATGTCCCTGCGTATCTCCCTCGCGGCCGCCCTGCTCCCATTCGCCCTCGTGGCGGACAGCTTCACCGGCTGGCCGGTCGACTGCCGCCCGTCCGACGTCAGCCGCCGCATCGCGCGCCAGTTCCTCTCCACGTCGCCCGACTACTATTGCCCCACGAACGGCTACCGCGGGAACCGCGGCTACGGGTTCGGCAAGGAGATCCAGTACTCCGTGGTGAGCCTCTGGATCAACGCGATGGAGTGCGCGCGCATCATCGGCGACGCGGAGCTGGAGAAGCAGCTCGTCGACGCGTTCACCCCCTACTACGGCCCGAAGAGGCACGTGCTGCCGAAGTTCAAGCACGTCGACTTCACCATCGTGGGCGCGGTGCCGCTCGAGATCGCCATCCTCACGGGCGAGAAGCGCGCGCGCGACCTTGGACTCGCGTTCGCCGACCAGCAATGGGAGGAGCCGAAGCCGGACGATCCTCCGCCATGGTACAACAAGACGCCCTACGAGACGCGCCTTTCCTGGTGGAAGCAGGGCTACACCGACCAGACGCGCCTCTGGATCGACGACGCCTACATGATCGCCGCCCTCCAGACGCAGGCGTACCGTCTCACAGGCGACCGGAAGTACATCGACCGCACCGCGAAGGAGCTCGTCCTGTACCTCGACAAGCTGCAGCTCCCGAACGGCCTCTTCTACCACACGCCGGACGTGCCGTTCGTGTGGGGGCGCGGCGCGGGTTGGATGGCCGCCGCGATGCCGATGACGCTCAAGTACCTCCCTGCCGACAGCGCATACCGCGCGCGCATCCTCGAAGGCTACCGCAAGATGATGGCCACGCTCCTCGAGAAGCAGCGCGAGGACGGCATGTGGACGCAGCTCGTGGGCGAGGCGGACGCCTGGGCCGAGACCTCCTGCACGGCCATGTTCGCCTACGCGTTCGCCGAGGGCGTGAAGGACGGCTGGCTCGACGCGAAGAAGTACGGTCCCGCCTTCCGCAAGGCGTACCTCGCGCTCGTGGCGCGCATGGACGAGTTCGGCAACCTCTCGAATGTCTGCGAGGGGACGGGCGCGCGGAACGACCGTGCCTACTACCTCGCCCGCCGCCGGGTGAACGGCGACTCGCACGGACAGGCCGCGCTGCTCTGGCTCTGCCGCGCGATTCTCGAAAAGGCGAAGGGGCACATGGTGGAGGCGGCCGGCTCCCAGCTGACGGCGGACGGGTTCCACAAGGCGCGTCCGCAGGACGACGGGCGCATGTCCGAGCCGGAGCTGCTGAACCGCAAGGCGCCGGGTTTCCGCGGCATCTGGTACTTCAACCAGCCCTCGCACGACGAGTACGTCTACAAGTATTCGGGCGGACTCGGCACGTACTGCGCGGGACACATCCCGATGGCCGTGTACTCCAAGGAGGCGGACAAAACCTTCTTCACCTTCGGCGGCACGGACGAGCGGAACACCACGCTCCTGCAGTCGGTCTCCTACTTCGACCACAAGACGAAGAAGCTCGCGCGCCCGACGGTCGTCTTCGACAAGCACACGACCGACGCGCACGACAACGCCGTCATCAACATGGACGACAAGGGCTACATCTACCTCTTCTCCTCGAGTCACGGCCGGTCGCGTCCCTCGCGCATCGCCCGCAGCGAGAAGCCGTATGACATCTCGTCGTTCAAGGTGATCTGGAAGGGCAACTTCTCCTACCCGCAGCCGTTCTACTGCCCGGGCAAGGGATTCCTCTTCCTGCACGCGTGGTACCTGAAAGGGATGAAGATGTCGGGCCGCTCCAACTGCTTCATGGCGAGCAATGCGGACGGCACGGAATGGACGGACCGCACCCTCCTTACGTTCTTCAACGACGGCCACTACCAGCGCGCCTGGCAGCTTGGGTCGAAAATCG
>JAFRSR010000304.1 GCA_017427485.1 Kiritimatiellia bacterium
CTCCATCCCACCCACGCAGGGATTGTCGTCGTAGCACTTCGTCAGCCCAACCGCGCAGCTATAAACAGCCGCCTAAAATGGTTCATGGAGAATATCGAAGAACCTCTAGCAAATCGAGTTTTCGTTCTCCGGGATTTTTCTTATCGTTTACGCTGACCTTCCCCTATGATGTTCCGTGTTACGGAGGTCTTGAACTGGCCGCGAAGAAGGCGTTGCAGGCGAGCGGCAAGTTCATCCCGTGGCAAGTCGTCACAATCTTGCTCGACGGACGGATAATCGATTCGTGAAGGAGTGAACAAATGAAGAAAATAGCTTTTTTCGACCTACAACCTTTTCTACAATGCGGCGATGTTCGTCGAGGCGGGGCTTGGCGCGGCCATTTGCATCGATGGCGTTGTGCCGCACGAGTTCGCGTCTCGGGTCGCGTTCCGCCCGTTCTCGCCCGCCCTCACCAGCGACGTCTATCTCGCCTGGCGCAAGAACGCCGCACTATCCCCGGCCGCCGCCGCCCTTGTTGAAACAGTCCGTGCCGAAGGCACACGGCAAACACTGGGATGATTGCGTGGCGTTTCAGATGTATCTGCCAGTAATGCTGTTGCGGTTGGCCTTTATCTCGCCGGGCGTGCCCGTTGCGACGATGCGTCCACCGTCCTTGCCGCCGCCCGGTCCCATATCCACGATCCAGTCGGCGGAGCGGATAACATCAAGGTCGTGTTCAATGACTATGACCGTCGCGCCGTTTCCGATGAGATGTCGAAACACTTCCATGAGCGTGCGCACGTCAAGGGGATGAAGCCCGATTGTCGGTTCGTCGAATACGAACACGGAATCGCCCTGCCCGCGCCCCATCTCGCTGGCGAGCTTGAGCCTCTGGGCTTCGCCTCCGGAAAGTCCCGGCGTCTCTTCGCCAAGGGTCAGGTAGCCGAGGCCGATGTCGTGGAGAACCTGCAGCCGGCTCTTCACGAGCGGCAGGTCGGCGCAGGCGTCTAGCGCCTCGTCCACGCTCATCTCCATCAGCTGCGGCAACGACACGCCTTTGCGCTTCACGGCGAACGCAGCTTTGGCATACCGCGATCCGTGGCAGTCGGGACATGGGATGTCCACGTCAGGAAGAAACTGCACGTCGAGATTGATCTCTCCCGTGCCGTCGCAGGTGGGGCAGCGCAGGGAACCGGTATTGTACGAGAAATCCCCGGCCTTGAGCCGACATCCCTTTGCGTCTGGTGTTCGGGAGTAAATCTTCCGCAGCTCGTCGTGGATGTTTGCATACGTCGCCACCGTCGAACGGATGTTGATGCCTATTGGAGTCGCGTCAATCAGCTTTACCTGCGAAATTCCCGCTGCGCAGACCGAACGGACGTGTCCGGGCATCCTGCCGCCGGAGAGCTTTGCCTCAAGCGCGGGAACGAGGCTTTCCAGTATGAGCGTTGTCTTGCCGGAGCCGGATACGCCGGTGACGACAGAGAGCCGCCCCTTCGGAAAGGAAACCTCAAGGGGCTGAACCGTGTGGATTGTCGAGGTTGAAAGCCTTATCTCGAGCGGAGTCGTGGATGTGCGAGGGGCTGCATTTCCGTTGAGCCGTTTGGAGATTTGAAGGCTAGGCTTTTCATTTGTGGTCAAAAACGGCCCGATTCGCGACTGGGGATTTGCGGCAATGGCCGCGACCGTCCCCTCGGCGATGAGGTGCCCGCCTTTCGCACCTGCCTCCGGGCCGAGTTCCACGATCCAGTCGGCGTGGGAGAGAACCTGCGTATCGTGGTCGACGAGCAGCACCGAGTTGCCGTCGGCCACCAGGTCGTCCATCACCCCCGTCAGACCTTCGAGATTCGAGGGGTGGAGGCCGATTGACGGCTCGTCCAGGACGTAAAGGACGCCGGTAGTCCTGTTCCTTACGGCTCGTGCGAGCTGCATCCTCTGCCGCTCTCCCGTGGAAAGCGTCGATGCCGAGCGGTCGAGCGAGATGTAGGAAAGGCCGAGTTCCACAAGCCGGCGCGCCGTGTCGTGGAACGATTCGCAGATTCGCTCTGCCATCGGGCGCATCGCCTTGGGAAGCGACGGGGGAACGCCGCGAACCCACTCTTCCGCCTCGTCAAGCGTCATTTCGCAGGCCTTGTCGAGCGGAATCCCGCGCAGCAGCGGCGCACGGGCGCGTTCGGAGAGGCGTGTTCCGCCGCAGTCGGGGCAGACACCTTCTTTCAGGAATCGTGCGACGCGCTTCATGCCTTTCTCGTCCTTGACGTTCTTCAGCGCGTTCTCGACCGTGTGTATGGCGTTGAAGAAGGTGAAGTCCATCTCGCCGGAACGACCGTCCTTCTTGATCTGATACACCATGTGGTGCTTCTCCGGCGGTGCGTGAAGGATGATGTCTCGCTCGCGCTCGGTGAGATCGCGCCACGGCACGTCCGTGCGAACTCCAAGATGGTCGCGGGCGATGTCCTTCATGAGCGACCACATCAGCGACTGCCACGGGGCGACAGCCCCTTCGTCAATGGAGAGCGTATCGTCTGGGATGATCGTCGCCATGTCCACCTCGCGGACGACGCCCGTGCCGTCGCATCGCTTGCACGCCCCCTGCGAGTTGAACGCCAGCTCCTCCGCGCCCGGGGCGTAGAATCTCTCGCCGCATTCGGGGCAGACGAGCTCGCGCTCCGCCGCCACGTCCAGGGTCGGCGCGAGGTAATGCCCGTTCGGACATCTATGCGACGCGAGGCGCGAGTACATGAGCCGCAGCGAGTTCAGCAGCTCCGTCGACGTGCCGAAGGTGGATCGTATGCCAGGCACTCCGGGACGCTGTCGCAGGGCGAGCGCGGCCGGAACGTAGCGAACGTCCTCGACGTCCGCCCGCTCCGCCTGCGTCATGCGGCGACGCGTGTAGGTCGAGAGCGATTCAAGGTATCGCCGCGAACCCTCGGCATAGACCACGCCCAATGCAAGCGAGGACTTCCCGCTTCCGGAAACGCCCGCCACGCCGACGATCTTTCCGAGCGGGATGTCTACGTCGATGTTCTTGAGGTTGTTCTTTCTCGCCCCGCGCACCTCAATCGCGGCCGGCTTTGTCCTGCTCACCTGCATTCTCCCATCTGCCACTGAACATTCCGAACACCCAAAAGCCTACGCTGTCATGGCGTCACCTGACCGTCATCAGGTCATCAAATGTGAGTCATGGCCTTTTCCACCAGCTGCTTGCCGAGGGCGTGGGCGGCGGCGAGGTCGATGGGGAACTGCGCATCGCGGTGGGCGCGTTTGGCCGCCTCGTCAAAGAGATTCATGTCGTAGCGCGAGTAGTCGGTGAACTGGTAGGTGTCGCACGAGTAGAGCGTTTCTGATGCACCGAACACGGTTTCAAGCGTCTGTGTGTTCGATTCGAGAAGCGCGGGATAGTTGAACTTCTCCATCCAATCCTTCGGACAGTTCATCGTGAAGATGTTTGCCGTCTCGATCACTTTGTCTCGGCAGACGAGAGGCTGTCCGTTCTCGTAATGGTAGCTGTACACGGGAAACGCCAGCCGCTCCAGAAAGGCGCGGTAAACGCCCGTCGGATAGCTGAAGTAGATTGGCGAGCCAAGTACAAGCACATCCGCCTGTCTCGCCCGTTCGAGGATTGGGCGCAGCTCGTCGCGGATAGCGCACACGCCGTTCGTCTTTGCGTTCTTGAGCTTGCAGGCAAAGCAGCTCTTGCAGCCTGTGAACTTGATGTCGTAGAGGTTGACGAGTTCCGTCACGGCCCCAGCCTCCTCCGCTCCAGCCTTGGCCGCCTCCAGCATCTTGTACGTGTTCCATCCCTTGCGCGGGCTGGCGTTGAAGAACATCGCAAATGGCTTGTTGTCGATCATTTTCTGCTTCCTTTCATGCGTGAGATGGCTCTACTTATTTCGCCAGTTTCAGGCCTACTATTCCGGCGACGATCAGCGCGGCGGAGGCGATGCGCAGGGCAGATGCCGATTCGCCGAACATGGCGATTCCGACGGCAACGCCGCCGATTGCGCCGATGCCCGTCCAGACCGCGTATGCCGTCCCCATCGGAATCGTCCGCATGGCCACGGCCAACAGCCAGACGCTCAGCGCCATTCCGACTGCGCATACCACATCCGCGACGGGATTACGAAATCCGTTCGACATCTTGAGCGCGGTCGCCCAGACGACCTCGAACAGCCCAGCCGTTATCAATATCATCCAGTTCATCTTACGCCTCGTGAACTCGTTTGCCGGTGATGTGTTCGGGCACGAGCGCAAACACCTGTACCGCTGCACCAGACTTCCGAATCTCGTCCTCAATGTACGATTCGTCCTTGGTAAAACGGCGCATGAGGCCTCGGCAGATTTCCAGAGCCTTCTCGCGATCTTCCACGAACTCGACGCGTCCGAACACGATCACGCTTCGGAATGTCCACGCCCATGCTGGTTCGCGGTCCGTCTCGTGGATGCCGTCGTCAATCACCGTGAACGACACGCGCGGGTCTCTCTTCAGCGATTCCTCCCTGTGCCCGATCTTCGAGCTGTGGAAGTAGATGCGCCCGTCCGCTTCGTTGTAGTACGGATTCATGTACACGCCATACGGCCATCCGCCATCGCCAATCATGGAAAGCACACCGCGCTTGGCGTTCTTCAACACGGTAAGCGACTCCTCTTGCGAAAGTGCCTGTTTTGCTCGACGCATAGGTCTGAACCCAGTGGGAGGGTTCCTGCCCTGTTCGCTAAAATACCGCCAGAGCGGTGCGAGCATGAGCGACTGCACCATGAAACCGTCGTTCATATGCCTAAAGACTTCATCGCGATCCAGCAGATGCACGGTGAGGCATTCGTGTTCGTCAAAGTGCTGTTCCATGACTTTCTCCACGCCAGTAGCAACAAAGCAGTGCGTCATGTTCGTCATTGCCCCGGGGTTTGGCGATATCTGCATCAACTCGCGCCATTCGCCCCTGCCGTATCCCGTCTCCTCGGCAAGTTCGCGCTTCGCGGCCTCAAGCGGAGACTCTCCTTTCTCGATAACGCCGCATGGCAGCTCGTAGGCGATAATCCCGGCGGCGTGGCGATACTGGCGCTCCATGACGAACTTTCCGTCCTTGGTTATGGCGATGACATTGACCCAATCAGGATATTCAAGCACGTAGTACTCCGGCATGATGCGTCCGTCCGGCAACTCCAACTTGTCCACCCGCGCCGTCAGCCACGGCTTGCGGATAAGGTACTGCGACGACAGCACCTTCCAGATTTCTCTTTCATTATCAGCTGGCATAACGTTTTACCAGTTCTATGACCTTATTGCTTATCGGAGAGTAGCCACTCGCGGGCAGGCATGACTTCGATCGTGAAGCCATACTGCGATATCGTTTCACGCTCATGGTCTGTTACAAGCAGGAGACTTCCGCATCCCGTCTTCTTCGCGGCGGAGAAAAGCGGAGCGACTTCGCGCCTGCGCGTCTTAAGCCCCTCGATCATGTAGGCGACTTGGATGAACTGGACGATCTTTCCGTGCCGCACGAGGCAGAAATCGATGTCGCTTGTCTGGTCTTTGTAGTAGTAGATTTCCGCATCGTCATCGGTCCTGCGCCTGAGGAGTTCGAGATAGACGATGTTCTCAAGCCGCCAGCCCAGTTCCTCGTCCGAACCAAGCACGCCTGTGAAATACGATATGAACGCCGGATCGGACACATAGAGCTTCTCGTTGCGAATGCGCTCCGCAGGTTTCGCCGAATATCTTCGTACGAGCGAAACGAGAAACGCCTCTGCGAGATATCCCGTGTAGGTCTGCATCGTGTGTGCGCTCGAAACACCGGCCTTTTGTGCAAGACGGTCATACGATATTTCCCGAGAGAACTGCTGCATCAGCACGTATGCGGCATCGATGAACCGCTGCGCGTTCCTGACCTTGCGGCGACCGAGGATGTCGCGCGACAAAATTGAATTGTACAGGGCGGACACATATCCCCGCTGGTCGGCAAGCGTGAACGTCTCCGGCAATCCTCCGTTGAAGAAATACCGCTTCCAGTCATCTTCCGTCTCATGCCCGATCCAAGCGCAATATTCGGCGTATGAAAAGGGAAGCACGGATATCGGGATGTGGCGGCCCGTCAGATGGGTCGCAAGATCCCCGGTGAGAAGCCGTGCGTTCGAGCCGGTTATCACAACATGCTTGCCGCCGCGCAGCAATCGGTTCACGAAAAGATGCCATCCCTCGACATTCTGTATCTCGTCGAAAAGGAAATGGTCAACGTTGCCGTAAACCTCATAGACCGCCTGCAGAACATCATCCAACTCGAACGCATCGATCTTGGCAAGCACCTCGTCGTCAAAATCGACATATCCGTACGCGACCCCCGAATTCCTCATTGCCGTCCTGCACACCACGGATTTCCCAGACCGCCTCATTCCGACAATGGCCTGCGCAAGATGGCTCGTAACATCGACTTTGTTCATCGGCTCCCGGTCGAGCATCTTCTCTGCCAGAAGACGTTCGAGCTCAAGCCTCTGCTCGCGTATCGCCTTTTTCAGGTCTCTGCCCATACAATCTGTCCTTTCGGGCGCACATTATAGCATTTCCAGACATCCCATTGCAATAACCAATATTATTTATTGCAATATGAGTCGCTGAAATGCAAATGTGCTGCGTCGCGTGACTCGTCCCACCTCGTCGTGGGGCGGGCAAATTATCTGATGATCAGGCGCAGGCCCTGCTTGCCGTCGAGGATGATGGTGTACTCTGTCTCGGAATTGGCCTTCTTGCGCACGAAGGCGCTGATTGTGTCGTCCAGGTCGCCATCCACGTACACGGCCCAGCGCGTGAGCTTGTTCGGCTGTTGCGCGTCCGTGACCGTCACGGGCATTTCGAGGCCCTTTCGCTGCGCCTCGCCCACGCCCGTCACGTAGAGCGCGCCGTTCGCCGCCGGCGCGAAGCCTACGAGCGTGCCGTTTGTCGTACCCATGTCGAACCGCAGCGTGCCCACGCGCGCGGCCGTGCCGCTCGCCATCTCCAGCGTCGCGCCCTCGGCCACCACGACCGCCGAATTCGCAGGGAGGGCTGAAGCGTCCGCTCCGACGGGGATCGCAAGCGTCCCCTCCTCCACCACGGTGTCGCCCGTGTACGTGTTCGCGCCCGTGAGCGCGAGCGGCTTGGCGCCCTTCTTCACGAAGCCGCCGTCCGCCTCGTCGGCGAGGTCGGGATCGTGCAGGAGCGGCTGGGCGATCGTATAGCTCTCGCCCGCTAGCTCGGCCGTCGTCACGACGGCGCCGTTCGTGGAGACGAGCACCTCGGTGAGGCCCGTCAGCGTGCGGTCCGCCGCCGCCGTTCCCACCGGCGCGTACATGCCGCCGTTCCAGTAGATGTAGGCCGAACCGCCCGCGAAGAAGCAATAGCTGGTCGTCGTGCTCGTGTCGAGAATGATGTTCTCCGCCTTCAGGACGCCGCCGTGCAGGTTGAGCCGCGAGGTCGTGGCGTTGCAGCCCATGTGGATGAGCTCGACCTCGTTGTACGCGCCGCCGTAGATGTTGAGCGTCGCGTCCGTTCCTCTGCTCAGCGTCTTCTCGCCGTCAGCCTTGTTCGTGAGGTAGCCCATGCGCGTGCCCTTCGTGGCGGTCGTGTCCGTATGGTTGTACGTGCCGCCGTACACGTTGAACGTGGCGTGCGGCGGGTTGATGCCCGTCTTGTTGTACGTCTGCCCGAAGCGCATCGTCGTCGTCACGTTCAACGTGCCGCCGTAAAGGTTCGCCGTCGCCTGCACCGCCGTGTTGTAGTCCGAGATGTCGTAGCCGAAGCAGAACGCGGTGAACGTCACGTCGCCGCCGTACTGGTTGTAGAATGAGTACGTGGGAATCAGGTTGCCGTTCGCGTCCTTGCCGCGGTTGAACGTGTGGCCGAGATACACCCACGGGCCACGCACCGTGCCGGAGAGGACCGTAAGCGCGGCGTAGTTCGTGGTGTAGCCCCAGCCGCGGTCGTTCGCGCCGATGAAGCAGTCGCGCGCCGTGCCGTTGTTTGCGATGTGGTAGAGGGTGTTCTCGCCAGCGAGAACCACCTCGCCCTCGTCGATGGAGAGCGCGCCACACGACTGCTTCTTCGAGTTGTCGCCATTCTTCGGCCAATGCCAGCTCGCGCCGGTGGAGTTCCAGCTCGTGTTGCCGCCGTTGTAGCCGATGCGGTTCGTGATCGAGGTGCCGCCGGGGCAGGAGAAGATCAGCCGTCCCGACCCGCTCTTCAGGAGGCTGCCGATCGTGGAATTGACCTGCCCGGCAATCACGAGGTCGCCGTCCGTGCGGATGATCGAGGCCCGCGTGTCCGAGGACGGCGTCGTCACGAGCTTCGCCGTCGTGTAGCCTTCCTGCCCCGTGAAGCGGAACGTGCCGTCCTTTATCGTGAGCGTCTTGCCCTCGAGCGTCGACATGTCGTCCATCTCCAGCGTGCCGGAGTGGGTCCAGATGCCGGCGCAACTCCCCAGCGTGCCGTTGAACCGCGTCGTGCCGCCGCCCTCGCCGAACGGGTTGACCAGGACGGGACGCTTCGGGTCGACCGTCACCGCACCGTTGACCACGAGCGTGGCGTTCGACTGCGCGAAGAACGCCACCGCGCCCGTGTAGCCGCCGTTTGCGTAGGTTTCGTTGCTGCGCGCATATTCGTCGTCCGTCGTCACGTCCGCGTCCACCGTATGCGTGCCGGTGAGGGCCGTGATGGACGGCGGCGTCTTGAAGTCCTTGTGGTGGAGGTTGATCGTGCCGCCGGAGAGCGCGTAGCCGCTCGTCTCGGACGCGCCCTGCAGCGTGATGCGGCCCGCCGTCACGTCCGCGTCGACCGTCACGGGAACGTCCGCCGCCGTCGCCGCCACGAACACGGGAAGCGTGTTCGTGCCGTTCGGCGCCACGCCGCCGTCCCACTTCGTGCCGTCGCTCCACGCGCCGCCCGCCGTGCCGTCGAGCCACGTCGTGCCCGCCGTCGCCGCCGCCGCCGTCACGGTCACGGTGATCTGCTTCCAGCCCGGCCACGCGCTGTCGGCCGGCAGGTCCTCCTTCGCGTACGTCATCGCGTATTCGGGGAAGCGCGCGTTCGGAACGAATTTCTCGAGGATGCCCTCGTCGTCGAGGTTCGCGGGGTAGATCAGCACCGGGTACGTGCCCGTTTGCATGCCGGTGATGTTCGAGGAGCCGCCCGGACGGTGGAACGCCACCGTGACGGGAGAAAGCACGGCCAGCTCGTTCGAGACGACCACGCCGATCTCCGCGCGGTCGGCGCAGAAGTCGAAGGTGACCGGCTCCGTGCCGCCCGCCTCGCCGAGCGTCAGGTGGTTGACATGCATGTAGGTGTCAGACGCGCGGAAACCTGTTCCGGGCTTCATCACGAACGTCTTGTCGAGGAACGTCCTCCCGTTCGCCACGCCGATGACGGCCCCTTCCTCTGCCGTGACGGGCCCCGTGAACGTGCTGCCGTTCATCTGGTTGCGGAGGATGGTCGTGCGCGCGCCGCGGAACGTGATGCCGCCGTCGTCGCCCGCGCAGTCGGGGTCGTGCAGGAACGGCTGGCGGATCTCGAACGCGGCGCCGTCCTCGCCGGACTCGACCCAGTACGCGCCGAGGTCGACCGTGAGGCCGCCCGCGCCGAGGTAGACGCCCGTGTGCTGGCTCGTCGCCGTGGAGCTGCCGAACGTGTAGCCCGTGCCGCGCTTGCGCCCGAGGCCGGGCTGCCAGACGCCGCCCCGGAAGTAGATGTACGACTCGCCCGTCGTGTGCGCGATCTCGCGGAGCGTCTTCAGCGTGCCGCCCGCGTTGAGGAAGAACTTCTGCGGGTGCGCCGTCGACGCCTTGCCGAGGGTGAACGTGTTGGAGACGACGAGCGTGCCGCCGTCGTTCACGTGGATCTCGCCGGGCGCGGAACCCGCCTGGTTGCCCAGGACGATGTCCTTCGCCGTGAACGTGCCGCCGTTGATGACGATGCTGTAGGCAACGTCCACTTCCGATGTCACCGCCTGGTAGCCCATGTAGTAGGCGCCCCGGCAGTTGAACGCGCCGCCGTTCAGCGTCAGCGAGGCCGACGTCGTATGGACGAACGTTCCGTCGTGGCCCATGTTGACCTGCGACACGCTGAAGGTTCCGCCGTTGATCGTCAGCTTCGCCTCAAGTCCCTCCGGCGGCGTGGTCGCGGGCATGCCGCAGTAGAACGGGAAGTAGAGGGCCGATCCGCTGTAGAACGAGCCGTTGTTCATCACGATCTCGCCTGCGGTTTCCATCGAGCCTTCCGTCACGGCCGAACGCTGACCGATCGAGAATCCATTGGGGAGCGTCACCATCGGCGCGTCATCGTCGTCCCCGACCGTGCCGATCACCACGCGGCCCTCGCTCACCATCAGGTTCTTGAGCGCCGTCGTCGGCCCGTCGCCATTCGCCTGGATGCCGTTCGACAGCGCGGCGACGCCAAACGCGTCCTTGGGGTTGGATCCCGAATGGGCGTTGTCAACGTTGCCGAGCTGGAACGTGCCGTTGCCCTTCAGGATCAGGTCGCCCGCGCCCTTCTTCATGATCGCGCCCGCGCCCGTCACGGCGCCGAGCAACGTGATGTCGTTGTCCGTGCGCAGCACGCCGCCGTGCCCTGCCCCCGCGTTGATGTAGAGTCCGGCAATGGTCGCGTCGGATCCCGTGTAGTGGAGCGTGCCGGGGCCGAGCGTGAGCCATCCGGGATTCGTCGCCGCGAAGGAGATGTCGGAGATCGTCGTGAGGCCGCTGCCTGCGGTGAGCGGGCCGGTAAAGCCCGCGAGCGAGTCGCCGAGCACCACCGTGCCGCCGCCGGCGTCGGTGGGGTTCGTGGTGACGGACCGCTTGCCGGCCGTGTCCTCAGCCCCCACGATCGCCGTCGTGCCGGCGTCCGTGGGCACCACGAGGTCGAGCGGCGAGACCTGTTCGCTCGCCTCCTCCTCGTCGCCGTCGTTGACGTTCAGCACGAGCGCCGCCGTGTCCCCTTCCGTCCTCACGTCGAACGAATAGATGAAGCCCTTCGCCGGCGCGTTCGCCCATGTCGCACGCGAGGCGATGGTGGCGAGGTCCGCAGCCGTGGAGGCGGGTCCGATGAGAATCGGATACGTGCCGGCGGCCGCGAGGTCCGTGCCGGTCGCAAGCCCCGTCCCCGTGGCAGTCATCGACGAGAAGAGTTTGAACGCGACGGCCGTGCCGGCGCCGAGGGTGAATTCGTCCGCCGTGATCGTCCTGTCCGCGAGGACGTCCAGCGTCGCCGTGCCGGCCGTGCCGCCCACGCCGAACGTGAGCGAACCGACCGACTGGCTCGCGCTGGCCAGCACGAGGCGTCCGCCGGCCGCGATCATGAGGTCGGTGCTCATCGGCAACATGCCCCCGACGCCGAGCTCGCACACGCCGCCGTTCTCGATGACCGTCGGGCCGTCCCAGTGTTGCGACGCGAGGAACCGGAAGCCGGAGTTCTTGGTGGCGTTCATCGTGCGGATCGTCATGCCCTGCGCCACCTCGCCCGGATGGCTGTTCGTGGCCGTGAACGAGCAGTTGACCGTCAGCATCCTGTTGGCCGTCGCGCCGCTGCCGGTGCGGAAGATAGCCCCGCGCGTGCCGATGCACGCCGTGGTGAGGTCGGCCTTGATCCAGTTCACGTTCCCGTCCGCGCGCTGTTCGGCGATGCCGCCGTCGAAGAGGACGTGCATCTCGCATCCCGCGCCCGTGCCGTTCTTGTACAGCGCGTTGTTGCGGTAGAGGCCGCCGTCCAGCACGTTGAGGTTCACCGTCACGTTCGTGCGGCTGCCTTGGATGTAGAAGCCCGTCACGTCGAAGGTGCCGTTCGAGCACACCGTCACGTCGGCATGGCGCGGATCGGCGAAGTCGCCGCTCAGCTTGTTTCCGAACACCATCGAACTGCCGGACGTGTTGCAGGCGCTCTTGATAATGAACGTGCCGCCGTCCACGAAGATGCGCGCGTCCGCGCCCGGATCGTCGCAGAAGCCGATCCGGCTCGTGTTGTACATCCGCAGTTCGCCGCCATGCACCTCGATAAAGGGGCACGTCCGCAACCGGATCGGCTGGTTGCCGTTCTTCGGATACAGTCGGTCGGCTCCAGAGTAGAGGCTCTTGTGCACGTGCAGGAGACCGCCGTTCACGATGATGCCGGAAGACGGCCGCCCGTTTGGCGTCGTCGTCTCGAAGCCGTTGCCGTTGCCGAGCGCGGTCCACTGGTGGAAATGCACCGTGCCGCCGTCCATCTGGAAGATCGCGCTCTTCTCCTGTCCACCGTTCGGGTTCGTGGGATCGACGGTCGTGCCGCCGATCCGGATCGCTTGGCAGGGACCGTCGTTGAAGTGCCAGGTGCCGGACTTCACCACCACCTTGCCTTCGAGGATCGAGAAGCCGGACACGCCCACCGTCGCGCTGTCTCCGTTCGCGTTCGGCGCATAGACGCCGTATGCGTCGGCCTGCGAGAAGCCGGCGCCGTTGCGTGCGACCCAGTGCGTGCCCGCGCGGTCGAGCGTGAGCGTGCCGGGGCCCGTCTTCACGAAGCCGCCCTGCTCCCAGAAGAACTCGCCGGTGAGGGTGAGGTCGTTCTGGATGTCGAACGTCGTCGTCTGCATCCAGGAAGTGCCGATGTTCGCGATGTCGCGGCTGAACACGCTGCCGTTCGCCCCCGCGTAGCGGAACGTGCCGGGGCCGACGAGGAGCATGCCGTCGCCGCCGAGCGAGCCGACCGCGCTGTTGTTGACGAAGCGCGACGTGGCGAGCGTGCCGCGCATGAGGTAGGTGTCGCCCAGATACGAGTTGGCGGGCGAGAACGTGACGATGCCGCCGGAGCCGTCGTTCACGAGCACGTTCCCTTCGCCGCCGAACGCGGGGACGGACAGCGCCACGCCGTCGCCCGGCGTGAACGACCGCGCCCCTTCGCGGAGCGCCGGATCCGCCGCCTGCTCAATGATGCGCGCCGAGGCGAGGATGAGCGGATCGCCCTGCGGGTCGTCCGTGATGTCGCCCCCGCACGTGAGCGGCGTCGCCGTGTCGGAGGTGAACGTCTCGCCCGTCATGATGTCCTTGAGGCCGATGTCATCGCCGCTCTTCCACGGGAGATAATAGTGGATAAGCCGCCCCGACTCCCAGATTTGGAACGAGTAGAGCCGGATCCAGCTATTATTCGAATATCTTGACGGTCCCGTGCGGCTTGCGAAGAGGGCAAGGGGATAGATGGCCGTCTTGGTACGGGTCCGAGTCCATCTGCTGGCATCAAGTTTCGCAAGGACGGCATTGATGCTCGCGTAATCGCGTGTCCAGTACTTGTCTCCCGTCCAGTTGTTCGTCACCGTCACATAGTAGTCGTTATATCCGTCCAACACGAACAGCGTGCGGGACATCTGGACAGTTGTCCCCGACGAACTCCAGTTTCCCTCGCCGTCCTGGAATCCCCAGGAGAGGTTGCCGGCGCCGTCCGTCGATCCGGAGTTATAGGCCGAAAGCGTCAGGTAGTTTCGATCGAATGTGTTGTTTACCTTCTGCACTTCCGTACCGAAGATGCGCTTCTGCTGCTTCAGCTGCGTGAACTGGAAATCCACCACGATCTTCGTGTTGGGGTTCGGGTAGTAGCCGGTGTCGATGGCCTGCGCCCCCGACGACTCGATGTAGGCGTCGGCGCCAGCCGCCGACAAGGCCATCATGCCGGCGATTGCCATCGCCGCAACGCGCATCATCTGCTTCATGTTCTGCTCCTTTTTGGCGTAAACAACTCTTCCACGGCTGTAAGTATATCACATTTCAGCCGGTTTGTGGAACATCGGAGCAACGGGCGAGACGTCCGTTGTCCCGAAGCCGCCAAGATGGCGGCTCTCCATGCTACCGGAAGAGGATGTGGAAGCCGACGCGGAGGTCCGTAAGCGCGAAGGTGAGGAACGCGGCGTCTGACACCGTGTCGTGCGAGGCCTTGATCCAGTCCGCCGAGCGCACGACCTTCGAGATGCGCAGCTCGTCCACCTTGCCGGGGAAATTGCGCGAATCGCCCACGTGGAAGTTGCCGAGGTGCAGATCGGCCGCGCCGGCGTTGATCTTCTTCACGGAACAGGTGTTCGCGCCCGACGAGACGCCGTCCTTGTAGCCACGGATGTAGCCTGCGTCGAATGTGTACGCCTGATGCGTCCAGGCGTTCACCGCCGGGGTGATCACCGAGGCGCCGAAGCTATGCGCGGTGTTGTTGGACGAAACGTAGATCGACGTCGTCGAACCGGTGTCGTAGATCTGGTACGACGCCTGGTTGGCGTATGCCGTGCGCTTCGAAAGGAGCGCCGAGTTCCTGTCGCCGCTTGTCGGACGGTTCGTCACGAACGTCCACGCCTCGAACGTGCACTGTGTGAACCCGTCAAGGGCGTCGTGGTCCGGCGCGTTGACGACCCTGCTTTTTTGGGGCGCGCCGAAATCGACCGACCCGCCCACGATTCCCTCCGCCGCGTAGCCGATGCCCGTGCCGCTCTGCGAGGTGAAGTCGGACGACGCCCCGCTCGACTCCTTCAGCGGCAGGGCGCTCTCGCCGAGATGCCACACGCCCACGTAGTCGCCGTCCCAGACGCGTTCGACGGAGGGCGTGTCGGGCTGCGCGCAGTCGTAGAGGGCGACGATCCGCGTCCCGGCCGCGAGCGCCGGCACCTTCACCCACACGCAGAATGTCCCGCCCTCGTCCCACGTGTCGATCTCATGCGGGATGAGTTTGCCGTCCGCGTCCGTGAACCGCAGGTCGCCGCCGCGGGGCAGACGGAAATCGGAATAGCTGAACCGCGCGATGCCGGTCGAGAGGCGGACGAGCACAGGGAAGTTCGTGAGCGTCGAGCCCGCGTATCCGGCCACTTCCATCACGATTTTCTTGCCGTACGCCCTTTCGTCAACCGTGCCGTCGGCCGCGCCGGCGGCGAACGCCAGCTCGTCGACGACGGGCCCGGCGGCGGAGGCGGCGAGCTTCAGCGTGCCGCCGTTCACCTCGGCGGGCGCGGTGAGGCAGACCGGCGAAGCAACCGTGAGCGTGCCCGCGCCCGACTTCACCAGCCCCGCGATCGTCGAGGGGGACGCCGCGCTGCCGCCCGTGATGGACTGGTCGTCCGCGCCGTCGAACGTCAGCTTCGGAAGCGCCGCCGGCACGTCGTCCATGAAGGCGAGCCGCGCGCTGTTGGTGAACGTGACGGCCGTCGCGTGCGGGAACACCGCCGCGCCGTTCCACACGCCGATGCCGCCACCGCCCGCGAGGATCGGCTGGACGGCGTTGGCTGCGCTCTTGCCGTTCACGAACACCTCGCCGGAGAACGTGTTCGTCGCGCTGAGGAGATTCAGCCAGCCCGGCCCCGAGGAGATCGTCCCGTATCCCGAAACCGGCCCCTTCAGCGTGATGGTGGTGTTCGAGACGCCGGCGGCCGCGCCGGCGTAGTCCGCGACCTTCATGGTGCCGGCGACCACGATGGGACCGTCCCACGACGGGTAGGTGATGGTCTCCGGCTTGCGGTTGATGTTGCCGCGGAGAGCGAAGGACGATCCGGTGATCGTCCACCCCGGGGCGGAGACGAGCTTCTTGAAATTGAAGGCGTTGTTCGACCGGAGCGTGCCCGTGCCCAGGAACGTCGGCGCCGCAATGGTCTCAACGTTGTATTCGACGTTCTTCAGCTCGAGTTCGCCGCCGTTCGTGATGGTCGACGCAATCTCGACTCTTTTCCAAGCGGATTCGATCGTCAGCCTGTGCCAGCCGAGGTCGATCGTCCCCGACACCAGCTTGTACAGGCCCCACGCCGTGCTGTTGACGTACAGAAGCGAATCGGCGTCCTTCAGGTTGATGTCCACGTCCGAGCCGATCGTCAGGCTGGCCGCAGGGTGGAGCACGATCTTGGCGTTGCGGCAGTTGATGCCGGGCGTCGGCTGCGCGCACGGCCCGCCGTAGAGGTTGACGGTCTTGCCGGAGAGGAAATTGTTCGGGCAGTTCGTGGCGAAGAGCGTCGCGCCGTCGAGTACGTTGATCGGGTTCGCGTTCGCCGCGCCGAGGTGGCTCGCATCCGTGATCCGGTAGACGCCGCTCTCGACTGTGATGGCGCCCGTGTAGGACGGGATCGGCGCGCCCGTCAGCACGCCGCCGCGGATGACGATATTCGTGACGTCGGCCGTCACGAGGGAGGCGTCAAGCGTGTCCGCGGCGCCCGCCTCGACGTCGACGTAGAGCGTCCGGCCGTCGCCCCCTTCTGGCGGCGGCGCGTCGAACGTCACCGTGGCGCAGAACGCCTGGTTCGTGTGGACGCCGGACGGCTGTCCGTTCGCCTTCGGCACGGAGAGCGGCTCGGGATTCTCCGCCGACGCCATGTAGTTGGACGTCGCCCACGCGCTCTGGTACGACGGCCAGACCGACGCGTACTGGCCGATCTTGGCGTACGACGGACGCAGTTCCGCGTTGACACGGCTGTTGAGGTAGTTCCAGTTCCCCCAGCCCTCGCCCTGGATGAGCAGGATGACCTTCTCGTCCTTCATGGCGTCAAGCTTTGCAATCAGCGCGTCGAATCCAGCCGCCGCGACGCCGCCGGCGGTTCCGACGCCGTTCGTAGTGGAGACGTACGCGCCCACGACCTTGACCTTCGCGCCCGTGTCCTTCTCGACGAGCTCGGCGACCATCGTGGAGCAGTTCGTGAAGCTATAGTCGTTCGACAAGAGGAGGGTCCCGATCGATGAATCCGACTGCGAGAAGCGTTTCTTGTTGAACAGCGCGATACTCAGAAGCTTCTCGCGGCTGTCCCTGTCCCAATCGGTCCAGCTCCTTCCCGCGTTCGGGCTCAGGTTGACCGCAGTGTAACCGGGAACGTCCATCCACGACTTGATTGCCGTGCCGCCGGTTTTGTGCTGCGGGCGTGTGAAAAACGTGACGATGTCCGGATTGTCGCGTCCCACGTACTCCCGCACCGCCGTTCCGATATGATCGGCGTCGCTGCCGATCATGTGGCTCATATAGTAGCTCGAGCCGCTCTTGTTCCAGTTCATCTGCCAACCGCGCCACACGGTCGCCTTTACGGGACCGGAGAGCCGCGCGCCCTCCGGCTCGGCCGTGCGCGTGACCGACTTGTTAGCCTCGGTGTTCGTGAAGATGCGGCAGTAGTCAATCTCGAAGTCCTCGCTTGTGAGGTTCAGGACAGCGGACTGGCTCATGTTTGTGACGCCGCTCCAAGTGCCGCCAAAGGCGTAGTTGAGAATGACGTACTGGGGATCGCTCCGCAGCAAGTCGTATTTCGAGTCGCGGATGTCCATTCGCTGATAGACGTGGTCATCGACGTACCAGACGAGGTCTCGCTCGTTGACGATGACGCCAATGCGGTGGAAGCCGTCGCCCCAGTGCACGCCGTCCTCCGGCACGGCGTGGCCGGAGTTTGATTCGATGGTCCTGTCGGAGTATGAATTCGGATAGACCGGCATGTGGAGCGTTCCGCCGATCCAGTCGCTGCCGTTCAGTTGCTCCATGATGTCGATTTCGCCGCCCCACGGCCAGTTGCGGTTGGAACCCATCGTCCAGAACGCCGGGAATGCGCCATCGGCTTTCGTGATCTTGGCGCGGATTTCGCACCGCCCCTTCAGGAACGCGACCTTGTTCCTCGAAACGATTCTCCCGGACGTGATCAGCGTCGAGGATTCGCGCTTGCAGGTCAACTTGAGCGTCCCGTCCGATACGGTCACATTGCCGCTCGTCGTGTACGTCTGCAGCTGATCCTGGCCGTCTTTGTCGGTGTTGATCTGCCAGTTCTTGCCGCTGCCGGCGCTGAGCGACGTTTCCGAAAACTCGTCGCTCCACGCGAGGTTGTCGTAGAGCTGGAAGTACTCGTCGAGCGAATAGGGCGTTTCGCGGACGGCAACGGACTGAGACGAGATTGACGTCGATGGCGATTTAGCGGTCTCCGCCTCGTACAGCGCCCAGCACGTGACGTCGTTTGTGACGTTCGCGAGCTTCGCCGCGCCGTCCCACGCCGAGAACGTGAAACCGCTCTCCGCCGGCGCGGCGGGCGCGGCCACCGAGCCGCCGTGCGCGACCTCCACGCGCGAAAGCACCGTGCCGTTCAGGCGGCGGAACGTCACCGTATGCACATCGGCCTACACCGCGAATGTGATGGCGCAGAGAAGCAACTATAGTTTTTTCATCGCCGCCTAGTATACCACGAATCCGCCGCGCCGCCTAGTGGCGGACGAAGTGCGGCAGGCGCGCGAGGGGCGTCTGAACGGTGATCGTGCAGGGGCCAGTGAACGTCGCCCCGTCGTCCGCGAGCCACGTGCCGGGGGGCAGCACGACCTCGCGAGACGCCGCGCCCTTCTTCAGCACGGGCGCGACGAGCAGGTCCTCGCCCATCATGAACTCGTCGATCACGTGCGCGTAGCCCTTGCCCGGGTAGTTGTATTCGAGGTTCCGCAGGATCGGCTCGCCCGTCTCGCCGGTCTTCTTCGCGAGCGCGGCGATCTGGGGCGCGAACTTCTGGCGGAGCGCGAGAACCTTTTTGAAGATCTCCTGATGCGGCGCGTCGAGGACGCGCCAGGGCGACGCGGAGATCTGCATCATCGGACAGAGCGCGTGGATCTGCGCGGAGCGGATGAAGAGCTCGGGGTCGAACGGCGAGCCGGGGATGAACGCGATCCAGTCGCCGCCGCCCACCATGTCGGGGCAGATGAACGGCTGGCCGAGCAGCCCCGCCGCGATCATGTCCGCGACGATCCGGTTGAGCGCGGTCCACTCGTGCATCTTGTCGTGGAGGCGCACGACCACGGGCAGCTGCTGCATGCGCCACGTGTTGCGCACCTCGCAGAACGGGTACTTGAGCGCGTACGCGCAGTACCTGTTGTTGAGCGAGCCGCAGGTCGCCTTCGGGTCGGCCGCGCGCCGGTCGGAGAGGTTGTACGCGCCCAGGTCGGCGCCGTCGAACTTGAAGCCGTCCACGCCGAAGTCGCGCACGAGCCCGTCGAGCGTCTCCGTGAACCAGGCGTTGGCGTTCGGGTGCGAGAAGTCGAGGAACGCCGAGTATCCGTTCCACCAGCCGCACGCCTTGGGCTTCGTCTTGAAATTGTATTCACCCTCGCCGGGCTTGGCCGCGGTCGGCTCCGTGAGGAACCCGCCCTTCGCGGGATAGCCGCGCACGTCGTCGGGGTTGCGTCCCCACGCGATGCGCCGGAACGCCGGCGTGTCCATGCCCACGTAGGGGCACATCCAGAGCATTACCTTGTAGCCCATGCCGTGGAGCGCGCCGACCATCGCCTTCGGGTCCGGGAAGCGCGCCGGCTCGAACCGCCAATCGCCGTAGCCGGCCTGCCACGTGTCGTCGATCATGAGCACGCCCGGCGGCACACCGTGGTCGAGCATGGACCGGGCGTAAGCGAGGATGTCCTTCTGGTTCTGGTGGTACGTCAACTCGATCCACGTGTTCAGCTGCGGCGCGGTGAAGAAGAGGAGGTCGGGCGTCTTCCCCGACGGCGGGAACCACTTGCGCATCGCGTGGCGGTACGCGCCGGGGAGGGTCGGCTCGGAGGCGGTCTCCACGCACACGGCCCCGTCGGCGTCCATCGTGATCGCGCCGTCCTTGAACGCGATCTCCGACTGCGCGTCGGACCAGATCGCGCGGCCCCTGTCCGAGACGAGCAGCGACGCGCACTGGTTCGAGTAGTTCTTGCGCCGCAGGTCGATCTTCAGGCGCGTCGACGCCGTGAACGGCATGTTCGTGCCGAAGAAGTTCGCCGCGCCCCACCAGCGCTCGCCCTCCTCGATCTTCACGGTGCGCGTCTCCGCGGAAGCGCCGACCGCCAACAGGCCGAGCGCGCCCAGCGCCGCCATACGTATCATCTGCCTCATGTTCTGCTCCTTTTTCATGTCAGGAAATTGTCTTTGGCAGAAAGTATACCACAATCTGACAGTTCCGTGGGTACGATCGCGACAAGCGTGCCCTTCCCGTACGGCTAAACCGCCGCGTCAAACTTCCTGGAGAAACTCCTAAAGGCGAAGAGAATCGTGAAGAGAAGCATGACCGCGATCGGGAGCGCGATCCACGCCGAGCCGACGAACGGCGCGACAAGGTAGGCGACGAACGAGACGCCCGCCACGAGGAGCGCGTACGGAAGCTGCGTGTGCACGTGGACGATGTGGTTGCACTGCGCGCCAGCGGACGCGAGGATCGTGGTGTCCGAGATCGGCGAGCAGTGGTCGCCGCACACGGCGCCGGCCATGCAGGCGGAAACGGCGATGATCGTCAGGTCACTGCCGGGCAGCGCCGCCAGCACGATCGGGATGAGAATGCCGAACGTGGCCCAGCTCGTGCCGCTGGCGAACGCGAGCGCCATCGCGATCGCGAAGATGATCGCGGGCAGGAAGGCCTGGAGCCCCGCGGCCGGACCGTTGATGAGGTCGGAGATGAACACCTTCGCACCGAGCGAGTCCGTCATCGCCTTCAGCGTCCAGGCGCAGCAGAGGATGATAATGGCGGGCACCATCGCCTTGAACCCCTCCGGCAGCGCGTCCATGCAGTCCCTGAAGGAGATCACGCGACGGCAAAGGTAGAAGACCACGGAGAACACGACCGTCACGCCCGAGCCGTACAGGAGGCCCACCGAGGCGTCGGAGTCCGAAAACGCCTTCACGAAACTCACTTTCTCTTCGCCGAAGTAGCCGCCGGAGTAGATCATCCCGACCACGCAGGCAGCCACGAGGAAGACGACGGGGACGACCAGGTCGACGACGCGTCCGCGCGCGTTCTGGGGGAGCGCCTCCGCCGCGGCCCCGAGCGTGCCGAGGTCGGGCTCGCCCGCCGACACGGCGCGCTCATGACGTTTCATCGGGCCGAAGTCGAACTTCGCGACCGCGAAGAAGAGCATCGAGATGATGGTGAGGATCGCGTAGAAATTGTAGGGGATCGCGTAGATGAAGAGCGAGAAACCGCTTTCCGCGTCCGCTCCCTGCGCGAAGCCGGCCACCGCCGCCGCCCAGGAGGAGATCGGGGCAATGATGCAGATCGGCGCGGCCGTGGCGTCGATGAGGTACGCAAGCTTCGCGCGCGAGACTTTCTTCGCGTCCGTCACGGGACGCATCACGGAGCCGACGGTGAGGCAGTTGAAGTAGTCGTCCACGAAGATCAGCACGCCGAGGGCAATCGTGCAGAGCTGCGCGCCCACGCGGCTCCTGATGTGCGCGGCCGCCCAGCGTCCGAACGCCGTGCTGCCGCCCGTTTTGTTCATCATCGCCACAAGCGCGCCCAGCAGCACGATGAACGCAAGGATGCCGACGTTGTAGGGATTCGCCATGGACTTGACGAATCCGTCGGAAAAGACGTGCGTCACCGTGCCCTCGAAGGAGAATCCCGAGTAGAGAAGACCGCCCGCCACGATGCCGATGAAGAGCGAGGAGTACACCTCCTTCGTGACGAGCGCGAGGAGGATCGCGAGAAGCGGCGGAAAGATCGCCCAACAGGTGCCGAAGCACTTCGTCTCGGCACGGATCGCCGCAAGCGCCTGCGCCTCGTTCGCCTTAAACGCCGGATCGTGCTGGACGTTGTCCGCGTACGCGTCGATGTACGCCTTGGCGCCTTTCACGTCCCCGTCGTCAGACACGACGGCGAGATTGTAGCGGTTCGTCGCGTTGCCCGCGACAACCGTCACGGGAATGGGCGCCGGTGCGAGCTCCTTCTTCGCCATATCGGCGCGAAGTGTAGAGCAACAAGCCACCGCAACGACCAATATCATCGTGAACTGTATTTTCATCTCATTGTCCGGTTGTGGCGATAGGGGATGGAGGGCAATACGTAGCGGACCGTCACGCTCTGAGCCGCCGCCGCGTTCGCCTCCGCGCATGCCTCGGCAAGCGATTGCCCTTCGGCGAGCCGCACGGCAAGGACGCCGTTGAACGTATCGCCCGCGCCCGTGGAATCCACAGCCTCGCCGCACGGGACTGCTGGGATGACCTCGCCAGTCGAACAAATGCGGCACCCCTTCGCGCCCAGCGTCTCCACCACCTCACCCGGAACATTCTCAAGGCCGGCCATCTCAAACTCATTTGGCGTGAAAATGCTAACACGGGATGAAAGCGCCGTCGGCAACGCCCGCGCCGGCGCGGGGTTGAGGATGGTCTTCACGCCGGCCGCCGACGCGATCTCGGCGGCGCGCACGTTCACATCTTCGGGAACCTCGTTCGTGAGCAACAGGATGTCGGCCGTGGCAATCGCCTCCGCGAACGGCTCGACGTCGGAAACATCCAGCCGCGCGCCGGGGAACACCGTCACGCGCGTCTCGCCCGTCCCGTCCGTCAGGATCGTCGCGTGGGCGGACGGCGTCGTCTTGCCGACGACCATCCCCGTGATCCCTTCCGCCGACAGGAACGCGCGAACCTTCTCCACGTCATCGGCGCCAACGGCGGTCAGGAACGACACCTCCGCGCCCTGCCGCGCCGCCGCCACGGCCTGGTTGAATCCCTTGCCGCCCAGCTCGGAATGAAAGTCCGTGGCATGGACCGTCTCCCCGCCCGCATGGAAATGCGGCACGCGCATGAACACGGAGTTCCCCGTCAACCCTATGACCGAGATTCTCGCCATTCGTCACAACCGCTTGACACGGCCGAAGTATCGCTCCTCCAGCGCGACGTTGCGCGCCGTGCCGCCCTCGACGTTTCCGCTCACGTAGATCGGCGGCGTCACGCCGCGCGCCGCGGCCTTCTTCGCGCCCTCGATGAGGATCGAGTTGAGGATAAAGAGCGAGGCGTAGGTGGAGAGCCCGCCCATCTTCGCCGCGCCCACGTCGATCACCGCGTCGCCGTACGGCACCTTGCAGTCGATCGGGACGTCGGCCTCGTCCAGCAACGTCGCGCCGTGCGCGCGGTAGGCCGCGGAGGAAATGGCGACCGTCGTCACCCCCGCCGCCTTCGCCGCGCGGAGCATTTCCATTGGTGCGGCGTTCTTGCCGCTCGCCGAGATCACCACCACCACGTCGCCCGCCTTCACGCCCTGGCGACGGAACGCCTCAGACGCGATGCCAGACATCTTCTCCAGTCGACTCGACTTCGCCGCGCCGTCGTGAAGCATCAGGTCTTCGTCCAGAAGCGGCGACACGCAGGCAAGCCCGCCCGCGCGGTAGAACGTGTCGAGCGCCGCGAGGTGCGAGTGCCCGCAGCCGAACACGTGTACGAGACCGTCGCGGCAGATGACGTCGGCCACCAGCTCGGCGGCGCGGGCGAGCCGGCCAGCCTCCTCGTCCTCGATCCGCTTCAGGATCTCCCCAATCTTCTCCAAATATTCACTCATTCTTCATTCTTCATTCGTCATTCGTCATTTGTCCTTCGTCATTTGTCCTTTGTCCTTAACCGCTTCCCAGAGGACGGCAACGCGAGCGACGAACCCTTGAGGTCGGTCCAGAGCGTTCCCTCCCCGGCGTGCAGCACGCGGATGGAGAGGTCGGGTCCGAGCGAATCGACGAACTGCAGGTCGGCGAGCGTGGCGGGCGTCTTGAACACCTCTGCGCGGCGCTTCACGCCGAGCGCCTTCTCGTTCTCCACGAGGAACTTCGCCTTCGCGTCGGCCTCGCCCCCGATGCGCACGACCTCCGCGCGGATCTTGGCGGTTTCGAGGTTGATCTCGGCCACGCGCAGCTGCGCGTCGGCGGCGATGCCCGCCACGTCCTTGCGCATCTCGGCGGCGATGGTCGCCGTCAGCTTCTCCGTCTCCTGCTCGGTCTCGCGCGTGCGCTGGTCCACCATCGCGAGCTCCGTATTGAGCTTCGCCTGCTTCTTCGCGGTCTCCTGCTGGGTCTTGTTCGTGAGGTCCTGCTCCTTCGCGATGCTCGTCTCCTGGATCGGCTGGAGGATGTCCGGCGGCACCTCCACGTGGCGCACAATGGCGTTGCGCACGAGGATGCTCTTCTCGCCGAGTATCTTCACGAGCTCGTCCGTCATCTCCTTCTGGAACTTCTGGCGTCCCTCGCCGTCGATGAACTCGCGCGCCTTGTAGCCCGATCCCTTCATGCGCGAGACGGAAAGGATCTGCGGCAGGATGATCTTCGAGACCACCGCCGGCAGGTCGCCGTAGAGCATGTAGATGCGCGAGATGTTCTCCGGCATCAGCTCGAACTCCACCGTCATGTCGAGCATGATCGCGAAGCCGTCCGACGACGGGAACTGCACGAACTGGTTCATGCCGAAGGCGACGGAGTCGCTCACGGGCGTCGTGGGAATCCGGTCGGTCGGCTGCGGCGCCGATCGGGCGGGCTGCTTGCGCTTTGCGCCAGCCGGCACCTTGCGCGGCATGCTGGAGGCCGCCTGGCTTTGCGAGAGACGGGCGGCGTCGCCTTGCGAGACGATGCCGAGGTCGGCGTTGCGGCTCATGTAGTCCGCGCGCTTCGCGTTCTGCGCCGAAAGCGTGTTCTGCTGCAGCTCGGCGAGCCCGTTCGCGCTCGTGGACTGCGCCTTGGTGAGCACCACGGTGCCGCTCTTCCCCACGATCGACACCTGGTTCATGCCAACCTCAACCACGTCCACCTGGTAGGCGCGCGGGTTCACGTAGTAGAGGCCCGGCTGCAGGATCTTCTCGTGGACGCCCTTCTCGCCCGGCCCCGCGAACTGCCCCTTCGGCGCAGGCTTGCCGGTGAGCGAGGTGACGACGCCCGCATAGCCGATCGGGATGTTGATCGCGCTCATGACCTTGATGTCGTACCCTTCGGGGTTGAGCCGGTAGGTGCCAGGTCCCAGCACGCGCCGCCACACGCCCTTCGAGTCCTCGTCCGGCGCCAGGATCTCGCCGGCGGCCAGTTCCTTGCCGGTCTTGGAGGTGACCACGCCCACGCTTCCCGCCGGGATCGTCATCACCGGCACGATGCGCCAGTCGTTGTTGATCGGGTTCAGGAAGTGGCGTCCCTCGGCGAGCGGCACGCGCTGCACGCCCTTCTCGCCCGGCTCCGCGAGGATGCGACCGGGCGGCAGCGGACTCCCCGTCTTGGCGGTGACGATCGCCATCTGCCCCGACGGCACATACACGCGGCAGCAGGTCCAGAGGAAGCCTGTAAACACGACGGCGACAATCGCCACGGCGCCGACAACGATACCGATGATCTTGTTCATTTCGCATCTCCCTTCTGCTGGGATGTTGAAGAAGTGGGTGATTTGGTGATTGGCGGATTGTGGGATTGTGAGATTGGGGGATTGGTGGATTGGGGGATTGGTGGATTGGGGGATTGCGCTCCTGACGGCAGAGAGGACTTGACCGGGAGACCGAAGATCTCGCCGGGTGCATCTGCCGTCACCACGTCGCGGAGCTTCGGCGCGGTCTTCTCGTAGAGCTTCGCGCGCACGTAGTCGCTTTCGCTCCCGTAGGCGGCCACTTCCTGCTTGAGCACGTCGGCCTCGGCCTTCGTGCGCGCCTCCACCACCTTCCGCTCGCCCTCGGCCTCGGTCAGCTTCGCCTCGGCGTCGGCCTTGGCGGCCTTCAGCTCGCGCGCGGCCACCTCCAGCTTCGCCTCGGCGGCGATCACCTGCTCGGCGCTGCGCTGCTCGGCGGCGATCTTCTCCTGGATCGACTTCGTCTCCGCCGCCACGCGCGCGCTGTTCTGCTTGGCGAGCGCGTTCTGGCGTTCCAGTTCGGCCTTCGACTTCGCCTGCACGATCTGCTGCTCGATCTTGAGCCCCTCCTGCACGGCCAGCTCGCGCTGGCGGATGATGGCCGCCACCTCCTGCGGCGCGAAGATGTCGCGGATCAGCACGGAGTTGAGCGACACACCCCAGGGCTTGCACACGTCCTTCAGGTACTTCTCCAGCGAGTCCTGGAACGCCTGGCGCGACTCGCCCACGATGAACTCGGTGGCGTTCTTCTTCGAACCCTCGATGCGCGAGAAACCGCGCGCCGCGGGCAGGACGATCTTCTGCAGGATGTCGTCCATGTCGCCCACCTCGTGCGAGAGGAGCGCCACCTTGTCCACCTCCAGATTGAACTCGAGCGTGCCCTCGGCGTTCACCGTGAAGCCGTCGAGCGTGAGGAAGGAGATCGCGTCCGCCCCGCTCAACTCGAAGCGCTGGCTCTGGATGTTGACGATCGAGACGGCGTAGACGAACGGGTTGAGGCGGTGCGTGCCCTCCTTGAGGATGCGCGGCGAGACGCCCTTCGCGCCTTCCTTCACAAGGAAGCCGGTGCCGGTGGCCGCGTCCTTCGCGCCGCCGGGCACGAGGATGTCGTCGCCCGTGAGCTCCGTCACCACGCCCACGTGGCCGGGCTTGATGGTGATGTCGTCGTAGAGCTTCACCTCGTAGGCGTAGGGGTTGATGCGGTGCTTGCCGGTGCCGAGCACCTCGCGCAGGATGCCGCGCGTCCCCTCGCGGGCGAGCACTTCGCCCTCGGGCAGGTCCTTGCCGAACTTGCGCACGAGGACGCCGAACTTGCCGGCGGGGATGTCCACCATCTTCGCGAACTCCCACTCCCACGTCCAGGGGTTGCGGAAGTAGCGTCCTTCCGGCAGCACCTCCTCCTGGATGCCCTTGTACTCGGGCCCGGGCGCGAGGATCGCCTCCGGCGGCAGATCCTTGCCCGTCTTCTTCAACAGGATGGCGATCTGCCCGTTCGCGGGCTCGATGCGCCAGCCATACCACACCCACAGCGGCATGAGCAGCGCCGCGGCCACCGCCAACGCCATTCCGATCGGTTTCAACGGCAGGTCAGCCCCGCCCCATTCTCCATTTCTCATTCTTCGCTCCTCATTTGCCATTCGTCACTTGTCATTCGTCATTCGTCATCCGTCATTCGTCACTCCGCATCCCCGCCGAACACCTCCATGAGGGCGTCGGCGAAGATGGCCATGCCGGGCGCGCCCGGATGGTTGATGTCATTCACGTGCATCGCCGAGAACGGGATGCCCTCGCGCCAGAGGTGTCCCCAGCGGCGCGCGGCGTCCGCAAGCGCGATGCCGTTCTCTGCGGCGAACGCGCGCACTGCCTTCACGAACGGACGCGGGTCGTCGTCCGTGTTTTGGCAATCCTTGAGCCCCATCCAGTCGGGACGGACGTAGTGCGGCGTCATGATCACCCACTCGCTCCCCGCCTCCCGGAACGCTTTGAGGAACTTCGGGTAGTCGTTCTTGACGATCCGCTCGCCCTGTCCGCAGTCGTTCACGAACTCGCTGATCACCACGTCGGCTTTCACGCCCGCCACCTTGGTGGCGAAGTGGTAGGGGCTGTCCGGCGGCACTGCGAGGAAACTGTTGGAACAGCGTCCGCCCCAGCCGTTCGAGACGAGGCGGATGTCGGATTTCGGGAACCGTTTGCGGAGACGGCGGATGAACTGTTCCTGCCACTTGTCCTTGTCCGGCAGGTAGCCGCACGCCGTCACGGAATCGCCCCAGGCGAGCACGGTGACAGGCTCGCCCTTGTTGAGCTTCGCCCATGTGCGGGGCAGGAGCTTCGCGGCGGGCGGATTCGCGGACTTGGCCAGCGTCGGCGGCGGATCGAGGATCGGAAACAGGTTGCGCGGCTCGACCGCCGCCGTCTGCGGATCGACGAAGACGTTGCCGACGCGCGTCTCGCCCACGGCCAGCGCCGGCGGTTCGGGGATGACGACATGCGGCGCGCCCTTGCGCAAGGCGAGCTTTCCGTCTGCGGTGCGCACGATCGAGTCAAGTCGACGCATGCGGTAGACGTAGTCGATCGTAATCGGCTTGTCGCCGCCGATGGTGGCCGTGTCCAGACGGTGAATCCCGCCCCACTGCTCGTCGAAGTCGTAGTCGCGTTTTCGTTCGAGTTTCCGGCCATCCGCGAAGATCGCCACCGAACTCGGATCGACCGCCCCTGCCGCGAGGAACTGCGGATTGTAGGCGGCCTTGAAACGGCACTCCTTCGCCCAGAAGGGAGTCTTGGTCTTGGGCGGCAGGCTCGGATGCCGTTCGCCCTTCACCTCGATCCGGTTGGGAGGATCGATTGCGAACATCCCGTTCAGGCCGTCGGCCTCGACCTTGACGTTCATCCCGCCCGCCGGCGTCATCGCGACGGCAAGGAACAATGCAGTCATGCTCATGGTATCACCTTTTTACGTTTGAAAGTTTGAGAGTTTGAAAGTTTAAGGGTTCAGGGGTTTGAAGGTTTGAGAGTTTGTCTTGGCGGTTATGCTATCACAATCCCCGCCGCGATGCAAGAGGACTTGCCAAAGCAAAGCAAATCGTGTATGATGAAACGGCAGCGAAACGAGAGGCAGAACATGAACGGGAAATACATTCGAACGACGATTCTCGCCGCTCTGGCCCTTGCAGGCGGAGCGCTGGCAGGTACGAATGCCGTCCATTCCATCGATGTGGGGGAGTACCGCACGAAGGCACTCGACCTCATCCGACGGGCGGACGTACCCTCGCTCCAGGTCACGATGACTTCGCCAGAAGGCGTTTTGAGCTTCTGCGTGGTCAACGACGCATTCTACGCCGCGTCGGAGCGCCAGCAAGAAGTGCGTCCAATTGACGAGAAGTCCATCTACCAGGCCTGTTCGATCAGCAAGCTTCCCCTGGCCTATTTCGCGGTGAAGATGGCGCAGGACGGACGCCTCGACCTCGACCGCCCGCTCCACGAGTACAATCCGGACATCCTCCGCCATTTCGAGACCGAACAGGATCGGGAACGGGCGAAGCGCATCACCGCGCACATGGTCCTCACGCACACAACCTGCCTTCCGAACAAAGGCTACTTAAAGATGTCGTTTCAGGGCGAGCCGGAGGAGAAGTTCATCTACTCTGGCGTCGGCATGTACGTGTTGCAGGAGGTGCTTGAGCGTCTCAAGGGGCAGACGCTGGACGTCTTCGCGAAAGAGGAGCTCTTCGACCGGCTGGGGATGACGCACACCAGCTACATGTGGCAAAAGGAATACGAACAACTCGCCGTGTACGGCTTTCGCAAACGAGGGGCGCAGCGCAATACCCAATGGTCAGTCAGGTGCAACGCCGCCTACTCGCTGCGCACGAGCTCCGAGGAGTTCACGAAGTTCCTCCAGTGGTTCCTGCGCGGCGCGGACCTCACCCCTGAATGGCAGAAAAAGATGTTCACGGAATATGTCAAGGTTCCGCCGAAAGCGGGCGTGCCGGGCGACAGCCGCCTGTACAGGAACCTCGGATGGGTCACGGAAGACTCGAACGAGTTCGGTAAGATCAGGTTCCACGGAGGGAACAACGTCGCGTACAAAGGCATGGCGATCATGATCCCGGAACGGAAGATCACACTCTGCTACTTCTTTAACAGCGACACCCGCTACAACCTGCACGGTCCCCTCACGGATTTGTTCCTGAAGCCGAAAAAGCGCCTCTACGCCCACACGGGCGGAGTAGCACTTCCAGCGCCCCCCGTGGCACAGCCCCTACACACCCCTAGGAGACCCTCGCCCCCCCTGGGGACTGTCCCCACCCACCCCTAGGAAACCCGGGAACAGTCCCCTAGGTCTGCTCGGACCCTCGGGGAGTGTCCCCTAGGTCTGCTTGGATATTCTCAGGGACTGTCCCCACAAAACCAAGGGACTGTCCCCTAAAACTGAAGGGGAACTCTGGGGACAGTCCCCACACAAACCCTGGGACAGTCCCCTCTCAAACCTTAAACCCTGGGGACTGTCCCCATTAAACCCTGGGGACTGTCCCCATAATCTCAGGAAACCATGGGAACAGTCCCCTTAGGCAAACGCTGGGGACTGTCCCATTAGTTCTCCACTTGTTCTCCTCAGAGGGACCGATTCTTTGTATTTTACTTGTAACGATTTCAATACAAAATTTTTACAACATTTTTCGATTCATTTTACACTTTCACCTCTAGAAAGTTATCTAAGTTAATGTTATCCTTTTTGCGTGACGTACCCGCAGGTGCTTCCCGAGGGTTTCGGGGCGTACGGGCACCCAGAACCAGCGGCGGGGATGGCCTCTGCTGCACAGAAACGGAGAAAACAGAAATGGCAAGAAAGAATAGGATTCATGTGCCGAATGGCACGTATCACGTAACCTCGCGCCTTACGGAGCGAGCCCACTGGCTACGCGATCCGTCGTTCAAGGACATGATCGTGAGCTGGATGCACGGCGTGGCCGAGTTTTCAGGGGTCGAACTACTGGCCTGGTGCGTGATGGACAATCACTTCCACATGCTCGTGTACGTGCCGGAGGTTCCGGAGAAATATCTTCTCGATCCGTTCGAAAGCCCCGACGCATACGCGTTCGGCATGCGTCCAGAAGAGTGCAACCCGCCGCTCTGGTCTTCTGGCGGCGACGTTCCGGCGGACGCAGCCCCGCGCCGTCCGCCCACGGGCTTCACGCTTCCCGACGACGAGATGGTGCGTAGGCTGACTGCGCTCTACGGGGAAAAGCGCGCGTACGCGTTTAAACGCCGGTGGGAGAAGCTACGGGCGAAAGGCCAGGGCTCCACCGTGGAAGCCGAGAAGGAGCCGTTCCTCAGGCGCATGTACAGTCTCTCGCCGTTCGTGAAGACGATCAAGGAACGCATCGCCCGGCACGTCAATTCCACGTTGGGCCGGAGCGGCCACGTCTTCGAGGGACGTTTCTTCAGCGGCCTCGTGGAGGACGGCAGGGGCGCATGCATGGCGTCCCTCTACGTGGACTACAACCCGGTGCGTGCGGGCATGGTTGCCGACGCCGCGGAATACCGCTGGTGCAGTTTCGCCGCAGCCCACGGCGGCAGGTATGCGGAATCGTCCCGCAACGGCTACGCCAGGACGTTCGGAAAGGAATGGCCCGAGGCGTGCGTCGCCATCCGCCACGCGTTCGCGGACGTTCCCGACACGGAAGCCGAGGAACGCATGCGCAGCGGAGAGGAGCGTCTCCGACCGTCGCAGCTCATACACCTGCGGGTGCCCGAGCTGTCGCGAGGGGCATACGTCGCTGCGAACGTGGCGTTCGCCGCGAAGACGCGCGCATGCCTCGCCAAGGGATTCCCCTCCGCGTCCAGCGGGACGTTGCTGAAACTCGTCGCCATGGTGGACTGGGGGACAGCTGCAGCGTAGGACACGGAGCTGGCGACCCTGAATTACAGAGTTTGACGGGGACAGTCCCCATGATTTCCCCCTCCGCGTCCAGCGGGACGTTGCTGAAACTCGTCGCCATGGTGGACTGGGGGACTGCTGCGGCATAGGACGCGGAGATGGCAACCCAGATTTACAGTGTTTTATGGGGACAGTCCCCGGGTTTTCCAGAGTTTGATGGGGACAGTCCCCATGATTTTAATCCCCCTTGCGATGCGAGAGGAGACAATCTATTCCACCAGATACCAGATGGTCTGGTATTGCTCGGAAATGCCAACGGTGGCGAAACCGTCTTTGCACGGCACCTCGAACGAGGCCGCGAGTGGACGCGCGTCGCCGTCGAGGGGCGTCACGCGCAGCGCACGTGTGGCAGGTATGCGGATCGTCGCTCGTACGCCCTCGCAGTCGTACGGAACATTGCCCATCGCCTCCATCGTCGTGATGCGCTTGCCGAGCGTCTTGACGCCATCCTCGGGAGATATACGCACCGACTCGCCGTAGACGGAAAGCTTCGCACCCGACGGCTGCTGGTAGCCCGTCGCGGCCAGAAGACGTTTCCCCGACGACAGTTCGGTGAAGGAAATCGCCGCCCAGCCCATGAGCGTGTCGCCGAGCGTAACAGTGAAACCGTCGGCAAACGCATGCGTTGTGCCTGCCTTGCCGAACACGGAGAGGAACTTCGTGCGCGGCGTGTCCACGGCGAACCATTCGTGGCCGGGAGTCTGGGCGTCCCAACGGAGTTCGCCCGTGGAGGAGACGGCCGTGCGCGGCGAGCGGTCGCGCGGCGGCGCGTCCGGAGGCCGCGCCCTACCATTTTCAAGGTCAAGGAGGCGACGGCCCGTGACGGCTTTCAGGCAGGCGAGGGGATCGGATGCGTGGATGTGCGTGGCCTGTGCGAAGCCGGTCCGGATGATCGCGTCGCGTTCCTCCTGCCGGCCGAGGCCGTAGACGATCTGCGCGGACGCGGCGTCGGCGCTTTTCACGTCGCCTCGCACGAACATGTTGATCGCCGCCGGAAGGTGCGCGAGGTACTTGGCGTTGCCGCGCATGTCGAGGAATCGCCTGCCGCCATACGTGTGGTCCTGGAGATGCGTCCAGGTGTAGGCGTGGAAGGCCGCCATATCCTGGAACGCCCCCACGGCGAGCGTGATTGGGAAGTACTCCGCCGCCGTCATCATCTGACCCATCATGTTCCCCTCGCTGATCGTGAACGGCTTGCCGACGACACGGTTCTCGAATATCCGCTGCATCTCGTGCCTGTCACCGTCAAGATTGCGCACGATCGACACGTTCTTGCAGCTCCAGTTCGACATGTCCCATGACTTCTTCGGGAAATAGGCGAGTCCGCCGTAGTAGAAGTGGGCGTCGATGAAGTCGCCGTACGCCTGCGGGTAGTGCGCGCCGTAGTCGGCCGTGCCGCAGTTCACCGGCGCGCGCGCGCCCATCTCGTGTTTCACGAAGCCGTACATCTCCTTCCAGTAGCGGTCCTCCACGTCGAGGATGAACTCGGAGATGTCGCGCGTGCGGGCGGCGGAACGGTACGTGCCCAAGCCAACGGTGTCCGCCTCCAGCGACTCGCCCGGCTCCAGGCCCAGCTCGCCGCCCCGCACGAACGAGAGATTCGAGATCTCGTACGTCCCCTTCCTGTTGAACTGGACCTGCACGCGGTTGTCGACTTCGGACACAAGCGCCGCCGCGCGCATCTTGACCTCTTTCCATTCGGGCCCGGTCTCAAACGTGCGGTTGCATCCCTGTCCCCCGTACGGCCGCCCGTGCTGTCCCACCTTGAACACCACGAGGCCCGGCTCCTCCGAGCGTATCCGGAAGGAGACGGTGTACGGCTGCCGCTCCGTCAACGACACGCCGACGAGCGCGAACTTGCGCACCTGCGTGGCATCGATCCGCACCAGGCCCTTCGACGGATCGAACGCATAATCCTTCTGAGCATTCCCATTCCCGTATCCTTCCGTATACCAGCACGCCCGCGCGAACGCCGCCGCGTCCTTCCACGTTTCCGGCGGCAGGACATCCGGCTCCAACGGCGCCGAGACGACCCACGCCGCGCGCAGGCGTTCCGTCGTGCCGTACTTTGCGCGCAGCCAGTCGCGGAGCTGGCGCTCCAGCTCGCGTTTGAAGTACGGGGTGAGCTTGTCCTCCATGTTCCATTGGAACCAGGCGATCGCGAGCGAGCATTCGTTGTTGATCTCCCACGTCATCACGGCGGGATCGTCGCGGTAGGCGAGCCCTGTGTAGGGATTGACGTGGTTGAATATCGTGCGGACGAACTCCTTCTGATGGAGGATGAACGTGGGGTCGAAGTTGTCAAGTCCCTTGTTCTCCTTCATCGTCTGCTTGAAATCCTTGAAACGGTAGCCGGCGGTGCGCGCCGAATGGAGGTTCAGGTCGGCATGGATGCCGCGCTTTTTGAGCTGGAAGAACAGCCAGTCGAAGCGGTCGAGCAGATCGGGGTCGATCCCCTTCGAGAAGTCGCCGTCCGCACGCCGCTGCCAAGCGTACTGGGGCAAGAGACGCACGGCGTTGATGCCCCACCGCGCGAGGCGTTCCGCCATCGCGGGCGCGTTCGCCTTCTCGGGGAGCGCCGCCGGACCGTACAGGTTCACGCCGAAGAACCGCCGCTTGCGCCCCTTCTCATCGACAAAGTCCGCGCCCTTTGCGGACAGAAAACCTCCCGCGCCGGCCGGCTCACGTTCCCCGTGCGGGCGCAATAAATTGCGCCCCTCCTATGGGAACAATTGTCAAGGGCCAATCGCGAAGCGATTCAACCTCTCTGCAATTCCGCTGTGTTCTCGCGTCAGTTCATCGTCTTGTCCATTGAGTCCTCGCCGTCCGTCTCCGCTTCCCGGAAGCCAGTGATGTCTCCCTCCTATCCGCACTCCGCAGCCTTCGCCGCGCTTGCATTGTGTAATCCGTACTCGGAGGTGCCACCTCCCGCTCGCACTCGTGGTGCCGGGGCGCAATCGCACTCATCCGGGACGGGACATCTGTTGCTTTCCTGGAAGCCGGACCGTCTCCGGCAGGACGTTTGAAATCAGCTGCGCAATCCGCCGTGCGCCCCTCACACGACCGCCATGCGGCCTTTGCCCGGAGCCAGCAGCTCCCGCTCGGCGCGGTAGCGCTCGAATCCGGCGATTCCCCTGTCGGAGAGCGGGACGTACTTCCGCGACGGGTCCTTCAGGAGCGCGACGACCAGCACGGCGAGGCCCCTGGCCACGGCGACTTTCGCCTTCTTCCGGGCGATGCGGCCCCCGCGCGCGCCGATGCGCAGGCCCTTGAGCTTCAGGTCCGTGTCCTTTGCGTTCTCCTTCATCACGACGTTCGCGCATTCGACCAGGACCCTGCGCACAAGGTCGTTGCCCGCCTTGGTCGTGCCGAGCTGCGGGTCGCTCTCGCCGGACTGGAACTTCCTCGGCGTCATGCCGAGGTAGGGCCCCACGTCGCGTGCGCGCGTGAACCTGCCGGGGGCGCCGTCGATTGCGGCGACCACCGCCGTGGCGCCGATGACGCCGACGCCGTAGATCTCCATGGCGCGCTTGACCATCGCCTTGAACTCGGGCTCCCCGGCGAGTTCGTCGATCAGGGCGTCGTACGCGGCGATCTTCAGGTTGACCGTCTTGACGGCGTCCATCATCGGCCACACCGTGCGCTCGAAGTCGTCGGGCAGGCCGGCCATGTCCAGCGCGTGGAACCTCTCGGGCGAGACTCTGGGCAGCCTGAAGCCCATCGACTTGGCAAAGCTGCGCACCTGGCAGATCGCCGACGTGCGCATGCGCATGAGCAGCTGCCTCGCCTCGTGGAGGCGCAGCATCCGCTGGTACTTCTCGCCGCGCAGGCTCACAGGATGGAGGAGCGCAGGGTCGGCGAGCGCCAGGCGTGCGAGCTTGCGCGCGTCGTTCCGGTCGGTCTTGGACGTCGGGTCGCCCATGAGCTTCACCTTCGCGGGGTTGGCGACGATCACCCTGAACCCGAGCGACTTGAAGTGCCGCTCCATCCACCGGCAGTGTGTGCCCGTCTCGAACACGACCGGCCACGAGCGGTCGAACTTCACGGCTGCCTCGGCGAAGCCGTCCTTCGTCGTGGCGCACGTCGTCTCCGCGACGATCCGCCTGCCTCCGTCCGGCGTTTTCGCCATCACGCAGATTTTCGAAGTTCTGTCGCTCACGTCGACGCCGATTGTGGTAGAATATTCCATGTCAGTTCCTTTCTGTTTGGATTGTTCGTTTTTGCACCTCCGCGAGGAAGAGTGCGTGTTCAACCGAAATGATACCAAATGATGGGAACTGGCGCTTTTGTTTTTTGCGGGAAGACTTGTGAACATGCCGACGCGCGCGCAGCGCTTTCGACGCAAGCGCGCGCGGCGGCATGTTTGCAAGTTGTTTGCCTTTTACCTTCGGTTGTCAAGGAACAATCCCCTTTCACAAGCCTGGTGGGGCTTGAAAAGAATTGTTCCCATTATACCTCCCGCATGCGTGTCAACGTCCACAGGTCTGGCAGGTTCTCGCCTTCCATCGCGAACGGGAAGATGCGCGGAGCTTCGCGTCTCGCCTCCCCCGCCACGGCGCCCAGAGTGAACAAAATGGAAACCAGAACAGACGCGGCCGCCACCAGAAAATCCCGCCGTCCAAGCATTTGACCACCAACTTGTTCTGCTGCGTGCATGTTACGGTCCCTCTTTGCCTATTCGATAAACGCATAGGCCGCATGGCATTCGTCGGCGCCATACCCGAAGCCCTCATATTTGACCCACAGGGTCTCCGCCCCCACAAGTTCGGGCGGGATGGGGAACTCATGTACGTCGCGCGCGGCGGCGGAACGCGTCGTTTCCGTCCAGTGCTCTCCGTCCGCCGAAAGGAAACACCGTGCCGGCCGTCTCGTCTTCCGCTCGCCGCGCAGTCTGCCGAGAATCGCGTACCGCGTGGCCGTCGGCGCCACCTTCCCTTTGGGGAACCGGTAGAGGGTCGTGCCAACATAGAAGAGCCAGCCGCAGTTGTCGCCGGTCTTGCCGAGACTGACGCGGCAGGTCTTCTCCTCAGGCGAACCGACGAACGCATGCCATACGACATCGTTCCGCCCCTCCCACGCGAGCGGGATCTCGCCCTTGCTCGCGTAGGCCTCCGGCATCTTCTCGCACGAGAACGAATCCGACTCGTTGGACTTGAAGAGCCGCGCGACGATGCGCCCGGCCTTCACCCCGTAGGCCCACCAGCCATGCCGGTCCATCGTATGCGTGGCCACCGCCAGCGTTCCGCCCCCCGGCAAGTCCCAGCGCGCAAAGGCGTTGTGGTGCTCATGCCCGCCGAGCATCCACGTGATGCCCGGCCGTCCGGCGAGCGCCGCCTTCGCCACGCGCCCGATGTCGCGCTCCATGCCGCACGAACCGACGGATGGCTGATGCACGAGCACCACGAGCTGCACGTCCTTGGGACACTTGGCGCATTCGTTCCTGATCCACTTCTCCTGCTCCGCGTCGATCATGCCGTCCACGCCGCCATCCCATTTCACGAAGCGGAGGCCGCAGGCGTCGAACGCGCAATATGTAGGCTGGTCGGGGAAGTGCTTGCGCCAGAGGGCCCGGTCGTCCTCGCCGATGTACGTGTCGTGGTTGCCGACCACGTAGACGCGCGGGATGTCTTTCCGAAGGCCATTTGAAAGAACTGCGTTGATCGCCCCGAACTGCCGTTCGGCGTTTTCGGCGGCCACCTGCGGCGAGGGGCGATGGCCGAAACAGCCGTTGACCTGTCCCATGTCGCCGAGCGCGGCCACGAACGCCGGCTTGGGCTCCATTGCATTCCACTCCGCGACATGTGCGGCCAGGCTTATATGCTGCTTGTCGGCGTGGATGTCGCTCGTGACGGCAAACCACGATGCGTTCGATGCATCGGGATCGAAACCGAGCGAGCGGAATGCGGTCTTCCAATCGTCTTCTGCGGCGCACACCGCCGTCGGCAGAAAAGCCGTGCCGAACAGCGCCGCGCCGCCGCAGACAAAACCCCTGCGCGTCATCTGGACAGGTTCGAACATATCACGCACTTTCATTAGTTTCCGAAGACCGTGGGCGGCGTGCCCTGGATCTTGTCGGCCGCGGCGTGCCAGTCTTTCTTCAACTGGAAGAACGCGCTGCCGGCCTTGTTCTCGGTCTGGATGAAGAAGACACGGCTGTGCCCCGTGCGCAGGTTGGCGCGTTGGTCGGTGCGCATCGCGCCCTCGTGTCCGAACCAATCGCCGTACAGCCAGCTACCGCAGGTGTAGGGCTGAGCGATGCCGACGGGAGTCTGCTTGACGGCGAACACCGAATCGAACGTCTTGCGCGAAATGATGGTCTTGCCCTTCCACTCGCCATGGTGCGCGAGCATCTGCGAAAAAGCTATCATGTCGCGCGGCGTGGAGAAGAGCCCACCACTCGCAGAGGGGAAGACGGGCTTCGCCTTGGGAAAGACGAGCTGCTGCACGCAGCGGTCCGCCGCTGGACGGAGGGGCTTGTCGTCGGACGTGTAGGCGCAGACGAGACGCGTGAGCTGTTCGGCATTCGGCGTGAACGTCGTGTCCTTCATGCCGAGCGGATCAAGCACGCGTTCCTTGAGGTAAACCTCGTACGGTTTGCCGACCGCGATTTCCAGACAGGCAGCAGCCGAGCAGATCCAGGCGTTGCCGTAGGCGAACGTCTCGCCGGGCTGGAAGGAAAGCGGACGGGCGGCGAGCTGCCGGGCCACCTCGCGGAGGGGAATGTCGCGGTTGACCACGCCCGTGCCGCCGCGCCAGCCTGTCGTGTGCGTCGTGAGGTGGCGGATGGTGAGCAGACGATTCGGCTTGGAGCCGTCCTTCATCTTCACGTCGGCGAACTCGGGCAGGTACTTCGCGACCTCATCGTCAAGCGAGAGCTTGCCGTCGTCGATGGCGCACATGAGAGCGGCGCCGGTGAAGGTCTTTGTCATCGAGAAGATGGCGAAGAGCGTATCGGGCGTCATCTTGTGCTTCCCGCGTTCGGCCCAGCCCGCGCAGTCGAACTGCACGTGGTAGTCCCTATCGCTCAAGACGCTCACGACGCCTGCGATTCTTTCCGATGTGACATATCCGTCGAGCACCTTCGCCATGCCGTCCGCCGGATCGCCCGCGCGGACTGCGGTTGCCGCGCAGACGACAAGCGCCGCCGCGAGGAATGCATGGGCTGGGAAGCCTGATACACGATTCAACTTTGCTTTCATGTTCATTTTCCTTTCTTGTCCGATGTGTTTGCCTTTCGGTAGGCGGACATGGAGAGTCCATAGCGCTTCTTGAAGAGGTGCGCGGCGCGGACGGCGCTGCCGAACCCGCAGGCGGCGATCAGCTCGCGCAGGGGGGCTGTCTCCTCCTTCAGCATCTTGCAGAGGGCTGCGAGGCGGCGCTCGGTGATCGTGGCGAGAAGCGTCGCGTGCTGGAGCTGGCGGAAGCGGAGGTCGATGAGGCGGCGCGAGACGCCAAGATGCCGTGCAACGTCTCGCGCCGTGATGGGCGTGAGGAAGTTGCTGTCGATGAACGCCAGCGCGCGGTCGACGAGACGCGTGGCGGGCGGCGGCGCCTTCGTCGATTCTCGCTCGGCGAGGCGCACGTCGGCCAATGGCTTTTCGTCTATCTTGAGAGTGTGTCCAAACAGGCTTTCCAACGCCACCACGGCGCGGAAGCCCTCCTCCTCGAAATCCGGCTCGACGCTGGAGAGGCGTGGAACGAGGCGGTTGCAGAGACCGACGTCGTTGTCGACGCCCAGGACGGCGACGTCGTCGGGGACGGCAAGAGTGGCCGTGGCGCAGGTGTGGAGGACATCCGCCGCGACGAGATCGCTGGCCGCCAGCACGGCGGCGGGAAGCGGCAGCGAGCGGAGAAAGGCTGGAAGCTCAAGAGGTCGCACAGGAGCGCGACCCTCCCGAGACGGCGGATTGAAGGTCTTGCAGGTGTGTCCTGCCTTGGCCAGCGTGGCGGCAAAGGCGGCTTGCCGTTCGCGCGTCCAGATTTCGTCGCGCGGATCGTGGACAAATGCGAAGGAACGGAAGTTGCCGAGGGAAAGGAAGTGGCGGGCGGCGGCGCGGCCGATCGCCGCGTCGTCCACGCGAAGGTAGCGGCTCGTGGGAACGGCCGGCATGTCGCTTTGCGAAAGGACGTCCATGAAAACCGTCGGCTTGCCCTGCCGCTGAAGCTGTTCGGGGGCACCGGGCCGAGCGGGATGCGCGAGGATGACGCCGTCGGTACCGTCGCCCAAGGCGCGTTTCACCGTGGCGGCTGTTACCTTTCGGCGCGAGGGCACGATGTCCAGTTCCCAGTCAAGGCGTCCGGCGTTGATGCCGCGCAGGATGCCGATCAGCTGGGACCGCCCCGGCTGAGCCCCCGTTTCAAGAACGATGAGAACCTTCTGTTTCATTGTCCCACCGATAGGCACTTCATCTTCCTTTCATTTGCCGCCGCACGCGACCATTTGAAATCGGCAGGAACTTCTATCGGGTTCTCACGCACAAATGCAAGAAGACGTTCTCCTGGCTTGCTTAAGTCCTTCAAGATGTCATGTTCGTCAATCCAGCCGTCCGATCTTGCAGAATCTTCGCCAACGGCGATCTCAGCCATGAGCCAATTTTCGGCATCTTGTGTTTTCTGATTATCGACTTTGTTCATTAACGACCTCTTTCATCTAGGCGATTGGTAGTCTATCAGACGCATAATGGCGTTGCAACAAGAATGTTGTTTGTTATTCCGCTTTTCATTTCCGTAATTAATCATAATCTCTTGCTTGAAATGACATGTCAATTCCTAGACTGGCGGGGCGATTTCTGCTACACTAACAAACACAAAAGCACAAGGAGAACATCTTATGCGGATTACGAACATGTCTGCATGCGTTCTCGCGGCCATGATGACTGCGGGAAGTGCCGTGGTGGTTGCCGATTCCTACCAGTGGAACGGCGGCGACGGGCGTTGGGCCGATGCGACGAAGTGGAGTCCGAACGGCGTTCCGGGAACCGCCGCAAACGACATGGCGTCGTTCTCTGTCAACGCGACGCAGACGGTGACGGTGGACGCGGATGCGACACCGTTCTCCATGAGCCTTGACACCGGCACGTCTGGTGCCGGGCAGACGTTCTCCATCGCCCCTGGCGCGAACCTGACGCTTGATGCGTTTATCCTGGCGTCCACTCGCCCGACGGCCGTGACGCTTACGGGCGGCGGACGCCTCGCCATCACGAACGCGGCGTTCTGGGTGTCCAGTACCGCGAGCAATTCCGTCACCTTTACCGTGGCTGGCCCCGGGACTGTCTTCGACATGCCCAAACCGGCCGGCTCCGGGTTGTACATCGGCGCGAAGGAAGAGGCCTATGCGCGGTGCGACGATTCGTTCCACGTGACGGCGTGCGCCACGGTTCTGGTGGCGAACGCGACCTGCGTCGGCTGTTCCATCAGGCGAAGCAACAATACCTATTTCCCGACACGCGGAAGACTCATTGTCGACGACGGGAGTTATTTCTACGGCGGGGCGATCATGTTTGTCGGACGAGGTTACGAGGGAACTCCGTCGGACAGATGCGAGTGCGCGGTCACGAACGCCACGATCGAGGCGGGAGTCATTGATGGCGGGGAAGGCGTCGGTTCCGGGGTGTTCGTCGGCAGCAACGCGGTCGTGCGGGCCTCGGACACGATCGCCTTCCCGACCGAAAATGTTCCGCATGCTAGGAAATTGCGCATGGACTTTGAAGACTCGCGTTTCACGTCGCAGACTTTCAAGGTCTTGTCCGCGAACTGCAACGCCGTGACCGGCCGGCTCGCGCGTTGCAGCGTGGACTGTTCCAGCCTGGCGGGTGCTTCGCTTGGCGCGTGGAACTCGGAGTTTAGGCTGGAGGATTCGACCTTGAACTGCCGTGGCGCCATCTCGACTGGCGGCAGCAATTCCTCGAACTGCGTCCTGCGCCTCGTGCGCACGGACACCGCAGCCGACACGATTGACGTCGGATTCTCGAACGTACTGGAGAACGCGATCTGCGTGGATGGTGGATCGGTTGCGATCCGCGTCATGCACGTGGGCATCGAGCGGACGGCAAAGAACGCGCGATACGAGCAGAACGGCGGCACGTTCAGGGCGACAGGCGGCGTACTCTCCGGGACGTTCGACGCCCGCCGCTGTAGCATTTTATTCCGCAATGTCGACTTCACGGCGAAGGAGATCATTTGCGGGGACACCGTCAACCAGGGGCTGCGTTCCGAAGATGCCCGCATGACGTTTGCCGACATGGCGAACTTTGAGGCCAATCGCATCTTTGTCGGCGGAGGTGCCATCGGCGCATACTTGCTCTTTACGAATACGACTGCGAACGTGACGTATTCGGATGTGTCGGACGCCGCGTCCTCGATGGTGGGAATGTATGCGGGCGCAACGCAAAACACGCTGTCGCTTGTGGACAGCACCATGAACCAGACGGGCGGCAACGTGTACGTGGGACGATTTGACGACGCCACGAACAACACGTTGCGGCTCGTCCGCTCGACATACGACTTCAAGACGATCAAGGTTAACGGCACGGCGAAAGGAGATGTCATCGTTGGGTATACCTCCGGCGCGAAGGGGAACCGTGTGGAGCTAGAGGACCATTCGACATTCAAGTACGACCGTGCGTGGATGGCCGTGGGGCACAACGGCGCGAGTAATGTCTGGTCGATGTGCGGAGGTTCCTCGCTGCAGGCGCCGAACACACAGTTCAGACTGGGCGGTTCTGGCAACACAGCTAAGGGCAACCGACTTGTGCTGGGCGGAGACAGCACATTTGTTGTAAATGAGTTCTGGATGTCTTTCGATGCGGCGCTTGAGGTGTCCGGTACGGGCAACGTGATGACTCTTGGGTCCGCCATAAAAATCACGGATGGCGGTTCTTACCTGTTCCGTCCGGGCGAGGAGGCATCCGACACTCCCATGCTCACGATCAACCAGGCGTTCCAGTATTCCGTGAACAGAAAGATCCACGTGGACGTCGCCAATGCCGGCATCGGACGGCACGTCCTGCTCACCAGCACGTCTGCGCTGTCCGAACCGGTGATTGATTCAAGTGTCATCATTGAGAACGTGCCGAGAAACCGCACGGTGCAAGTCTTCCGCTCGGCGGACACGAAGTCGCTTGTCTGTTCCGTCGCGCCGACCGGCACGACCATCATTTTTCGATAAGAAAGGAAACAACGAGATGAAGAAGAGTGTGTTGCTAGTCGGCGCGGTCGTGTTGGCGGGCATGGCAGTCGCGGCGCCACCGGAGGGGATGCAGTGGGAGACGGCGGCCATCCAGGCGAAGATCGACGCGGCGGCGGCGAATGGCGGCGGGCGCGTGACCATCGGGAAAGGCGTCCATCCATGCCGGACGCTCTACATGAAGAGCGGCGTGGAGCTTCATCTGGAGGAAGGTGCCGTAATCCTCGGCGGCACGAAGCCGGAGGACTACGACGACGCCCTGCCACTCGACCAGGTCTACACCTATTCGAACGCCGTGCCGGCCACGGTTACGCGCAAGGCGTTCATCTTCGCCGAGGATGCGCACGGCATCGCCATAACCGGCAAGGGCGTGATCGACAACAGCGGAACCGCCTTCTTCGACCATCGGACATGGGCAAAGCCGACCCATCTTCTACGTCCGAGGACTGTCATCTTCCTGCGCTGCAGGGACATCCGCTTCGAGGACACGACGTTCAAGGACAGCCCGCTGTGGACGATGTGGCTGCGCTTTTGCGAGAACATCACCGTCTCGCGCATCCGCATCGAGGACGAGCAGCGGATGATCAACTCGGACGGCATCGACTTCGACGGCTGCCGCCATGTGCGCGTGGGCGACTCGTACTTCAAGACCGGCGACGACTGCGTGGTGCTACGCGCGATCCGCGACGAGCGGCGGCGGGACGTGCCCGTGGTGACGGAGGACGTGGTCGTCTCCAACTGCTACTTCAACACGCCGTGCCAGGGCGTGCGCATCGGCTGCCCCTCGGACGA
>JAFRSR010000305.1 GCA_017427485.1 Kiritimatiellia bacterium
CCACGAACCACGAACCACGCCTTCCCCTGGTGGGGCTGGCTGGGCGTCGCCGTGCTGGCGGCGGGCTGGATCCTCTCCTGGAACTGGCACTTCCACTGGTTCCCGCCGCTCTCGAAGCGGCTGCAGGTGCAGCTCTCCTACGCGCCGCTCTGGGCCGGGTTCATCCTCATTATGAACGGACTCTGCGTGAAGCGGAGCGGGCACTCCCCGATGACGGACCATCCGTGGGCCTACGCGGCCACGTTCCCCGCGAGCTCGCTTTTCTGGTGGTTCTTCGAGTACCTCAACCGCTACGTGTGGAACTGGTACTACCTCGGCATCGCCGAACTGGGCGCCTTCGAGTATTCGTGCTACGCGACGATCTGCTTCGCCTCCGTGCTGCCCGGCGTGTGCGCGGTGGCGGCGTGGCTGCACACGTTCCGTCCGTTCGCGGACCACGTGTACGACGGCATGGCGTGCGTGAACCTGCGCCGTCCCGGCTGGTGCGTGTTCCTCGGCGTGGTCGCGGCCGTGGGGTTGACGGGCATCGTCTACTTCCCGTCGTATGCCTACCCGTTCCTCTGGATCTCGCCGCTTGCGGTGTTCGTGCTCGTGCAGAACCTGCTGAAGGAGCCGAGCGTGCTGGACACTTTCGCGAAGGGCAACTGGTCCGTGTTCTTCCGCTTCTCGCTCGCCGCGCTGATCTGCGGGCTCTGCTGGGAGACGTGGAACTACTACGCGGCCGCCAAGTGGGTGTACGCGGTGCCGTGGGTGCACCGTTTCCAGATCTGGGAAATGCCCCTCATCGGCTTCGGCGGCTATTTGCCGTTCGGCGTGGAGTGCGCCGCCGTGACGGCGTGGATTCACCCGAAGCTCGTCGAGCCGTGTACGGCGCAATTATGATATACTACTCCCCCATGAAATCACCGAAGATAGGGTTGCTTCCGAAACTCTTCGCCGCGCTGGCTGTCGGCGCGCTGGTGGGGCTGTACGCGCCGGATTGGGCGATTCGCTCCACGAACTGCTTCCGCGACACGTTCGGGCAGTTCATCAAGTTCTTCGTGCCGTTCATCATCGTCGGCCTCGTCACGCCCGCCATCGCCGAGACCGGCAGATACGCCGGGCGCGCCCTGCTGCTCACGATGGGGCTCGCGTACGCCTCCACGCTGTTCGCGGGCTATTTCGCGTACGGCGTGTCGCGCGGCGTGTTTCCGCTCATCATGTCGGGCGAGCTCGTGAACGCGGCGGCGAAGTCGTTCCCGGCCTACTTCTCGATCAAGATCCCGCCGTTCATGGACGTCACGTCCGCGCTCGTGACGTCGTTCCTGGTCGGGCTGGGGATCGTCGCCGTGAAGGGCGAGGTGCTGGAGCGCGCGGCGCGCGAGCTGCGGGAGATCGTCTCGTGTGCGCTCGCGAACGTGTTCGTGCCGCTCCTGCCGCTCTACGTGTTCGCCACGATGGCCGATCTCACGGCCAGCGGGCGCCTCGCGTCCGTCGTCGGCGGCTGTCTGAAGATCATGGGCATGGCGCTCGCGACCACCACGGCGGTCCTGCTCGTGCAGTTCACCGTCGCCGGCGTCGTGGCGCGCAAGAACCCGCTCAAGGCGCTCTGGACGATGCTGCCCGCGTACCTGACGGGCTGGGGTTGCTGCTCGTCCGCCGCCACGATCCCGTACACGCTCGCGCAGACGCGCAAGAACGGCGTCTCGGAGAGCACGGCCGGCCTCGTGATACCGCTTTGCGCGAACGTGCACCTCGCGGGCTCGATGGCGAACATGGTGGTCTACGCCGCGGGGCTCGCGGTCATGGCGGGCGACGCGCTGCCGCTCGGCGCGTTCACGCACTACATCCTCCTCGTCAGCATCACGGCCGTCGCGTCGCCGGGCGTTCCGGGAGGCGTGGTGCTCGCGTGCGCCTCGGTGGCGGAGGCGGCGCTCGGCTTCTCGCCGGAACGGTACGCGATCATGATCGCGGTGTACATGGCCCTCGACGGCATGGGCACGGCGTGCAACCTCACCGGCGACGGCGCCATCGCGCTGATCGTCGACCGATTCCGCGAACACGAGGCCGAAAAAGACCAAAGCGACGTGAAGCGAGAGACAAGCGAAGACGAGAGACGCTAGACGCCTCCTCCGTCCGTTGCGTCCTGTTCTCGTCGATATCATCGGCGAGCTCGCTTGCTCCCCCTGCGCCTCCCAGGCGTGGAATGGCGAAGGCCAAACCAACCACCAACTAACCAACAAACCCGGCCCGCGCGGATCCCGAGTACTTCAGAAACGGGTCCGGTCCGGGCAGGCAGTCGCGATACGAGCTGAAATCGAATCGCGCCAGAATCGCGCCAATCGCGCCAAACTCTGAGCAGGGTCAAAAAACCCCGAAAAACAATGGCAAACAAGACCCCAAGCAGAGCTTGTCACCACAAACTAGTAAAGAAACTACGATAGAAATTACCCAAGAAACTACGATAGAAAATCTCAGAGAAGGAACCCGTGCGGTATATGAAGCAATTCTATCTGCACCGACAAGCAACCTTGAGCAGATTGCCGAAAGAACAGGCATGACGCGCGACGGAGTGTTTTACCATGTGAAAGTGCTTCGCAAGGAGCTTGGTCTGCGACACGAAGGCCCAACCAAGAAAGGCCGCTGGGTCTTCGGTCCGAAGTCCACAGACAATCGGCGCGAAAAGTAACGCCCCACTCTGGGAGGGCGAGCGTCCACGCGAGCCGCCTCACGAACATCCCGCGCCCCCTCACGCGGGAGAGGCCGCGCTTGTCGCGGATGTTTGGTAGGGCGCGGCCTCCGGACGCGCCGCACTGGGACAACGCGCATCTTGCGCGTTGCCGCTGCGCGGGGATCGCAACCGTTGCGCCACCGGCGGCAACGTTTGCGGCGCGCCCCGCGCCGCCACATGGAGAGCCGCCATCTTGGCGGCGCTACTCGGCATCCCGCCCTCGGGAGTGTCGCGCTCCCGTGCGACCACCGCCGAACTGATAACTGGCAACATTGGCACTGGCAACATTCCCACATTGGCAACATTACCCGCCCCCACCAGAGCGAGAAAAGCACCCCCTCACCACCCACTACCCACCAACAAACCACCTACCACCTACCGAAAACTTTTTCATACCCTCTTCCCCCCTGGGGCGGCGATTTGGTATACTTGAATCGTCATGTTGAAGCAGTCGTTCAGAGATTTCATCTTCTCCACGAACACGGACGGAAGCGGCAAGGCCGTGTCGTATGTCCGTGCGCTTGACATGCTCGGCCCGGTCCTCACGCGACACTACCCGCGCCACGTCGTCTGCGAGTGATATGAAACGCAAGATGATGAGATATGGATGCCTGTCTGGCGTGCTGTATTGCGTTGCTATGGTGCTGACAATGCACTTTGTCGTGCGAGAGGGGTTCTTTGAGGTGGTCAACGCTTTCTCGACCCTACACGGTGGCAATCCGGGATACAGGCGATGGCATGGACAACTGTTGGACGACATTACCGCCCCTGTGCAGCTTCCGATTTTATATGGCTTGGTTGCCTGTCAATGGGTTGCCGATAGAGTTGTACCTAGCAGACGGGCAGAGGTTGCGTTTCAGGAAGCCAGAAGGCAATATGCGTTGAAGTTGGAATCCGACTTCGACCATTGCCTTGATGAAGTTGAATCTGTTGTCCTTACGAATGCAGCCGTCCGTGAGGCGTGGGCAACCCACGCGAGAGCAATGAGTCGATCTGCTCAAAACAACATTCGCCTGGACGTCAAGCGGAGGCTGGTGGCTCTTTCGTTGCTGCGTCCAGAGTATATGGAGGCCTTCTATTCTTTTTGGTACGACGAGCGATGGGGTGTCGATGAACGCCTAAAGGCACTTGACGTAATCGCCAAGACAAAGGAGGGGTATCATGCCCGAAGCGCTGTCTATGCCGTATTGCAGCCTGATTCAATGCCAGATTCGCAACTTGAACTGATCGCGGAAAAGTCTGCTGGTCATATCAAAGAAGCCGCAAGCAGGATACTCACAGAACGCGGAAGCCGCAAGAAGAGGCAGCAGGATTGATCGTTGGTTTCGCTAAATCATTGCATACCGTTACATCAGGTAAATTGTGACACCGCAGGTGACACATTTTCTGTCACCGAATACATCAGTCTTTAAAGCGTTGGCGAGTCGTAAAATCGTCAGTTGCCAACTGACGATAATGCCCTTAAGCTAAAACTCGGATCGCCGCACATCTCGCGAACCTAAAACCCGCCGCACCCGCCCCCTCCGTCCGCTGCGTCCTGTTCTCGCCGATATCATCGGCGAGCCCCCGCGTCTCCCCAGGTGCGGGGCGGTGGGGCCATGCGCTCGGGATTGATACAATCCGCATACAAAATGCATACATTTCTGCTAGAATCATTTGACAGTTTACGGGGTTACGCCGGCCAGGGGGAATGTGGTAAGATATCGGCGTCAGGGCAAGGAGTATACGAAGCCATGAAAACTGAAAAGTACGTTCAAATGACATCTGGCGAAAACCAGATCGTCGTCTACCAGCCGAATGAGACCATTCGGCTGGACGTGCGGCTTGAGAACGAGTCGGTGTGGCTGACGCAAAGCCAGATGGGACAACTCTTCGGATGCACGACACGGAATGTGAGAATGCATTTGGAGAACATCTATTCATGTGGGGAATTGGTTCAAGAAGCAACTAGGAAGGATTTCTTCCTAGTTCGATTAGAAGGTGCTCGGCAGGTTCATAGGACGGTGACGTGCTACAACCTTGACGCGATCATTTCAGTAGGTTATCGCGTAAACTCCATTCTCGGAGTTAAGTTCAGGCAGTGGGCAACAAATGTGCTGAGGGAATATCTGCTGCAAGGTTATTCCGTCAATGCCAGGCTGAACCAGCTTGAGGACAAGGTCGACCGAAGACTTGCTCATCATGACGATCGAATAACTGCCGTTGAGCGAAAGGTTGACTTCTTCGTGCAGACCCAGACGCCACCGCTGCGCGGTGTGTTCTACGACGGGCAGCTGTGGGACGCGCGGGCGCTGGTGTTGCAGCTCATCGCGCGCGCGAAGCGGTCGTTGATTCTCATCGACAACTGGGCGACGCCCGAGGTACTGGACTTCTTTGCGAGGAAGCGCGCGGGCGTGAAGGTGACGATCTTCACCTCGGAGCATTACGACAGGAAGCATGTGCCTCATCACAAAATATCCGATGCCGATGCCCTGGCATTCAGCAAGCAATACCCGAAACTCACCATCCGCTACAACGAGCTGTTCCATGACCGTTTCCTCATCATCGATGACAGGGAACTCTATCTCATCGGCGCTTCGCTGAAGGATATCGGCGGCAAGTGCTTTGGCTTCACAAAAATGGACTCTCGTGAAATCCGCCGAATCAAGAAAGCCGCCTTCTCACCCACGCCATAGCCTCCACGGTCGCCCCCGCGCCCGCCACCCCTCGGTAGGGTCACGCGTCCCGCGTGACCGCATGGAAAGCCTGCGCCTTCCTTATGGCTTCTCTTACTTGCTTTTGCTTTCGCTACTGGGAGTTTTGGAGTCTAGGAGGCTTGGAGGATGTTTAGAATCTCCTCCGAAACTCCTAATCTCCTGATCTCCCAGCAGCGAAAGCAACAAAAGTTACCCCCGATTACATTCCTGTGCGCAGCGTAGGCACCGGTAGGCGAGGCGTCCCGCCGAGCCGTAAAAATGGTAGGGCCCGCTCGCCGAGCGGGCCGCCTCGGTCGCGCTCCGTCGCGACCACCAGGTAGGGTCCCGCGTCCCGCGCTCCCACCTAACTGGGAACGCCGCCATCTTGGCGGCGCCCCATCCACCCACCAATCAACCACCCGCCCACTCCCAGAAACTTTCGCCCCGGCCAAAAGTAAACGCACGTTCTGAAAGTAAACGCATCTAAAGACTGGTTTGACATTGGTTTCGCCTCTAGAAATGAACGGATTTCGTTTTGTGGCGGACGTTTCAACGAGGCTGTTGTTTCCATAAGTTGAAGA
>JAFRSR010000306.1 GCA_017427485.1 Kiritimatiellia bacterium
CCAAGCGTTCGCGTACATCTTCACGCGGTCGCGCATCTTCCCGCCGAGGAGCGCGTGCACGGGCACGCCGTGGAACTTGCCCGCGATGTCCCAGCACGCGATCTCGATTCCGGCGAGCGCGCTCATCATCACGGGGCCGCCCTTCCAGTAGCTGTCGCGGTACACCTCGAACAGCATCCGCTCGATCTCGAGCGGGTTGCGTCCGACGATGAGCCGTTTGTAGTCGGCCACGCATCCCTCGAGCGCCATCTCCTGCGTGCCGAGCGTCGCCTCGCCCCAGCCATAGAGCCCTTCGTCGGTCTCGACCTTGATGAACGCCCAGTTCGTGCGGAAGGCATCCAGCGTATAAATCTTTATGTCGCTAATCTTCATGTCCTCATCTCCTTTGTCATTTGTCCTCTGTCTTTTGTCCTACCGCCCCACCGTCTGAATCGCATCCACATGTTCCTTTGCGAGCGCCTTGATGCCAGCGTAGTCTTCGGCGGCCACGAGGTCGGGACGAAAGACCGTGATGCCCGTGCCGACGGCGAGGATGCCGCGCGAAAGGAACTCGGGGATCGTCTGCGGGTTCACGCCGCCCGTCGCCATGAGCGGGATGTGCGGCAGCGGCCCCTTGAGGTTCTGGATGTAGTGGTAGCCGAGGTCGTCCGCCGGGAAGAGCTTCACGATGTCCGCGCCAAGCGCGTAGGCGCGCTTGATCTCGGTCGGCGTCATCGCGCCGGGAATGGACGCCATGCCGAGGCGCTTCGTCTCGGCAATCACATCGGGATCGCTATCAGGGCTCACGATGAAGGTGGCGCCCGCCGCGTGCGCGGCGCGAACCTCTTCAACAGAGAGCACCGTGCCCGCGCCGATTGCCATCCGCTCGCCGTACGCCGCCACGAGCGCGGCGATCTTCTCCGCATTCTCGGCTACGCAGTCGGCGCGCCGGTGGTCGAACGTCGACTCGAACACGGTCACGCCCGCCTCCTCGATCGCCCCGACGGCCTTCAGGAGCACGTCCTTCGGCACGCCGCGCGCCAACACCATCAGCCGCGTCTTCTTCAGTTCTTCGATTGCGTCCATTTGCTTAACCTTTCACTTCAAATCGCCGCACGCAGCCGCCGGCAAGCCCACCTCGCCAGGCGGCATCAGAATCGCCCGAGCGAAGAAAGGATCGCCAATATGATAGCCGGAGATGTCCGACTCGACAATTCCAGCGTCAATGAGACGCACAAGCGCGGTGTGAACCGTCGATGACACGCCCAAAGAGTGCCGTTCCCGGTATTCGGCCAGGAATTCGCGCACGGGTTCCGCGGCCAGTGCCCTCGCCAGAATCCTCTGAGACGGCGGAAGCCCCTTGAGCTGCTCAAAATACCAGTCAGCGTTCTCGGCAAGCAGATCATCAATCGCTCCGTCCACGTCCGCCGGTTCAACCCAGTCCCTTCCAGCGGACACAACCCTGTCGAACACCTGCGACGACAGTTCCTGAAGATAATACGGGATGTTCGCGGAGACTTCCACGATGCGGGAGATTTCCGCCGCGTCCACGCCGATTCCACAGGAAGCGAACCGCTCGGCGACAAAGGCGCGGCTCTGGTCTTCTGGCGGCTTCCCCAGCTTGATCGTGGCGGCGGATTTGTAAAACGGACGAGACTTCTCGCCGAACATGCGTTTGAGCATGTGCGTCTTGGAACCGAAAAACACATAACGGACATTCTGCTGTTCCTGAATGACCCCGCGAAATATCCCTTCAAGCGGAAGATCGGGAGACAGGCTCCTTATCTCCTGAAACTCGTCGAACGCGACTATGATGGGTCCGTGGACATGCTCGACGGCGATTTTCTCCGCCATTCCAAGAACTTCCGCAAGGGACACGGAACTCATCTTCCCGCCATAGTCGAACTTGACTGAAACCGGGAATTCACCTCCAAACGAGAATGTCGGATGCAGATGCAGCAGGTATTCCGCAAAAGCGTGGGCAACGCCCTTCGCACCCCCCACAAGTGAATACAGCGCAGACGCATACGCCTCGCAGAACCGTTCAAGCGTCTCAACTCTGTTCATGTCGAAGTAGATACATGGGACGCCCTCTTCCGAAAAACGCGCAAGCACCTTCTTGACAAGCGAGGTCTTTCCGTATCTTCGCGGCGCATACATCACCACATTGGCTGACCCGCCGGCAAGTTTGGAATACAGGCCGTCAAACGCCTCCTGACGATCATAAAACTGCCGTCCACTGACCTCGCGGCCATATTTAAACGGATTGACCATGTTGTTTTCCTTGTTTAGACGAGCGTATTTTAGCAAAATCCGTATGATAATGCAACATGCCGCTTGCGCAAAATTGCGTAACGCAATTCTGCGTATCATGAAGCCTGATCCCTTTCACTCCGCCGCCGGAACCGAACGGAACACGCGAACGCCGCCATAGTTGTCCTTGCCGATCGTCTTGCCGGCGGCGATTTCCTCCTCGGTCAGGACCACGCACCGGATCTCGGCAAGTCCCCTGCGGTCCACGCCCCAGGAGATGGCGATGCGGCCGTCCGGCCCCTGTGCGGCGTCCGGATAATCCGCCCACCCGCGCATGTCCAGCTCGTAGCCGGCGGACCACGTCTGGCCCTCGTCCCTGGAGATGTACGCCTTGAGCTTGTTGCGACAATGGACGCCGTCGCAGCTCGACACGCTGTCGCCGTTCTTGACCAAGAGAAGGCTGCCGCTCCTGAGCTTGAGGAAGGAAAAGCGCGAGATGGGATTGTCGATCCACGTCGCCTTGCGCGCCTCGGTCCATGTCATTCCGCCGTCGGAGGAGAACGCCTCGTGGATTCCCAGATCCGAGCGCAAAAGCATCCAGAGCGAGCCGTCGGCACGTTCGACGATGCAGTGCTCGATCACGTAGTCCGTTCCCTTCACCTTCACCGAAGCGCCGCGTTCCCACGTCTTGCCGCCGTCGCGGCTCATGAGCGCGCCACACCTGCGCAAAGGGACTAGTTCGGGGAAGCAGTCGTCGGAAACGCCGCCCTCGACTTCAACGGGGATGATCCATGTGCCGTCCTTCAGCACCGTCGGCGGGTTGGGCACCGCGCCCCAGCCAAGGAACTTCGGCTTTTCCCAGACGGGCATCGCGGCGTCGGGATTCCGGCAGACGTAGTCCCACAGACATCCGCGCACCATCGGGGTCCCGACGGTGATGGTCGCGAGAAGATGCAGCGCACCGTTCGGGTCCACCCACGTCTCGGCACACAGCGCCGCGCGCATCACGGGAAAGATGTTCAGGATGCGGTCGTCCTTGAAGTGCGGATCCAGCACGAACGCCGGATCGCCCCACGTCTTGCCGCCGTCGTCCGACTTCGCGCCGACCACGAACCCCTCGGGACCGTCCTCTCCGCCGAGCCACGTGGCCCAGAGCCGCCCCTTCTTCGTGACGGAAACGCTCCCGTTCATTGCGAAACCCCAGTCTTCGGGGTACTTGACGGACTTCTTGACGCGCTGCTGCACGGCCCCGCCATTCATCCCGTAGCGGAACACCTTCGGCGCGAAATCCTCGGGCGCGGGGTTCATCTTGATTTCCGGGGGATACATCTCCAGCTCCGCCATCGCCCGGACGGCGGCGATCTCCGCCTCCCGCTGGGTCTTTGCCATCGCAGTCCCCACAGCCAGGGCAACGGCGACAAGCGCAATCTTTCCTGCCGGCGTCATTTCTCTTTCATCACGAGCGACTTGTCGGTGATCACCGCAGGCGCGTCGTAGTACGGCACGTCCTCGAACATCTTGCCTTTCTTCAGGTTGATGACCATGCGCTCCGGGATGCGGTAGATCGCGCCCGTCACGAGGTCGATCCAGACCGGTTCCTTGAACTCGGCCTTGTAGACCTCAAGCGAGGTGCGGCGGACCTCATTGTCGTTTACGGGAGGCTTCGAGGCGTCCCAGAACGCGACGAGGGGGATGCCCGTTCCCTCCTGGCGGAACGTGTAGAAGACCAGTCCGTCGGCTGGCGCGCCCGGCGCGATTCGCTTGTACACCTTCTTCGGGACGATCGTCGCGTCGAACAGCGTCGCGATGTTCTGCACGGTGTAGTAGGCCGGCTTCACCTTCGTGACCTCCAGCTTGTCGTTGCACTTGACGAGCCCCATCCGCTTCATGAAGCGGTCGGGACGCGTCCGCACCCAGTACGGCGGGATGTGCCGGCAGTAGCGCTCGGGATAGTCGTAGCACGGATCGTACATCGTGAACACGAGCGAGTCGAAGCCGTGGCCGAGGTCCGCCACAAGGCGCCGCGCGTCCCACTTCGCCTGCGTGAGCTCCGAGTTCCACTTCATGGACGAGATGCCGGCCGAGAAATGCGGATCGCTCGTCGCGCCGGACTCGCCGTTCCAGATCTTCAGTCCCGGGGCGTATTTGCGGACGATCTTCACCCACTCGTCCACCCGCAACGAATAGCAGTCGTCGGGATTCGGGCAGTAGTCGTGGTAGATGATCCACGTGAACAGGCCGATGGCGTCCTTTTCCTTGAACAGCTTCAGGCAGGCCTCGGTGAAGGGATTCATGTTCCGCGTGCCGAGCGTGAGCATGCCGATCTTCGCGTCGGGGATGTGCTTCTTGATGATCCGCGCCGTGCGGATGTTGTTGTCCACCACGATCTCGGGCGTGTTCGCGTCAATGTTGTTCGGCTCGTTCCAGCACGCCCAGTTCTTCACCTGCGGGTAGCGCGTCACGAGCTTCTCGACGTAGCGGTCCCACGCCGCCAGCGCCTCCTCGCCCTGCGGCATTCCGTCCGAGAGCGACGCCCCGCCCGCGCCGGGGTAGGCCGGGTTGCCGTAGCTCGTCTCGAGGAGCGGCTCCATGCCGTTCTCGATGAGCCAGTTCACCTGGCGGTCGAGCCACGCGAAGTCCCACTTGCCCGGCTCCGGCTCGAGCTTCGCCCACCCGGCGTGCAGGCGCACCCGCGCGATGCCGAGCGGCGGCATGTACTCCTTGAAGTTCTCGAAGTCGCCGTAGTCGCGCGGCAGCATCTCGCAGCCGAGCGCGAGACGCGAGGGGCCGATCTCACGCGCCGAACGCGGCACAAGCGTGCCGATGCGGTCCATCATCGGGTCGAGCGTGGTCTGCACACGGTCGTGCGCGTCGTCGATCACCGGCTTGGCGGCCAGCACGAGCGGCGCCAGAACCATAATCATTCCAATAACTTTCATTTTCTCTCCTATTCCTTTTAATCGGCCTTCGGCCTTTAAATGGTTAAATCGCCCTACGGGCTTTAAATGGTTGAATCGGCCTTTAGATTTAAAGCTGCGAAGCAGCGATTTAACTATTTAACCATTTTCTTCTCCCAGTACTTGACGTTGTAGGGGTCGTTCTGGATCCAGTTCTTGTTGTAGGCGAGCAGGCACACACCGATGCCGCTGTCGATGGGGATCTCCGCGCCCGAAATGGTGCCGGCGGCGTCGGAGCAGAGAAACGCGACGGCGGCCGCGATCTGCTCCGGCGTAGATTCCTGCCCGACCGGCCAGCGCGACCGGCGCTTCTCGACCTCCTCGTCCGAAAGGCCGTCCCACCGGTCCGTGCGCACCGCGCCCGCGAGGATGGCGTTCACGCGGATGCCGAGGCAGCCGAGCTCGACTGCGAGCGAACGCGTCATGCCGCCGATCGCCGCCTTCGAGATCGTGTAGAGCGCGCGGCCCGGCACGGCCTTCTTCGCGTGGCAGCTGGAGATGAACACGATCGATCCGCCGTCCTTCATGAGGCGCTGCGCCTCCTGCGCGCCGAAGAACGAGCCACGCGCGTTCGCGTTCATCACGGCGTCCCAGTCGGATTCTTCGGAGTTCAGCACCGAGAAGCCCACGCCGAGGTTGGCGGCGTTCGAGACGAACGCGTCGAGCCGTCCGAAGCGGTCCTTCAGCGCCGCGAACGCCGCGCGGATCGACGGCACCTCCGCCGGGTCCATCGCAAGGCCGAGCGCATCCACGCCGAACTCGGCGGCGAGCGCCTGCGCCGTCTCCTCGGCGGCCGCGCGGTCGCGGCTCGTCACGGCCACGTTCCATCCTTCGGACGCGAACTTGCGGGCGATCGCCAGTCCCGTGTTCTTCGTTGCGCCTGTTATCAGCACTGTCTTTTTCATCTTAACTCTTCACTCGATATTTGTAGAACAGCTGGAAATACGAAAAGGACATCATCGCGGCCGCCGCAGCGAGCAGGACGCCGAGTGCGGCGAAGCCGACCTCGAACCCGCGCACGCCCCAGCGGTGCGAGATGAAGCCGAACAGGACCGGCGCGAAGGAACCGATCACGTAGGCGAACACGTTCACGAAGCCGACGGCCGACGCGCGGCTCTCCGCCGGCACCACGTCGAAGAGCGAGGTGAAGGTGTTCGACTGGAAGAGCCCGCGCACGATCCCCCAGCCGACGAGCATCGCGAACATCATACGCGCCGAGGTCGCGAAGCCGAATGCCGCGAAGAGCGGCACGCCGCAGAGGAGCGCGAAGATCTGCACGCCCAGGCGGAAGCGCGGGAACCGACGCACGAAGAAGTCCGTCACGAAACCCGCCGTGAGAACGGTGACCATCGCCGCGAGGTTGGGTCCGAACATGACGCCCTTCCCGACCGTCCCCACGTCCAGCCCGAACTTCTGGCAGATGAACGCCGGCGCCCAGCTCATGCAGGCGTTCGCGCAGAAGATGAGCGCCACGTAGCCCGCCCCCGCGCAGAGCGCCGCAGGGTTCCCGAAGAACGCCTTCATGCCCTGGCGCAGGCTTTTCTTCGCGCCCGGACCCGACATCCGCGCGTCACGCCAGAACACGGACGCGAACGCCACGCCCACCAGGATCGTCGCGCCGCCGAAGAGGAAGTACACCCACCGCCACGAGCCGAACCGGGAAAGGATCACCGCCACGAGCGCGCCCGAGACGAGCATCCCCGTGTACATCGCGCCCTGGTGGAGGGAGAGCGCCGTGGTGCGCGTGGCCTTGTGCTCGTCGGCCATCAGCGCGTAGGCCGAGGGGCCGTAGAACACCTGTACCGTCGTGCAGGAGACGGAGCGCAGCAGGATGAAGCCGACGAGTCCGCCCGCGAAGCCGGTGAGCAACGTGAGCGCGCCCCAGCCGAGGATGGCGCACGCGATCACGCGCGTGCGCGGCCAGCGGTCGCCCGCAAAGCCGGAGAACGGCATCATGATCGCGATCACCCAGTACATCGCCGTGTCGATCATTCCGATCTGCACCTTGCTCATGCCGGTCTCGTCCTGGATGAGCGGCACGAGCAGCCCGAACAGCTGCCGGTCGGACATGTAGAAGAAGAACGCCAGGCACAGCGCGGCCAATGTGACCCACTTCTTCATGCTGTCGTTTGTCATCTCAGTGTTCTTTGGCATCGCGGGAATATTCTACCAAAGCGCGGCGCGATTGGGGGATCCGAAGTTGTTTTTTTCGAATTGCGCGCGTTGCGAAGAGTAGATGACATTCGCCAACCGGCTCCACGTGAAATGTTAGTTTCGGCTTGCGGAAAACGGTTGAAATATGGTATGTTATCGCCAAGTACGATTGTAATGAGGTGAAGGTTGCATGCCGCGGGAGCGGTGTGCGTCGATGAAAGGAAGCGCAGAAGATGAAAAAGTCCGCTTGCTTGAAGCGCGTGGCGATGGTGGGAATCGCCGCGCTGGCTGGGTTTGCCGTCGAGGCGACACCGCTCGGGACGAACATCTGGATCGGTCCGCCGACGGGCGGCATGTGGACCGATCCCGCGAACTGGAAGACGAACGCGGGCTGCGCCTACACGTCCGAGTTCCTCCTCAAGACGAACTGCCTCTACAACTTCACGGCGCTCCAGGACGGCGCGGTGGTGACGAACGACGGCACGACGCTTCGGATCGAGGGCCTGCGGTTCAAGGAGAACCAAGGCACGATCACGCTCTACGGCACAGAAACTTCCAACTGCCGCATGCCGAACGAGCAGCAGTGGCTCGCCGGCACGGGGACGATCGTCAACGTGCGGCTGCGCCAGCCGATCAACTGGTTGGACTACGACACGAAGATCATCCTCAATCCCAAAGAGGGGGCAGCCTCGCAGAACTCAGGCACGTGGCGAATCGCTCCGAACCCCGACTTCCAGCCCTACCGTCGTCTCTTCGAGCCGTGCGCGTACACGACCCTCTACGTTGGCAGTCCGGCGCCGAACTTCAACCTCACCTACTTCAACATCTGGAATTACGCGCAGGTCGTCCTAGACGCCAACCTCACCGTCGGCCAGCTGCATGGTATCTCGACGACCGGTCTTGACTTGAACGGGCACGACCTCTTCATCGGCGGCGGAGAAGTCTACAAAAGCAACTATATTGCCTTTACCGGAGATGTGAGGGGATCGGGCAACATCACGTTCGCGGGCGGCGCGCAGATTACGTTCGGGCAGCAGCATTTCACCGGAAACCTACGCCTCTTGACGGGCGACGTGATTTACGGCGCGGGCGTGACGATTCCCGAGACGGTGTGCGTGAAGACGGACCGCTCGGGCATTCTGAGGGTGTCGGGCGACCAGACGCTCGTGAACCTTTCTGGCGACGGGACGAGCGGCGGCGTGACGATCAAGGACGCGTCGACCCTGACCGTGGCGGCGTCCGCCGCCACGACGACCGTCTTCAACGCGCGCCTCTGCGGCGCGGTGGATCTCGTGAAGGACGGTCCCGGCACGTTCGAGATGACGGGTGTGAACGCGCTCACGGGCGCGGTGCGCGTGACGGCCGGCACGCTCGCGCTGAAGCGTCCGATCTACCGCGAGGGCCTTGTAGCCCGCTGGGGCTTCGAGGACGCGGCGAATCTGCTGCGCGACTCGGGGCCGAACGGATGTAATCTCACGCGCAACGCGTCCGCGATCCCTTCGGTCCTGTTTCAGACGAACGGCATCGACAACCTGCGCGGCATCCACTTCTCGGTGAAAGACCCGTCCAACGCGTGGGCGACGAACTACCTGCGCGTGACGTCCGCCACGGCGGCGAGAGGATTCCCGTGCGGCGGCAGTCCGCGCACGTGGAGCATCTGGCTGCGTCCCACCACGAAAAGCACGGACACCGTTTACCTGCTTCGCCGCGGCAACTGGCAGATTGGCAAGGAGCTGATGCTGTGGCTGCGAGCCCGTAACAGGTTGAGGTTCTCGATTCACGAGTACTCCGACCCTTCATACACGAACTCCATCGACATGCTTGTCTCCGACATCACTGACGGCAACTGGCACCACGTGGTGGGAACCTACTCGAATCGCGTCCTTCAGCTTTACTACGACGGACAACTGCTGCAGGAAAAGACGACGGATGCCACGCTGGACATCGCGGACGGCTCCGAGTTCGTGATCGGCAACAACGATCCGAGGAATGTGTCCACCCACAACTACGACGGCGACATGGACGATGTCCAGATCTACAATCGCGTGCTGTCGGCGGCGGAGGTGGCGGACGAGTACGCGCGGCGCACGGCTGTAATTTCCGATCCGGCGACGATCCTGCCCGAGCCGGTAAGCCGTTGGCGGTTTGATGACGCGTCCGATCCTGGTAAGGATGACAAGGGCGTGTGCCATCTCGTGAAGAACACGATGCCGAACGCCCCCACCGGTACGCCGACGATCAATGCGAACGCCGCCGCGTATGGTGGCGGGTACCTGGCCAACGGAGCCTCGCTGATGCCCGAAGGGGGCGTGTTCCCCGAAGCGTTCCCGACGGGCGGGCAGTCGTTGACGGTGTCCTGCCGGCTGATGCCGAGAGGCGGCACGGAGTGGGGCGGGCTCGTCTGCTGGGGCGACGCGCTCACGGCCAACAAGTTCTTCCGGTTCGGAATCGGCAATTGCCCGCGTCGCCTTCACGTGGCGTGGAGCAAGAAGAACAGCAACGCCACGACGCCGGTTAAAGACTGCGACCGGACGTTCTCCGACACGAGTCAGAACAACTGCTCGAACCCGACGGCGTGGACGCACGTGGTCATGGTGTATGACGGGAAGGGCAAGACGATGACGCTCTACCGCGACGGCGCGTATGTGGTGCAATCGACTGGCGTGAGCTTGAACGTGGCGGCGCAGAACTTCTACGTGGGCTGGCGCGAGGGATGGGGGACCTCCGGGATGCTCAGCTACATCGACGACCTGCAGCTCTTTGACGTGGCGCTCACGGCGGCGGAGGTGCGGACGCTCACGCGCGCGCTGGAGACTGACTCCGTGGGGTCGGTGCTGCGGCCGGAGACGCCGGTTACGGTGGATGCCGGCGCGACGCTTGAAGTGTCGGGCGAGTGCCACGTCGTTCAGACCCTCACCTGTGCGGGTGCGCTCGCGTTCAAGGACGCGGGCCAGCTGGAGGTGACGGGCACGACGGCGGTGACGGGCGAGCTGCTCGGCGCGGGGACGCTCGTTCTCGACGCGGGCGGCAATTTCCGGAAGGCGGATGCCAGCGGGTTTACGGGCAATCTCGTTGTGAAGGGCGGCAAGGCGGTGCTCAACCGCACGTTCAAGCCCGTTGCGCGCGAGGTGGCCGCCGGTGCGGAGATCGTCTGGATCGAGGCCGGCACGCAGGTCATCTTCCGATAAGGTGCCTTGATTTCTATGGCGCGTGCGTTGGCCATAATGCGGTTGATTTCATGAGGAGATAAGGCCATGATTTCGGTTCAGAGGCTGACGGATTTGTACGATGCCTACGTGGACACCTTCCGCGGGGCGGACGGAGAACTGCCGCCGATGATGCGGCTCAAGCGCGAGCACACGTCGCACGTAGTGGAGAACGCGCGCGCGATCGCGACGGGCGAGGGGTTCGACGCCGAGACGGCACGTGCGTGCGACGCGGCGGCGCTTCTCCATGATACGGGGCGTTACGAGCAGTTGCGGCGCTACAACACCTTCCGCGACTCGGACAGCGTGGACCATGCCGTGTTCTCCCACGACATCGTGGTCGAGAGGGGGTGGCTGGACGGTGATCCGCAGCGCGAGGCGATCCTCACCGCGGTGCTCGTACACAACCGCCGCGACGTGCCGGAGGGGCTCAACCCCCTCACCGAGGCGGCTGTCCATACCGTGCGCGACGCGGACAAGCTCGACATCTTCCGCGTGCTGGAGGACCAGATCGCGACAACCGACTGGCGGCACGACTGCGCGGCGTTCTGGAACCTTCCCACCCGTGCCGCGCCGAACCCCGCCGTGGTCGAAGCCATCCGCGCGGGGCGTCCCGTGGACTACCAGAACATCAAGACGCTCGCCGACTTCGTGCTCATCCAGGTGGGGTGGATGCGGAGCGGACTCCGCTACGCCACGAGCCGCCGGCTCTGTGCGGAGCGGGGGCATCTCGCCTTCCGCCGAAACTTCCTCCATGAGCTGACGGACGACCCCGTTGTGGACGAATTGTGCGATTTTCAAATATCCGCTTGCGTAGGCGTCTAATTTTTGGTATATTATCCGCTCCGTTTTGGAAAAGTAAGGAAAAAAACATTCATGCCGACAATTAATCAGCTGATCCGCAAGGGGCGTCATCCCCTTGCCACGCATTCGAAATCGCCGGCGCTGAAGGCTTGCCCCCAGCGCCGTGGTGTTTGTTTGGTCGTCAAGACGATGACGCCCAAGAAGCCGAACTCCGCTCTGCGTAAGGTCGCCCGTGTGCGCCTCACGACGGGCGTCGAAGTGACGGCGTACATCCCCGGAGAAGGCCACAACCTCCAGGAGCACAGCGTCGTGCTCGTGCGCGGCGGCCGTGTGAAGGACCTTCCGGGCGTGCGTTACCACATCGTGCGTGGCGTGTTGGACTCGCTGGGCGTCTCCGGGCGCAATCGCAGCCGTTCCAAGTACGGCGTGAAGCGTCAGAAGGAAGAGAAGAAGTAAGGGATAAGCCATGTCCAGACGCGCAAAGAAGATTGAGAAGCGGGTCTCCGTCGACCCGAAGTACAATTCCGAGCTGATCGCCCACATCATCCGGATCATCATGAAGGATGGCAAGAAGACGACGGCCGAGAAGATCGTGTACGGCGCAATCGAGAAGATCAAGGAAGAAGTCGCGAAGAGTCCCGACAAGTTCGTGGCGGGCGAGGGCGACCAGAAGGCCCCTGTGACGGAGCCGCTGGAGATCATTTCGGCCGCGATCGAGAACATGAAGCCGAAGGTGGAGGTGAAGACCCGCCGCGTGGGCGGTACCACCTATCCGGTTCCGGTGCCGATCAACGAGGTGCGCCAGCTCTCGCTCGCGCTCCGCTGGATGACCACGTTCGCCGCCGGCCGTCACGGCATGGGCATGCCCGCCGCCGTCGCCGCCGAGATCGTGGACGCCTTCCAGAACCAGGGCAACGTCATCAAGAAGCGCGACGACGTCCACAAGATGGCAGCCGCCAACAAGGCTTTCGCGCATTACGCGTGGTAAGCCGGAAGGCACTTTTCCAAAACAGCGGAGAAGCCGGGGCAAAAGCCCCGGCTTCTTTCGTGTTTTTGGGGTGAGGGGAGACCTGAGACTTGAGACAAGAGACGTTAGACAATGAGACATTGAGTTACGAAGGAGAGCCAGTCGGCGTTGGAGAGCTGTTCGGCGCGGGCGGTCGACTGGACCGCCCCCTTGAAGATCGCGCCAAGCTGCTTGCGGCGGTGTTCGAAGGCCTGTTTCGTGAGGCTGCGGAAGCGCGCGCGCCATTCGGGGGAACGCGCGTCGTTGCGGTGGTGGCGCACGAGGCGCACCACGGTGGAGCCGATTTCGGGGCGCGGCCAGAAGCAGGAGGCCTTTACGGCGCGCACGAGCTGGACGTCGTAGTCGAGCTGCACCCAGACGCCCGCGAGGCCGCGCGTCTTGGAGCCGGGTCCGGCCGCGAGGCGCTCCGCCACTTCCGTCTGCACGAGCACGACAATCGTTTCCGGTGCGGCCGAGGTCCGCTGCGTGAGTTCCAGCAGGATGCGCGTGCCCGCCTGGTAGGGGAGATTGGAGACGAGGGCGGGGAAGCCGTCGCAGGAGCCGTCCTTGATGAGGTCGAGCGCGTCGCCCGCGCGAACGTCGAGTCTGGGCGGGTCGCCGAGCGCCTCCGCGAGGCGTTCGGCCAGCACGGGATCCTTTTCGACGGCGGTCACGAGAAGGCCGCGGTGGAGCATCTCCTCGGTGAGCACGCCGAGTCCGGGGCCGATTTCCAGCACGCGCGTCTCGGCCGGGAGGGCGGCGGCGTCCACGATCGCCTCAAGGGCGTTGCGGTCGACGAGGAAATTCTGCCCCAGCACCTTGTTCGGGTGGAAGCCGTGGTCGATGCACCACGCCTTGACCTGACTGGGACTCGTCAGGTTCATCACTTGTCTTCGGGGAAGGGGTAGATTTTGATGAATGCGGCGTCGCGCAGGCGCTGGACCCATTCCCGGTAGGCTTCCTTCCCGAGCCGCTGCTTCACGTTTCGCTCGATTTCGTCGTATGCTTCGGCAAAGGAGAGTTCCTGGGCGCCGGTCTCGGCGTCCTTGCGGACGATGAAGCCCCAGCCGTCGAGGTCGACGAGCTTGGAAACCTGCCCGACCTTGAGCGCGGCGATTGTCTGGGCAATCTCCGGGCGGAAGGCCTCCTGCGGGTTGACGTCCTTCCACACGCCGCCGTCCTTCGCATGCGAGTCGGCGGAGAACTTGCGGGCGAGGTCCGCGAAGTCTTCCCCCTTTTCAAGGCGGGCGAAGACTTCCTCGCTGCGCGTTGAGATGGACGGCGTCTTCTTGTCGCCGGCGTCGGCGGGCTTGAGCAGAATCACGCTCACCGTCGTCTTCGCGTCGCGGCGGTAGAGGGCCTTGTTCTCGCGGTATTCGCGGGCCATGTCCGCCGGCGTGGCGGTGACGTACTTCTCGACCATCTGCTGGCGCATGGCGGTGACGATCATGTCGTCGCGGATCATGTTGCGCCATTCGGTGAGGGGCGTCTTGATCGTGGTGAGCATGGCGTTGAGCTTGTTCATGTCGTCGTCGAACTTCTCCTTCACGATTTCGCGGATGCGTCCGTCAACGGCCCATTCGGGGAATGTCACCTTTTTCTCGGCCGCCTGCTGGAGGATGAGTCGGCGCTCGATGAGATGCTCCACCGTGTTGCTGTAGACGGTCTTGAAGTCCGCCTCCGAAGCGGGAAGCTTGCCGTTGCGCCGCATGTCGCCGAGGGCGGTGCCCACGTCGTCCACGGTGATGACCGCGTCGTTGACTTTGGCGGCCAGGCCGTCGAGGACCACGCCGTGCGCGCACGCGCCGGCGAGAAGGGCGATGAAGAGAAGTCGTGTTTTCATGGCGCGCATTATACCATTTCCGCGTGCCGACGCGCAAGCCCCTTGCGCGCGCAACGTAATTCTGATAAAATATGCGCTTTCAAGTTTTGGAGAAAGTTTCAGAAATGGCAATCGTACTTGGCCTGCCGAAGGGCAGTCTTCAGGAATCGACCTTCGCGCTGTTCAAGCGCGCGGGGTTCACGGTCACGTGTTCCTCGCGTTCCTACATACCTTCCATTGACGACCCGGAGATCAAGTGCCGGCTCCTGCGTCCGCAGGAGATGAGCCGCTACGTGGAGCTCGGGCTCCTCGACGCGGGCATCTGCGGCTACGACTGGGTCTACGAGAACGGCAGCGACGTGCAGGAGGTGTGCGAGCTCAACTACTCCAAGGCCACGTCCAACCCGGTGCGCTGGGTGCTGGCGGTGCCGAACGACTCGAAGATCAAGAGCGTGAAGGACCTTGCCGGCAAGCGCATCTCGTCCGAGGCCGTCGGCCTCGTGAAGCGCTACCTGAAGCAGAACGGCGTCAAGGCCGACGTGGAGTTCAGCTGGGGCGCCACCGAGGTGAAGGCCCCGGAACTCGTGGACGCGATCGTGGACCTCACGGAGACGGGCAGCTCGCTCCGGGCGAATAACCTCCGCATCGTCGACACGATCCTCACCTCCACCACGCGCCTCATCGCGAACAAGAAGGCGTGGAAGGTGAAGGCGAAGCGCGCGAAGCTCGAGCAGCTCCAGATGCTGCTCACGGGCGCGCTGGACGCGCAGAAGCGCGTGCTGCTGAAGCTCAACGCGCCCGCGAAGAAGCTCGCGAAGATCACGGCCGCCCTGCCGGCCCTGCACGCCCCCACGGTGAACAAGCTCAACGACGCGGACTGGTTCGCGGTGGAGAGCGTGGTGGAGGAGCGCCTGGTGCGCGACCTCATCCCCGTCCTCCGCGCGGCGGGCGCTACGGGCATCATCGAGCTGCCGCTCAACAAGGTCATTTTCTGAGTAATGAGCCTTCCTGCAAGAAGGCGAAAAATCCGAATGAAAACAAGTGAGCCTTCGAGCGAGTGAGCGTAGCGGAACGAGCGAAAAGGCGAACACCTAAAGAAGAAAAGGAGAACGCGATGGGTTCCATCAAGAAGAAGCGCCGCAAGAAAATGTCGAAGCACAAGTACGACAAGCGGATGAAGGCGCAGCGCCACAAGAACAAGTAAGCCCGTCGCGGGAAGCGACAAGCGTGTCGCCTCTTCGAGGTGTGCAGTTCTCAGGGCTCTTGCAAGAAGGGCTCCTTTTTCGGAGAAGCGGCACTCTTGCCGCTTCTCCTGATTTTATTCGATCACCACGCTGGTGCCGACGTTGCAAAACTCGTGGAGGCGCATGGTCGATCTGCTTGGGCCACGCTCCGTCGCGGCTGCAGGGTGGGGCGAGCCGTCCTCGGCGAGCCGGGGTGGGGTGAGCCCTCCGGGCGGGCCGCAATTCTCCCCCCCCCAAAAAAAAACACGTTCCGCACCGTAATCTCACGCCCAATACCCGCCATGTCACATATTGCAATAGGTGGTGTGCCGCGCACGTGCCCGCCGCTGGCGGAGTGGGCATGGGCGCGCCGACGTGAGACCTGAGACCTGAGACCTGCCGGGGTGACATGAGACAGTGAGACAACCAGCGGGAGGGCCGCGCTCCGTCGCGGCCGCCAAAGGCTCAATGTCTCATGTCTCGCCCAGTCTCAATGTCTCGCTGTCTCAATGTCTCCGCAAGCCTCAGGTCTCTGGTCTCAGGTCTCCCCCTCCCTCACTCTCCCCCTCCCCTCCCTCACCCACCCCCACCCGCTCGCACAACTTCAATTTCCCAAATCCCCGCTTGCTTTCGGCGAGAGGATGGGATATACTCACTTCCGTGAAATTGACAGCGAGACAGGTTGAACGGCTTGTAAAGCAGGGAGAGGTTGTCCACACCGAATGCAAAGACGCATCCGGCGGGCTGCCTGATTCCCTGTGGGAGTCGTACAGTTCGTTCGCGAACACGGACGGCGGCGTGATCCTCCTTGGCGTGAAAGAGGTGGACCGCAAATTTTCAATTGCGGGCGTGCCGAAGGCGTCGACGTTGATCAAGCGGTTCTGGGACGGCGTCAACAACCGCGAGAAGGTCAGCGTCAACATTCTTTTCGATCGTCATGTCTATTCCGTGAAATGCCGTGGCCGCGATGTCGTCGTGATAGAAGTGCCGAGGGCGGATCGCAGGGAACGGCCCGTATATGTTGGACGTGATGTGTTCAACGGAGCATATCGCCGTAACGGAGAAGGCGATTACAAGTGTTCGCGCGAAGCTGTGCTTGCGATGCTGCGCGACGCGAGCGACGTTACAGCCGATGCGACCGTTTTGGAATCACTTACCGTTTCCGACCTAAATGCAGACTCGATACGGCATTACCGTGAGGAATTCTCTCGTTTCCGTCCTCGTCTTGCCTGGAACAAATTGTCGGACGAGGAGTTCCTGAAAAAGGTCGGCGCGGTAGGCAGGGGAGATGACGGCAACCTTCACCCAAACATTGCCGGGCTGGTCTGCTTTGGCGATTTCGTGACGATCATGCACGAGTTGCCGAACTATTTTCTCGACTATCGCGAGCGGTCGTCAGACTCGGCACGCTGGGGTGACAGGGTTTGCTCCAGCGATCCGACCTGGAGCGGGAACATCGTCGATTTCTTCTACCGGATATACGACAAGGTGACGAGCGGCGTAAAAACTCCGTTTGCGCTTGACGAGCACGACAGGCGAATCGACGAGACGGACGTCCACGAGGCCGTGCGCGAGGTCGTCGCGAACGCGCTCATACATGCCGACTACCACGGGCGGCAGGGCATTGTGGTCGAGAAGCGGTTCAATGAGATACAGGTATCGAATCCTGGGACGATGCGCATCAGCAAGGAAGTTGCCATCGAGGGCGGCAGAAGCGATCCGAGAAATGCGCAGGTGTTCAACATCTTCTCACTGATCGGAATCGGCGAACGCTCAGGCACGGGCTTGAGCAATCTCTATGCACTTTGGGAGCAACATGGATTTGCCACTCCGCTCATTCGCGAGGAGTTTGACCCTGAAAAGACAATCGTGAACATTGCCACCGAATCTAACCAATCCGTTTCCGATAACACCCGTACAGAACCCGACCATAACCCAGACACAACCCGTACAGAACCCGACCAAGATCCGACCAAGACCCGTCCAAGCCCCGACCAATCGGCCCAAGGTTCCCCAAAAGTGCCCCAAAAGGCCATTGAAAGTGCCCCAAAAACGGCCCAAGATGCCCCAAGAGTGCCCCAAGAGTGCCCCAAGGGTGCCCCAAGAGTGCCCCAAGAGTGCCCCAAGGGTGCCCCAAGAGTGCCCCAAGAGTGCCCCAAGGGTGCCCCAAGAGTGCCCCAAGAGATAGGTGACGCACCTTCGTCTGTGAAGCAAGTTTATCTTGCTATGCATGAGGATGTTGCCATTACGCATCGTGGATTGGAATCTAAATTGGGCTTGTCAAAGACAACAATCAGAAAAGCGACTGCCACTCTCATTCAGCGGGGTTTGATACGCCGTGTTGGTCCTCGATTCGGTGGCCATTGGGAAGTCATGAAGTGAAGGGGGGGAACGGTGGGGCGAGGCGTCCCGCCGAGCCGTCTGCCTGAATAGGACAGAGGAGGCAGTTGCAAAGCACCTCTTTGCTTTCGCTGCTTGGAGATGGGGAGGCTTGGAGGTTCGGAGTCTTTTTTGAAGTTTTCTCCCAATCTCCAAAACTCCGAACCTCCCAGTAACGAAAGCAAGGGGGGGCTCATAAGTGACATCCCACGCATTCACATCCCAAACCGCGCGCGAAACTTCAACTTCCAAAGATTCCGCTTGCGTTGGGCGGGGGAATGGGGTATACTTTTCCGCGTTCCCTTTGGAAGGAACTGTGAAGGGGAACGCAAAATTGCTCTTTGACATCGGCGGGTACGGCTTTTCGTGACGCGATCGCGCGGCGAAGAGCACCCCGCCGCCGGCCCGAAACCAAGGGAGGGTCGCGCCCCGTCGCGGCCATTCGGGGAAGCGGCACTTTTGTCGCTTCCTGCGGTAGGGACGGTGTTCCATCGCCGTCCGCACCTCCCGAGGAATTAGGGCACAACCTCGGATCACCGGTAGGGCGCGTTGGCCTCAACGCGCCGCTCCCCCCGAGGAGCTGGGGAATCCCGAAAGGATCCCAGCACGTACGCAACAGCGTATTGTCGCTTCAAGGAAAACTTCGCCAAAGTAAGAGTAAGCGAGATACGAAGTTGCGCTACGTGGGCAAGTCCCACGTGGCGTGTCTTCTGATCATGTTTACTCGCGGGCGTTTGGCGATGCCTTCCTTGAGACGTGAGAATGTAAGGCACGCCACTCTTCTTTTCTGCGTCGAGGGTGTCAACGTGCGAACAACAGGCGCGGGAGAAGAGTCAGTAAGCATGATAAAGAAGTTGATGATGTTGGTTGTCGGCGGTGTCCTGTCCGCAGCCCTGCCGCTTGCGGCGGCGACGGAGACGGTTGATGGCATAACATGGACCTATACGGTGGCGAATGGCGTTGCCAGCATTGGCGGCGATTCGTCATCATCGACAGCCGTACCCACGTCCACTTCCGGCTCAATCGCCATCCCTTCAACATTGGGCGGTTATCCCGTCACATGCATCGGGTCGGAGGCGTTCTATGGCTGCAGCGGGCTTACGAATGTGACGATCCCAGACAGTGTGACGAGCATCGGGCACTTTTCGTTCGAAGACTGTAGCGGGCTTACGAGCGTGACGATCCCGGACTCGGTGACGAGCATCGGGGAAGATGCATTCTCCTGTTGTAGCGGGCTTACGAGCATGACGATCCCAGATAGCGTGACGAGTATTGGGATAGAGGCGTTCTGCTATTGCAGCGGGCTGACGAGCGTGAATCTTCCAGAAACTTTACATGGTCAGGATGAGTATCTTCGTTCGTCCGTTTTTATTTCTTGCGCAGCAGGGCTTGAATTGACCTATTATCCAGTAACTACTTTTTCGGTTACTTTTAATGCCAATGGTGGCACTATTGAAGGCGCGGCATCCTATGAACGAATAGTTGTTGATGGGCAGAAGTTGCGCGAGATGCCTACGCCAACGTTAAATGGTTATGTATGCTCTGGCTGGTTCACGGCGGCGGAGGGCGGCACGCAGGTGACGGCGGACACGGTCGTGACCAGTAACATGACGCTCTACGCGCACTGGGAGAAGAGCAATGACGACTTTGCCGATGCACGGGAGATAACGGGAATGACAGGGACGCTCACCGTGTCCAATGTGGACATGACGTCGGAGGAAGGTGAGAGTAATTACTACAATTCCACCGCCACGCTTTGGTTCAAGTGGACGGCTCCGACGAACGGCAACATGGAGATTGACACATTCGGATCGAATTTCGACACCGTGCTAGGTGTTTACACTGGTATGGGAATTGGTGATCTGACTCAAATTATGTACAATGATGATAGCAATATCAGCACGCAAAGTCGGGTTTCCTTTAATGCCGAAGAGGGTACGACGTACTTCATCATGGCGGGTGGCTATTCTTCCAGTACCGGTAGCATTGTCCTCAACTGGGATTTCTTTACCGGCACCTTTGAGATGAAGGTTTCCGACGGAGTCATTACGGGTTATCGCGGAATCTGCCCCTCCACTTTGACGGCAGAGGATTGGCCCAACGGCGTTACGTCAATTGCCGCAAATGCATTTAACGGGACATCTCTCGAGTCCGTGTACATACCAGCAGGGGTGACGAACATTGGATATAGGGCGTTTGGCAGTTGTTCAAGCCTCATTACGGTGAGGTTTGGGGATGCTGCGAATGTCGCCATGGATGAAGAGGCGTTCTACAATACGCCCTACGAGCGTTCACGGCCGTTTGAGATGATGGTTGCCGATGGCGTTGTCACGGGATTCCATGGCACGTGCCCCGCCGTGTTGACGGAACAGGATTGGCCCAACGGCGTTACGGGAGTCGCGGACGCGTTCAGTGGTGTTTACTGGAGTGGTGTTTACGGGTTGACTTCCGTTGTTATCCCAGAAGGCATAGTGTCTCTTGGGACATACGCATTTAATGGTTGCAGTTCTCTGACGAACGTCGTTATTCCCGCCAGCATGGAAGTGATTGGCACGTATGCGTTCACAAGTTGCACATCGCTTTCCTTGGTGACATTTACCGGAGGGACAAACGGCATTGACATCTCCGAATGTGCTTTTGACAGAACACCCTGGGGAGAGGAAAACATCCCGTTCTCCCTTAATATGTCTGAATATGGTGAACTACGCGGATGGCATGGCCGTTGCCCTGCCGACTTGACCATCCCGACCGATGTCATAAGTATAGGCAGTTATGCCTTTGAGAGTTGTGCCGGTCTTGAGACGCTGACAATCCCGACAAACAACGTCGACATGGTTTTAGGTTATGGTGCGTTTTCTTATTGTCCAAACTTGAGACATGCCTATTTCCCGAAGGCGTTGGAGGGAGCATTTGATGAGTCGTCTGTCTTTTACAGAAGCCCTGTCACAATTTACTATTACGAAGGTGCTGCTCCGACCTTTGTTACAGTGAGCTTGAACGCAAATGGGGGGACAATAAACGAGGCTACGATTTCCGCTGTATCCGACAATGCCATCGGTACATTGCCCGAGCCCACCCGTTCGGGACACTTGTTCCTCGGCTGGTTCACGGCGGCGGAGGGCGGCACGCAGGTGACGGCGGACACGGTCGTGACCGCTGACATGACGCTCTACGCGCAGTGGGAAAAATGGCCGGATGTCACTTTTGATGTGAACGGCGGCGAAACGATTGATGAGGCGCTGCGTTCCATGCCTCGCGGAGAGCAGATTGGGGAACTGCCCACTCCTTGGAAATGGGACCATGTGTTCAAGGGATGGTTTACGGCAGCGGAAGGCGGCGAACAGGTTGTTGAAAACACCGTCATTAATGAAAACATGACGCTCTATGCGCAATGGGAGGTGGCTGACTACGAATGGGAATATGAGGAAAATTACGATGGGGGCATTACGATCACCGGCGTATCGCCTCTTCCTGGTGGTATAACGATCCCTTCGGAGATTGATGGCAAACAGGTAACGGCCATTGGTGAATTGGCGTTTAGTTATCAACAAGATTTGAGAGGTGTCGTAATACCCGAAGGAGTGACGATCATTCAACGCTTGGCGTTTTTTGAGTGTTCTTGTCTCGAGTACGTAGTTTTGCCATCAACATTAAGGCAATTGGACGAAAGAGCCTTCTATCGTTGCTCCATTACCTCCATTACCATACCCCAGGACTTAACATCAATTGGATGGTACGCATTCGGATACTGCACTAATCTGTCAAATGTGACATTTGCGGGTAATGAATCGACCATTGACCTTGACGCAACTGCGTTCAAGAATACGGCGCTTGATTTTTCGCTCATTGTGAGCGATGGAGTGTTGCTTGGCTATCGCGGGATGTGTCCGACAAATTTGGTTATAGGCGATTATGCGGTTGGCGTGACGAAAATCGGTGAGTTTGCGTTTCAATTTGATGAGCTTTCGAGCATAACAATACCTTCGAGCGTAGTTGAGATTCAGCGGGAGGCGTTTTACGAGTGCCCAAACCTTAGTGAAGTTGTGTTTTTGGGCGATAAGAACGGCATAGACATTCATGAAAGTGCATTTGCAGGTACGCCTTATGAGGTATCGCTGCCGTTTGAACTGATAATAAGAGATGGTGTGTTGACTGGTTTTACGGGAGCGTGTCCGTCTGAATTGACGATACCGAACTCTGTCAGGTCAATTGGGGAAGATGTGTTCTATCTCGCGCAACATCCAAGTGCAGCCAATCTTGAGGAAGTGACTTTTAGCGATGGGTTGCAATCGATAGGAGGTAGGGCGTTCTATAATTGTTATAACCTCGGCGAGATTTCATTGCCATCAACAGTCACAAATATTGGCTATGACGCGTTTGGCGCATGTTATGCCGTGACGAACATTGTGCTGAATGAAGGCTTGATGTCAATCAAAGAAGGGGCATTTGGAGGTGGAACAACGACCAACATTACGTTGCCGACGACTGTACGAGAAATAAATCGCGAAGCCTTCATAGGTACGGAAGGAACTGTGACTGTTCACGCACCGTGGTCGCTTTGGGGTGTGTTGGATAGCGGTGAAGTGTATCGGGGATATTGGAGCGGGGGTTCTTCTTATGTTGTCACAACAAGAGTTGAGGTTGTCTTTTATGGCGAAGCACCGGTCTTCCATACGGTAACGTTACATGTGAATGGTGGTGATGAGTTGGATGACACAACGAAAAGCGTCATGGAAGGTCGTGCGATTGGAACCTTGCCCGAAGCAAGCCGTTCTGGCTATGTATTCCTAGGTTGGTTCACGGCGGCCGAGGGCGGCACGCAGGTGACGGCGGACACGGTCGTGACCAGTAACATGACGCTCTACGCGCACTGGGAGGTGTCGCCTTTTAGTGCGTCTGGCGGCGATGCCCCTTGGGTACTGGATGCTGACGGCAGTTGGCGGAGTGGTACCATAACGGATAGCCAATCCTCGTGGATTGAACTAGCCGTTA
>JAFRSR010000307.1 GCA_017427485.1 Kiritimatiellia bacterium
ACGACCAGGAAATTTCTTTCACCCAATTGGTGAAAACAACTACGACACCAATTAAGCGACGTAATCTCTTAAAACTCTGCCTCTCTGCACCTCTGCGTGATATATAACGGAGTGCATGGAAAATGAAATGACGAATTTAGGGTAATGCGCATATACTTCCCCGGAAATTCCTACCCCGGCCGCGCGTCCCTCGTGACGCTGAAGGGCAAGAGGCACCGCGACGCCGCCGAGGCGGCCTACTCGAAATCCGACTGCTGGAAATGGCTGCTGCGCTGAAGGATATTTCTTTTCGCTGCACACGGGCCGTTAGTTTTTTGCTATACTACGTTGCGCTGAAGCAAAGGAGCGCAATATGCCAGCGGTAATTGAACAAGTTGAACAAATGAGCACGGCCGAAAAGCTGCGCTTGATGGAGTATCTGCTCAATTCAATTTCCCGTACGGTCGTGCAATACGACAGCGCCGCAGGCACACAACCGAAGGTTGAGCGCAAGAAGCCGCGCATCAGCGACTTCATTGGATACGGCAGAAGATTTCATTCAGAATATCGCTCGACAGAAGACGTGATGCGGGAACTTCGCGAGGGGGAAGAGGAATGACATGGGTTGTGGACACATGCGTCTTGATTGACGTGTTTCGCGGTGACAAGACGTTTGCGGCGATGTCATCTATGGCATTACAGTCAAAACTCGATGATGTGCTGACAGTAGCGCCTATCACGTACGTAGAACTGTCACCTGAGTTCAATGGCGACGCCGATGCACAAGATGCGTTCCTGGATGCAATGTGGATTCATCGTGATTTCAACGGTAGTAAGGAGGCCGTTCTTCTCGCCCATAAGGCATGGCATGAACACATCATGCGCAAACGCGCCGGAAGTGCCAGGAAACGTCCGATAGCAGATGTTCTCATCGGGGCTTACGCCCTGCAGAAAGGCGGACTTATTACCCGTAACGAGGCCGATTTCCGAACGCTTTATCCGACACTGACCATCTTCAATCCCATGTCGGCCATACCATGAAGATTGTAATTCTCAACCGCAGAACTGAAATGAGAAAGGAACAGCCGACAGCACAGTGAAACGGTCATAAGCGAGGCTATGCCTCGCGGTCGCCGCATTGGTAGGGCGCGCTCGCCGAGCGCGCCGACGGCCGATGAAGCGCGACAGAATGATTTAAGCAATGCTGCAAAGCAGTCGTCTAACGAAACTTAGGAAATTTCAGGACAGGACGATACCTTGCAGAGGTAGCGCACAATGCGCTCGCCTCTCTTTGTATTTCCTGTATGGCTTCCTAAGGCCTCGTTAGAGATACGAAGAGAGGTTTTCATTTCGTTCCGATTGTTATGTAGCAAGATCAAACCTACGCCACGCGGCACCGCACATTTCCCAACAGAGTAAAAAAGGAACAACCAAATGAAACAGCTGCATCCGAAAATCACATGCATTGCCTTTGCTGTGCTGGCCACGGTCTTCGCACAGGCTCAAACGAATGCCCTCGCTTCATTCAGGGAGCAAAACGAAAAACTGCAAGGTACAAGTACCTTTGCTTGTTGTGCCAAGGACGACAAGTCCCCGTCGGTTGAGGACGAGCCGACGGTGGCGTTACTAAAGATGGCAGAAAACGGAAACGCAAAGGCACAGTATGAGGTGGGGCGTCACTATCAATTTGGCAAAGGTGTCGCAACAAATGCAGTAGAGGTCATCAAGTGGTACCGTAAGGCTGCAGAGCAGGGACTGGCCGAAGCGCAATTTGCCCTTGGGCTTTTTATGCTAGCCTATCCTGGTATAGGCGTTGAGCCGAATTTGTCTGAAGCTGGGAAATGGATAAGCAAAGCTGCGGAACAATACCGCAAGGTGGCGGAACAAGGGAACGCCGAAGCACAAATCAAACTTGGCAATTGCTTAAAACTTACACGACTTGTCGGTCCGAAGAATGACGCGGCAGAAGCAGTGAAGTGGTATCGCAAGGCAGCTGAACAGGGGAACGCCGAGGCGCAACGCAGACTTGCCGAATGCTATCGCGAGGGTCAAGGTGTCGAGCGAAATAAAACAGAGGCCGTGAAGTGGTATCAAAAGGCTGCGGAACAGGGGGATGCCGAAGCGCAGTTGGAACTTGCTATCTGCTATTACTTTGGCAAAGTCGTTGAGAAGGACTATCTTGAGGTTGTGAAGTGGTGTCGCATGGCGGCGGATCAGGGGTTGGAAGAAGCGCAATGCGTGCTTGGTATTTGCTACGAAAATGGTTATGGTGTTAAGAAGGACGATTTTGAGGCAGTGAACTACTATCGCAAGGCGGCAGATCAGGGACAGGTCGTCGCGCAGGCATATCTCGGGGACTGTTACTACTTCGGCAAAGGCATTGAAGAGAATAAGCATAAAGCTGTAGAGTGGTATCGTAAAGCGGTAGACAATTGGGGAAAAATTGACACGTTAGGTTTGATAGGTGAAATGTGCTTTGATCTTAGTGAATATGGGCTTCGTCTTGGAGATTGCTATAAAAATGGAGTTGGGGTAGCGAAAGACGAATCGGAGGCAGTGAAGTTGTATCGCAAAGTGGCGGAGGGAGTACTCACCTTTTTTTCAGAGGAGAGAGGAGCAAGAAGGTTGGAAGCTATGTCTCGTCTCGCCGATTGCTACGAAAACGGATTAGGCGTTGAGAAAAGCTTTATGGAAGCCACAAAATGGCGGTGTAAGGCATGGTTTGTAAAGCACGAGACGTTGGCAGTTATTATTATCACAATTATCACAGGGGTTGTTGGGTTTGTCCTATGGGCTATGATGATGGAGTGGCTAGGCTTTATCAAGCTTCGTAGAAAAGCAAAAGGTGGAGATGCAGACGCCATGATGAATGTTGCCCGCTACTGCTCTCGCCAGGTCTTCTTCGTACGTAAAAAAGCATCGACATGGTATCACAAGGCAGTGGAGCAGTACCGCAAGGCGGCGGAACAGGGGGATGAGGAGGCACAAATCAAGCTTGGCGATTGCTATCGTTACGGCATAGGTGTCGAGAAGAATGATGACGAGGCGACAAAGTGGTTTAGATTGGCCGCTTCGCAAGGAAATGAACGCGCCACAGAGAAAATGAAGGAGATGGATTCCAAAGACTGACCAGCGGGACTGAGCGAATCTGTGTTCTCGCCCGTCGTAACGTGAATCACAATGCGGCAGACAAGGGCGGCAATCTCGTAATTTGTTGTTTCGCGTGTGGAGCTGTAGATTTTCATGCGCGGTTGCGTTCTTGGGAGGTGAGGGGCAGTGAGGCTTCCGTGAAAATGAAAGGGACATGGCCATGAACGAGGCAATCATTATCTGCGTAACCGCGAATCTGAGCCTGGCCACGCTCGCACAGGAGCGGCGGTGACGACGGCGCCCGAACGGCGAGGCGCGAATGCACCGGTTCAGCACGACCGTGGAGAAGGAGCGCCCGCAGCTCAACGAGGAGACGAAGCGGCTTATCGCGCTCTGCCGCCGCGACCCGACGGAGGAGAACCTCGCCGCGCTGCGCCGTCAGGTCGCCGCGAACTACGATGCGGTCGTCGCGCGAAAGAAGGCGAAGCTGGAGGAGCTGAAGCGCACGGCGCGGCACCAGTCCAAGATCGACGATGCGCAGACGAAGGGCGCCTGCGGCGGCATCGACTTCTGGGGCAACTGCTGGGAGTGGACCGCCACCGCGCGTAGCAGGGGCAAGAACGCTGTGAAAGGCGGCGCATTTGATTCGAAGCGCACGGCCTGCCGCACCGAGGCGCGCACCGAATGCCGTTCGGCGGGTTCGGGCTACGTCAACGTCACCCTGCGCGTCGTGCGCGAGGATCGTTAGTCTTACGGCACGAGCTTCTTCAGCAGGCGCTCCAGCGGATGCTTCATCCAGCAACAGCCGTAGAATTTCCTCACGCGAAGTGCGCCAAGCCTCACGTTTCTCTGAAATACGGGCAGATGGCGGCGAAGGTGCCATCCTTCATTCGGAAGCCTCTTGGGATCGTGCCGAGTTGCGCGAAGCCGAGGCGTTCGTAGAGGTGCCGGGCGTGGACGTTCCCCTCGACGACGGCGTTGAACTGGAGAATCCCGAATCCATGCGCCTTTGCCTGTGCGAGGCAGTCGAGGACGAGTTTCTCGCCGAGGTGCCGTCCGCGGCAGTCGGATCGGACGGCGTAGCTTGCGTTTGCGATGTGCCCGCAACGGCCAACGTTGTTTGGATGGAGGATGTACAGACCGAGAATCGTCCCGTCGTCATCGGCCGCAACGCCCGTGTGCGTCTGCGCCGCGAAGAACTCCGCTCCCGTCTCGCGCGTCAGCGGCTCCTCCTGCGGGAAGGCGTCGCCCGCCTTCACCACCTCGTTCCAGATGGCGACCATCGCATCAAGATCCCCGTTCTCGTATTGGCGTACAACCATGTTATCCTTTCAGATTTTTCAGAATGAAATGACGTTCGTTCTATTTTGTGGAGCATTTACGGTGTCCCATCGCCACGGGGCGCACGAGATTGTAAGCCATCATCGCCGCCAGAAACACGGCGGACGTCCAATGGACGGGTGAAAGCGCATGCCTTGTCGAGGCGGCCAGAGCGGATGCGGATGCCGCGTTCGGGATGAGGTTGATCACGACGCCGCACAAGATCGCCCCGAGGAGGATCGTGACGAGGTACGCCACGGCGGCCTTGCGTCCGACAAGCGCGGAGACGGTCGTGAGCGACATCGCGTTCATCGCCGGCCCGACCATGAGGAACACGAACGCTGCGCCGGGCGAGACGCCTTTCGCGATAAGCGATGCGGCAATCGGGATCGATGCCGTGGAGCAGACGTACATCGGGAACCCGACAAGTGCCATGACGGGCATCGCGATCCAGTCGTTACCGTGGAACGCATTCGCAAAGAAGTTGTCCGGCACCAGCACCGTCACAATCGCGGAGATTGCAAGTCCGATGGCGAGCGGCTTCGCGACCGATCCGAGAAGCCGCCTGTACGCCTGCCAGAATATCGCCTTGATTCCGCGCGATCCGGCTGGCGCATCCTCCGCCGCAACCGTCTCCGCGTCTTCGCCGCCGACTGCGGACACCACGACGCCACCGACGATTCCCGTGAGCGCGGCGGCGACAGGCCGCGCAACGGCGAACACCGGTCCCATCAGGGCGTAGGTCGCGAGAATTGAGTCAATCCCTGTCTGCGGTGTCGAAACGAGAAGGGCAGCAGTCGGCCCCTTGCCCGCACCGTGCTTTCTGAGTCCCGCAGCAATCGGCAACACGCCGCACGAGCAGACCGGGAGCGGCACGCCGATTGCGACGGCTCGAAGGATGCCGCCCAGCCCCGAACTCCCGCCCATCATGCGGTTCACCCAGCTTCGCGGAATCCACACGGCGATGATTCCCGCCATGAGGAATCCGAATACGAGCCACGGCGCCATCATGGCGAACACGTGTACGAACGCAATCAATATGTCTTTCATTGTGGTAGTTGGTAGATGGTAGTTGGTAGATGGAAGATGGCTTGCCTATGCCATCTTCGAGAAGCTTTCAAGCGCCTCGGCGAACGATTCGATCGTCTCGTCGGCGTTACCTTTTTCGATGCCCTCGCGTACGCAATGGCGGAGATGTCCGTCAAGGACGATGAACGACAGGCGGTGGAGTGCCCCGTTCGCCGCGTTAAGCTGCGTGAGGATGTCCTCGCACGGGACATCCTCCGCAAGCATCTTCTGGACGCCTGTCAGCTGTCCGATGATCTTCTTCAGTCGCAGCTGAAGAGCCGTCACGTCTTCAATGCATTTTCTCATTGTCTGCTTTCCCTTGTGGAATTGGCGCATATTATACCATACCCCCGTATGGTATGCAAGTCGTGTGGCAAGAATTATGTTTATGTTTTTCCTACGGGCTTGTCCCTGCGACCGCGCCGTCCTTCAAGGGAGTGAAGCTTCTCATTGCCGCCGACTGCACGGCCTATGCATACGCTGCTTTCCACCACGTATTCATGCGTGGCAAGGTGACGATTGTCGGATGCCCCAATGCTAGTAGGCACTTTCAATGGATGGTGGACTCTCGATATCGCAGCCGAAGAAGAACTGCGACGCCTACCACGATATCGGTAACGACTGTTAGAGCGCGGCGATTTCGTCGTCGGTGAGGCCGGTCGTCGCCGCAATCTGCTCGTTGGTAAGATTCATGGCCTTAAGGTTGCGGGCGGTCTGCCGCAACTTTTCAACCGCCGCGTCGAGTTTCGCCTTGAGGGCTGGAATCTTTTCCGCCTCTCTTTCGGCATTTGCCCGTCGTGTTTCGCGGCAGAGCCAGTCTTGAAAACCATCGTACTTCGCCCTCTCTTCGGGAGTGAGGGCGGATGCCTCAACCATTTTAAGTGCTTTGCGCACTTCTGGGTTTGCCATCAGTTCCGGCGGGGCATCTGGGATGGTTCCGTCAATCTCCGTGAGGAAGCGAAGCCACAGAACTGCCATCTTGCGCTCCGGCCAGCTTTGCGGTTTGAACTTTTTCAGTTCGACAAACACAAGCTGAAGTCCGTCTATCGTCTCGCCCTTGATTTCGCGATGCTCCAATTGGTAATGGTGATACCACTGCGTCACGTCCAAATCAAGGTTCTCGTTTAGGAGGTTCAGCGAATAGACCGTCTTTAGGTTGCGATAGTCGCCGCCTGTGGGAAGTTCGCGTGAGTAAGCCTTGGCGGCGTTGAAAAGCGCGCGCTGATTGTAGTCGGGCGACCAGATCATCTGCATTTCGACGATGAATTGCCGCCCGTTCTGATCCTTGCAGCGGACGTCCACGATGCTGTCCTTGTGGAGTGGGTCGTCTGGCACAAGCTCCGGCGTGAGATATTCTATGGAGACGATCTTACCATCTTCGGGCAAGGGCAACAACGCATTCAGCAGGCTTGTAATCAAGTCCGGATGTTCGCCGAAGATTTTCTTGAAGGTCAAATCGGCCTTGGGATCGACATACTTCCGCTCATTCATAAGACATCCCTCCTAGCAGAAGGAAGCGACAAGAAGGCGCACGCTCAAAGACCGCGCCTGCCGCCTTTGCGTCCTCGCATTGGATGCGATTTGTCATGCTCTTCATCGGCATTTTGTCCTTGCTCTTCATTTCAGGGCATAATAAACCTAAAGAAAACAATGAAAAGTTTAACAAAAATCGCGGCAAGAGTCAATCGGGCCGCAGCGAATGAAGTAATGCGTCACTGAACAGCGGCGTTGCGCGGTGAAGAAACTCCGAGGGCTGGCAAAGGGGCTCCGCTACCGCTTCGCCTGACGCTCCGCGCATCCAGCCGCTACCACGAGGACCGTCGTTTCATTTTTTCCAACTCTTTC
>JAFRSR010000308.1 GCA_017427485.1 Kiritimatiellia bacterium
GGGCGCGGGCAGGGACGCGATCGCCTGCGCCACGGTGCCGCTCCATTCGGCGTCGGACGACTTGAGCCCGTCGCTGCCGAGCGACACGCGGCGCGCGTCGTCCGTGCGCAGAAGCCCGCAGAGCGCCGCGAGGCGCTGGTGCTTCGGCAGCTTGTCGTTCGCGAAGATTCCCGCGTAGCCTGCGGCGGCCTCGGCCTTCTGCCCCGCGCGCTCGCGCGCGTGTGCGGCGCGCAGGTCGGCGTCGGCATCCGCCACCGCGCACGCGCACAAAGCAAGTACAAATACCGCACCAAGTTTCTTCATCTCATACCTCTCCTGTGTTCATTTACTGACTAACTGATTGACTGCCGTATCTCCAAAATGAGAGACTCATTTATTTAGACAGGATTACAGGATTGTCAGGATTTACAGGATTTTGTGTTTTAAAAACAATCCTGTTAATCTTGTAAATCCTGTAATCCTGTCTAAATGGTGCCTTCGTCAATCAATCAGTTAACCAGTTTTCATTTTGCATTTTCCATTATACACTTTCCAATTGCCACGGGGCGCGGTTCGAGCGCACGAGCAGCTTCGTGGCGTCCGCGTGGCCGGGGAAGGTGAACGTCTTCAGGTCGAAATCCATCGCGCGGTTGAGGTGGTAGGCCACCGACGCCGCGTGGCAGGCGACGTGCGTCATGTGCAGGGCGTCGGCCGGCGCGCTGGTGCGGAGACGCGACCGGATGCACGCGATGAACTCGGCGGGGTGCGCCACGGGACGGCACCAGTCCTCGTGGAGGATCGTGTGCCCTTCCAGCAGCAGCGGGTCGCTCACATATACGGAGCCGGAGTCGTCCGTCTCCACCCACCCCTCGTCGCCTTCGAGGCGGATGCCGCACGTGTCCTTGAACTTCCGGCGGAGCACCATCTTCACGCCGTCGGGATAGTAGGCGCGCACCTCCTCGGGGCCGATCGGCTCGTACTTCGCGGGGGCGGTGAGCTCGCGCCCGAGGGCGAGCTGGCAGAGGTCGATCGTGTGCGAGCCCCACTCGCTGAGGTCGCCGTGGAAGTCATACTCGGCGTGCCAGGCGCTCTTCATCACGTAGGCCGAGTTGTACGCGCGCATCGGCGCGGGCCCCACCCACATGTCCCAGAACAGGTCGCCGCGCGGCGGCAGGGGCTGTTCGGGCAGGTAGTGGTTGACCGCGCTGCGGCCCATGGTCGCCATGCCGGCGTGGACCGTGTGGACGCGGCCGAGGCGCCCGGACTGGGCGAGCTTCATGGCCGTCTGGAAGTTGCCCACGTTGCGGCGCTGCACGCCGCCCTGGTAGACGCGCTGGTAGAGCTCGGCCGCGCGCATCACGGCCTCGCCCTCCGCGATGGAGAGGGAGATGGGCTTCTCGCAGTAGACGTCCTTGCCGGCGCGCATGGCCGCGATGGAGAGGCGCGCGTGCCAGCGGTCGCCCGTGGCGATGTAGAGGGCGTCCAGGTCCTTGCGCGCCAGCAGCTCGCGGTAGTCGTCGTACACGGCGCAGTCCGCGTTGCCGTTGTAGGCGTCGATCTGCTGCTTGGCCCACTCGCGTCGCTCGCGCACCGCGTCGCAGGCCGCGATGAACCGCACGCCGGGCTGGTTGAGGAACACGGGGAGCATCTGGCGCCCGCGTCCGCCCGCGCCGATGATCGCCATCGTGATCGTGCGGCTCGGCGGCGTGGCCGCCTGCGCCCAGGTGCGGTGCGCGGCGAGCGCGCACGCAGCCATCGTGCCGTGGAACAGAAAACCCCTGCGGGAAATATCTCTCTTGACGTACATTTGCTTTTGCGATTTGTGGGCAACTGTGCCAATTGCCATTTGTGAACAATCCCTCACATCCGCGTGTAGCGCGGACCGTCTCCGCCCTGCGGGAACGTCCAGTCGATGTTGCCCTTCGGGCACTTGATGCGGCAGGTCTTGCAGTGGAGGCAGTTGGAGAAGTCGATCTGCAGGTGGTCGCCCTCGCGGAGGTACACCTCCGCCGGGCAGAACCGCGTGCAGGGCGAGCCGAACTCCTTCTCGCACGCGGCGCACGCGGCGGGATCCTTGATCTTCAGGTGGCACGGCTGGTCCTCTTCGTGGATCGTGCCGGACATGAAGACGTCCGTCAGCCGGTCCGGCTGCAGGGGGGAGGCCTCCACGTCGTCCGCCGCCTCGCGCGCGAGCCGTTCGCGCACGAGCGGCTCCAGCGCGGCGGCGTCGCCCTCGTCGCAGCCCGGCACGCGGAACCACGGGAACTTCCCGAAGGTCATCCACGCGAGGCCGGCCGCCATCACGCCCCACGGCATGCCGAAGGAGAACGACGCGCGCACGTTGCGCACGCGCTGCATCTCCTTCCAGCCGCTCGTCGCCTGCAGCCGCTTGAAGTAATCCTCGCCGATCGCGTCCGTGTTCGCCAGGATCGCCTCGGCCGCGGCGCGTCCGCTCTGGAACGCGATGTGCACGCCCTTGATGCGCAGGGAGTCGAGAAGCCCCGCGCCGTCGCCGATGATCAGCACGCCCGGCGCGAACGGTTTCGGCACGGCGTAGAAGCCGCCCTCGGGAATCACCTTCGCGCCGTAGGCGACGGTCTTGCCGCCCTTGATGTGGCGTTCGACGCACGGGGCGGACTTGAACCGCCTGAACAGGCGGAACGGGTCGATCTCCGCGCGCGTGTAGTCGAGCGCGTAGGCGTAGCCCACCATCACCTGCGTCTCGCTCACGTGGTACACGAATCCGCCGCCGTAGGTGTTAAAGTCGCTCGGCCAGCCGAACGTGTGCATCACCTCGCCCGCGGTCTGCGTGCCGGCCGGCACCTCGATCAGCTCCTTGATGGCGAGGGCGTAGGTCTGCGGACGCGTTCCCTGCAGTCCCTTCTCGGCGATGAGGCGCTCCGTGAGGATGCCGCTGCCGCCTTCGGCGAGCACGACCGTCTTCGCGCGGATCTCCTCGGACGGCAGGTAGTTGGATTTCCTCCGTCCGTCCTTCCCGAGGCCCTTCTCGCCGGTCCGCGCGCCCACCACGCGGCCGTTCTCCTCCACGAGCTCCGTCACGGCGAAGCCCGTGTAGATCTCCGCGCCGAGCTTCGAGGCGACCTGCGCGAGGTAGGCGGTCACCTTCGTGAGCGACACGACGGGGAATCCCTTCGAGCTCATCATCGGCGGCACCCAGGGGATTTTCATGTCCCATTTCGCCGTGAAGAGCGAGCGGAAGCTCTCCTTCACCACCTTCGCCTCGCACGGCAGCTTCTCGACCTCCTCGGGCGTGAGGATTCCGTCAAAACCGCTCGGGTCCACGATCGCGCCCGAAAGCACGTGCGAACCCACGCTGCGGCCCTTGTCGAGCACCACGACGCGCGGCTTCTTCTCGCCGGCGTTGCGCAGCAGCGCAATGGCCGTCGCGAGGCCCGCCGGCCCCGCACCCACGATCAAGACGTCCGTTTCAATCATTTTTCGAGCTCCTTGATGAGGGCCGGGATGATTTCAAGCGCGTCGCCGACGATGCCGAGGTCGGCCACGCCGAAGATCGGCGCGTGGGGATCCGTGTTGACGGCGACGATCGTATCGGCGCCGCGGATGCCCTCCAGATGCTGGATGGCGCCCGAGATGCCGAAGCAGAGGTAGAGCTTCGGAGCCACGGTCTTGCCCGTCTGGCCCACCTGGCGCGTCGCGGGGCACCACCCGGCGTCCACGCACGCGCGCGAGCAGGAGACTTCGCCGCCGAGCAGCTCCGCGAGGCGCGCGAGCAGCTTGAAGTTCTCGGCGCCCTTGAGGCCGCGGCCGCCGGAGACGAGCACGTCGTACGCGGCGATGTCCACCGCGTCCGGGTCGCGCTCGGTCTTCACGAGCTTCGTCTGCGGCGCGATGAGCTTGAGCGCCTCCGCGAGCACCGTGCCCGTGCGCTTCGGGTCGGGCGTGCCCTTCTTGAAAACTTTTGGACGCACGGTGGCCATCTGGGGACGGTGGTTCGGCGTCATGATGGTGGCCATGATGTTGCCGCCGAACGCGGGACGCGTCTGGTGCAGGAGCATCTGGAGCGCGCCGGTGTCCTTGTTCTTCGTCTCCTCGATCTTGAGCATCGTGCAGTCGGCCGTGAGGCCGGTGCGCACCTTCACCGCCACGCGCGCGAAGAACGCGCGCCCCACGGCGGTGGCGCCGGCGAGGATCACCTCCGGCCTGTGCTTCTCGACGAGCTGCGCCACGGCGTCCACGTACACGTTCGCCTCGTAGTCCGCGAGGTTCGGGTCGTCCACCTTGTAGACCACGTCCGCGCCCGCGGCGACGAGGGATTTCTCCGCCTCGGCGGGAAGCCCGCTCCCGAGCAGCACGGCGCACACCTTCGCGCCGCCGCCGCGCTGGGCCTTCAGCTCCTGCGCCTTCGCGAGCAGCTCGAACGCGACGTCGGCCACGACGCCGCCGTGCTGTTCGGCGAACACCCAGATGTCCTTGTAGGATTCGAGGTCCGCCGTGCCGTAGACCTTCTGCTTCACCTCGGAGATGGCCTTGAACGGACACGCCGAAACGCAGGCCGAGCATGCCTTGCACGCGCTCGCGTCCACGACGGCGATCTTGCCGATCTTGTTCGCGCCGGGCTTGTCGACCATCGAGAGCGCGCCGAAGCCGCAGCCCTTCACGCACTTGCCGCACCCCTTGCAGGCGGCGACGTCAATCTTGATTGGGGCCTCAGCCATGTTTCACCAGCCCTTTCTTCGCGAGGAAATCAGAGATGGCGCGCGCGGCCGCGGGGGCGTCGCCGCGCGCGTCCACCTTCTCGCCGCCGCCCTTCGTGGGGGGCGGGAAGATCGTCACGACCTTCGTGGGAGAGCCCGTGAGGCCGATCCAGAGCGGATTCGCGTCCACCGCCTTCTCGTCCAGCACCGTGACGGACGCCTTCGCGGCGTCCATCCACCCGGCGAGCGAGGCGAAGCGCGGCGTGGAGGCCTCCTTCACCACCGTCATCACGGCGGGCAGGGTGCCCTCGATCACGGCCGTGCCGTCGTCCATCAGCGACTCCACCGTGAACCGTCCGTCGGCCACATCCAGTTTTTTCACGTAGGTTACCAGCGGCACCTCGAGAAACTCGCTCACGCCGGGGCCGACCTGCGCGGTGTCGCCGTCGATCGCCTGCTTGCCGAAGAGCACAAGGTCGGGCGTCTTGCCGCCGCAGGCCTTCTTGATGGCCTGCGACAGCGTATAGCTCGTCGCGAGGGTGTCCGCCCCACCGAAGGCGCGCGACGACACGAGAAACGCGTCGTCGGCGCCGCGGGCGAGCGCCTCGCGGAGAACGGCCGTCGCCTGCGGAGGGCCCATGGTGATCACCGTGACGTGCGCGCCGTGGGAGTCCTTCAGCCGCAGCGCCTCCTCGAGGGCGTATTCGTCGAACGGGTTGACGATCGACTCCACGCCCTCGCGCATCAGGGTGTTGGTCTTGGGATTGATCCGGACGTTCGTGGTGTCCGGCACCTGCTTCACGCAGACGACGACGCGCATGTCACTTCCCCACGCCGAAGCGGTATTCGGTACGCGAGCGGAACGACTCGCCGGGGCGGAGCACCGTGGACGGGAAGTCGGGGCGGTTCGGCGAGTCGGGCGCGTGCTGCGTCTCGAGCGCCACGCCGGCGAACTGGCAGAGGCGCTTGCCCGCGGCCTTCGCGGGAATCTCGCCCGTCATGTTCTGCGCGCCGTACATCTGCATGCAGGGCTCGGTGGTCCAGATCTCCATCGTGCGGCCCGAGACGGGATCGCGCATGAAGACGGCCTGCTTGAGCTTGCCGTTCTCGCCGCGCAGCACGAAGTTGTGGTCGTACCAGTTGTCGGTGCAGGCGAGCGACTTGTCGGCCTTCATCAGGTCGGCCTTCGCGCCGATCGGGCGGGGCGAGGTGAAGTCGAAGCCCGTGTCCTTCACGGGCACGCTCTTCGTGGGGATCAGGCCAGGCGTCGTCTGCATGTACTGGTCGGCGAAGATCTGGAGCTCCTGGCCGAGCACGTTGCCGCTCGACTCGCCCGCGAGGTTCCAGTAGGAGTGGTGCGTGAGGTTGAGCACCGTGGGCTTGTCGGTGGTGGCGTAGTACTCGACCGTCCAGGTGTTGTTCGGCAGCACCTTGTACGTGACGCGGCAGGTCACCTTGCCGGGGAAGCCCATCTCGCCGTCCGCGGAGACGTACGAGAACGCGATTCCCTGCACGGGGCCGCGGGACGGCATCGGCATGGCCTTCCACACCTTCTTGTCCCAACCCTCGGGACCGCCGTGGAGGTTGCAGTGGCGCTGCGTGGCCTCGGTCTTCTTGTCCTCGTTGATGGGAAGCTGGTACTCCTTGCCGTCGAGCGTGAACTTGCCGTCCGCGATGCGGTTGCCGTAGCGGCCGATGAGCGTGCCCATCGAGAAGCCGAGCTTCTCGTACTCGGCGGGCGTGTTCCAGCCGAGCGTGACGTCGGCGAGGTTGCCGTACTTGTCGGGGGCGTAGCAGCGCACCACGCGGCCGCCGTAGTCCGACACGTCGAGGATGAGCCCGCCCGCGCCCTGCAGACGGTAGATCTTCACCTCCGTGCCGTCCGCGAGCTTGCCCCACGGCCTCGCCTCGACCGAACGTCCGCCCCGAAAGCCGTCGGGACGGTACCGCATGCGGCGCTCGCGCATTTTCTGACGAACCGACGCGTCGGCCTTAACCTCCGCAGCGGCCGGTGCCGCCGGAGCAGCGGGCGCCTTCGGCGCGTCCTGCGCCGACACGAGGCCCGCGCATGCCGCGCAGGCCAGAGCAATGAGAAGTCTCTTCATGTTTGTCTCCTTTTTGTTTCCAGTTATCCTTTGAAAATGAAGAATTTTCGTACAAAGAAGTTTACGAGGAACGACACGAGAACCTCAATCACCACGGCCGCCGTTGTCTGGAGCCCCACCCAATTGATTAGGACCCAGGAGATTCCCGTCGCAAGCGCCATCGCGCCTGCCGCCGCGCCGAAGAACATTCCGAATTCCTTGTACCAGGCGAACTTGCCGGGACGGAACACGAACATGCGGTTCATCAGCCAGCAGAACACGTTCGCCGCCGTGAAGCCCAGCACCGTGTCCACCGCGAAACGGAACCCGCGCACCACGTGCGACACGTCCACGTGCGGCAGGCCAAACCACTTCACCGCCCAGTCATCGGGCCCGAGGCACTTGCAAACCGTCGACGCGAGCAGGTAGAACACGGCCATCTGCACGAGGGTGGACGCCACGCCGATCGCGCCGTACTTGACGAACTGCGCGAACGGCCCGCTGTCGTGCGAAAGGAATCTCCGCAAAAAGGAGATTTCCGTCTCTTTGCCTTGCTGCCCTTCCATAAAGCGGAAAGAAGTATACCAAACCGCCGTCCGTTAGGCAAACTACCGCTTGGCCTTTCCGAGGCCCGGTTTGCCGTGGAACACGCGCCCGGCCGTGATCGGCTCCGACTCCTTGCCGAAGCAGTTACGGGCGCGCACCTCGATCACGTAGTCCTTGTCCTGCGGCAACTCGGCCACGTCGAACCAGAACCGCTGGCACGTCGGCTCGCAGGACGGCAGCTTGTGGTAGGCCGGAGAGAGGAATCTCTTCACGAGCGGCTCGGAACCGTCCTTCGGCACGGCGCGGATCTCGTAGTCGAACACGCGCCACCCCTCGGGCACGACCGCGGACGGGAACTCGCACGTCATCACAATCGTCCACTTGCCCTGGCGGTTCTCCGTGTTGCGCATCTCGCACCGCACCTCGGCCCCTTCCGGGAACGCGGGCACCGGCACGCGCTTCTCCGCCTCGGCCGGCGCGAACGGCTTCGCGCCCGCGAGCGGGATGATCCACGCGGGCGCCGCCTCCGCGCCGTCCGCCTCGACGTCGATGCGCTCCACGACGATCCGGTCCTCGTACACGTTCACGAAGAACCCCTGCGTGCCCTCGAGGTCGCGGCGGACGGGAACCATCGGCATCGCGTTCGTGGCCGAGCCGTCGCGCTTCGCCGAGCCGTTCTCGTGCCCGCCGGGAAGACCCGGATAGGACAGCGACGGCGTGCCGATCGCCGTGAACTCGCCCTGCCAGATCTGGCGCTCGTCCACGAACGGACAGTGGGTGTGTCCCGTGAAGGCGACGGCGTTCGGGAACATCTTCAGCACGGGAAACACGCTGCCGCCGTCCGCCCAGCCGCGGCTGTCGCCGGTCGTGCCCTTGATCGGCAGGTGCTGGAAGAAGAAGAACGGCTTGCCGGAGTCACGCAGACGCTTCGCGTAGGCCACGAGAAAACCGGCCACGTCGGGACGCTTCTTGCCCTTTTCATCTTCCGCGTATTCCGCCGACACGAAATCGTACCCCTTCACCCGGCGCAGGCGCACCGGCTCGTACGGCTCGCCGAAAATCTTCTCCCACATGGCCTTCACGCCGCCGGGGGCCTTCACAATTGCCTCGTCCTCGGAATGGCCCGAGGCGTGCATGTCCATCGTCATGTCGCCGTACCACCAGCCCTCGAAGTCGTGGTTGCCGGTGCAGAGGAGCGGGACGGTCGCGGAGTCGCCGAACACGCGCTTCCACGCGTCGCGCACGAGTTCCCACGAACCGACCGTCCCCCAGTCGGCGATGTCGCCGCACACCATCACGGCGTCCGCGCCGCGTTCCTTGAACAGCCGGAGCGCCTTCTCGTAACGCGCCTCCGTGCTGGCCGCGGTCACGTGGATGTCGCTCACCACGCCGAACGTCAGCACGGGGCCGCCGAAGAGGTCCGCCGTGCGGCAGCCCGCGACGAACGACGCCGCGAAACTGGAGAGAATGAAGTCGCGCCGGCTCATGCCGGGCGGAGGCAGGGTAGAATATGTCTTTTTCATCAGCGCGCAGTATACCATTTCACGCCCCCCCGCGCAAGTCCCGCCAACAGCCCCCCGGGTGGGCTCATGTCTTCACGCGCCGCACCTACCCCCACAATTCTGCACAACGCCCCAGTTACGCGGGGCAGCGGTGGACGATCGCGCGCCGCAGCGTGAGGGGGTCCGAATACGCGACGCCCGAATCGGCGGGGAGGCCGAAGGCGAGGCGCGTGACCCGCACGGGCGCGGCGACCGAGGGGAACTCGCGCAGCGCCTCCACGAGGTAACCGGCCGTCGCGTCCCCTTCCATGTCCGTCGAGAGCGCGAGCAGCACCTCGCCGAACCCCTCGCGCGCGATGCGGTCCTTCAGCTCCGCGATGCGGAGCTTGTCGGGCCCGCAGCGGCGGGCGGGGGAGAGCTTTCCGGCGAGGACGTGGTAGCGGCCGCGGAAGGCGCCGGACGACTCGATCGTCACGACGTCCGCCGCCTCCTCCACCACGCACACGACGCCGCCGTCGCGCGTCGCGTCCGAGCAGAGCGCGCAGGGATCCTCGCCGCGCACCGTGAACGCGCCGCAACGCGCGCACGCGCACACGTTCGCCTGCGCGTCGCGCAGGGCGAGCACAAGCGGCTCGAGCAGGCGCTCCGGCTCGCGCACGAGCGCGAGCGCGGCTCGTCCGGCGCTGCGCCGGCCGAGGCCGGGCAGGCGGCCGAGGTTCCGCACGAGGTTTTCGATGGGCGCGAGCATCACTGCCCGAAGAGGCCCGACATCCCGCCGGACTTCACCATGTTCGCCATCTGCTCCTGCGTCGCCTTCTTCACGCTCTTGAGCGCGCCGTTGACGACGTTGAAGAGCATCGTCTCGAAGCGCTCCTTCTTGCCGGACACGACCTCGGCCCACGTCTCGGGCGCGATCTTGATCGACGTGATCGTCATGTCGCCGCGCGCCGTGGCCGTGATGCCGCCGTTCGCGTACTCCACCGTGACCTTTTCCATTTCGGCCTGAAGCTTCTTCGCCTCGCTGCGCATCTGCATGGCCTGTTTCACCTGGTCAAAGAATCCCATGGTTGTTTACTCCGTTCTTTTTTGCTTTGTATGAAATCACCCTCGGCGTCGTTTTCAGGAGACGCGCGGCCGCCGAGACGTTGCCGTGCGCCCGTTCGAGCACCTGCTCCAGGATCGCCTTCTCGAAGGCTGCCACGAGCTCCTTCCAGCTTTCGCCGTTCCAGACGAAACGCGGCCGCGCGCGCTTCGCCGCCCATCGCCGCACCGCGAGCGGAAGATCCGAGACCTCCACGGCCTCGCCGAAGCTCACGAGCTCCGCCTCGCGCGCGGCGCACGCTTTGTCCGCCGGGTTCTTCCACGGATAGGCGTCCAGCGCCGCGCGGGCGTCCTCAGACCAGTTTCTTGCCACTCAGCTCCTCATACGCCTTGACGTAGATCTCGCGCGTGCGCGCAATCACGTCGTCCGGCAGCACCGGCCCCGGGGGCTGGTGGTTGAAGTGGATGGAGTCGAGCCAGTCCCGCACAAACTGCTTGTCAAGCGACGGCGGGTTCGCGCCCACCGCGTAGGAGGCCTGCGGCCAGAAGCGGGAGCTGTCGGGCGTGAGCACCTCGTCCGCGAGGATCAGCGAGCCGTCCGCGTCCTTGCCGAACTCGAACTTCGTGTCCGCGATGATGATACCGTGGCCGAGAGCGTAGTCCGCCGCCTTCGCGTAGAGGCCGATCGTGGCGTCCCGGAGAAGCTTCGCCGTCTCCGCGCCCACGAGAGCCTCTGTCTGCGCGTAGTCGATCGCCTCGTCGTGGTCGCCGATCGCCGCCTTCGTGGTGGGGGTGAAGAGCACCTCGTCGAGCTTCGAGGCGTTCTGGTAGCCTTCGCGGAGCTTCTGGCCGTTGACCGTACCGGATTTCTGATACTCCTTCCAGCCGCTGCCGGTGAGGTAGCCGCGCGCGATGCACTCCACCTCGACCATGTTCACCTTCTTCACGAGCATCGAGCGGCCGCGAAGGTCCTCCTTCACGGCCTGCAGGGCGTCGGGGTACTGGTCCACGTCCGCCGTGACGAGATGGTTCTTCACGCCGAGGAAGTCGAGCCAGAAGAGGGAAAGCTGGTTGAGCACCTTGCCCTTGTCCGGCACGCCGCACGGGAGGATCACGTCGAACGCGCTGATGCGGTCCGTGACCACCATCAGAAGCGTGTCGCCGAGGTCGAACACGTCGCGCACCTTGCCGCTCTTCGGCGCGGGAAGGCCCGGGATGCGCGTCCCGAGGAGCGCATGGTTCTTGTCGTATGTCATCTTGAGAGTCCTTTCAGATACGCAAAAGATTATAGCATATTTCGGGACTACGGGGGCGTTGAATGTGTGACAAATGCTGAAGGGCTAGATCTCGAAATCCAGACACAGACGCGTCTGCGTGAACGGACGCACCTTCCCATTGGCGACGGCCACGTGCGCCGGATGCACCGCATAGCCCTTGAGCGCCGCCTCGGACTCGAACGTCGAGTCGAGCATGACGTCCGCATTGGAGCTCGCAAGCCCTTCCGTCCGGACGGCGATCTCGACGAGGCCGGGGACAACGCCCTTCAAGCCCTCGAGTCCCGACTTGATGCCGGCCTTGACAGACGCCTTGTCTGCGACGTCCTCCTTCAGCTTCCACAGAATAACATGCTTTACCATATCAGATTTCTCCGTTTGCCTGTATCGCCTGGATGCGGTCATTATACCGCATTGCCGCTGGAACCACAATATCGAAGATGAACATTCGCGCGTCGCTTCCGTGCACGGGCGGCACGGGCGAGAATGCCGTGACAGGATTTTGGCCGCCCCGGCCAAAAGTAAACGCACGTTCTGAAAGTAAACGCATCTAAAGACTGGTTTGACATTGGTTTCGCCTCTAGAAATGAACGGATTTCGTTTTGTGGCGGACGTTTCAACGAGGCTGTTGTTTCCATAAGTTGAAGA
>JAFRSR010000309.1 GCA_017427485.1 Kiritimatiellia bacterium
AGTTCTTCTACGTCTGGGTCGACGCGCCGATCGGCTACCTTGCCTCGCTCAGGAACTGGTGCGAGAGGAACGGCCAGAGGTTCGAGGACTGGTGGCAGGACCCGAAGGTCGAGCGGTACCACTTCATCGGCAAGGACATCATCCGCTTCCACTGCCTCTTCTGGCCCGGCATGCTCCATTCCGCCGGCTTCAAGACGCCCACGAAGGTGTTCGTGCACGGGTTCCTCACCGTCAACGGCGAGAAGATGTCCAAGTCCAAGGGCACGTTCGTGAACGCCCGCACCTACCTCGACCACCTGCCGGCGAGCGCGCTCCGCTACTACTATGCGTGCAAGCTCGGCGGCACGACGGACGATCTGGACCTCAACCTCCAGGACTTCGTCACGCGCGTCAACTCAGACATGGTGGGCAAGATCACGAACCTCGCCTCCCGCGGCGCGCAGATGCTGAACAAGAGCCTCGGCGGACGCCTCGGCGCGCTCGACGAGGAAGGGCGGAAGCTCGTGGAGTTCGCCCGTTCCCGCGCGGACGCGATCGCGGCCCACTACGAGGCGCGCCGCTTCTCGCAGGTGCCCGTGGAGGTGGCGAAGATCGCCGACGCGGCGAACGAGTACTTCGACCGCCGCGAGCCGTGGAAGACCGTCAAGGTCCCCGAGAGCGCGGAGATTACGCGCACCACGCTCACCACCGTGCTCAACGTGTTCCGCATCCTCGCGATCTACCTGCGGCCGATCCTGCCGTCCTACGCGGACAAGGCGGCCGCGCTCTTCGGCGAGCAGCCTTACGCGTGGGCGGACCTCGCGAAGACGCTCGAGAATGTGCCGATCGGCGCCTACACCTACCTCGCCACGCGCATCGACGCGAAGCAGGTCGAGGCGATGGTCGAGAAGGCGAAGGTGAAGCCCGCCGAGTCCGGCGAGGTGGCGCACGAGAGCCGCGCCTCGAAGAATAAGGCGAAAACCACTGACCACGAACCACAAACCACGAACCACGAATCTCCCCTCAAGGCCGAAATCGTCTTCCCCGACTTTGAGAAGCTCGACCTGCGCGTGGGCACGGTGCTGTCGTGCGAGATCGTGCCGAAGTCGTCGAAGCTGCTCAAGATCGTGCTGGACGCAGGCGGACTCGGGAAGCGCACGATCTTCAGCGGCATCCGCGGGGCGTATCCCGATCCCGCGGCGCTCGTGGGCAAGGAGGTGGTCTTCGTGGCCAACCTCGCGCCGCGCAAGATGAGCGTGGGCGTGTCGGAGGGGATGATCCTCTTCGCGGGCGAGCCCGGCGTGGCGGGCGGCGTACTCACCCCGTTTGCGACGGCCGGCGCTGGCACGCCCTGCACATGAGGGAGGGGGGCTCAATGAAGCGTGCATTGTTCGTTGTTTCCGTCGGCCTGTGGGCCGGCGGACTGTTGGCCGAACCCCCTGCGCTGCATGCCGCGACCTGCCCCGATACCCTTGACTGGGAGGCCGCGGCGGAGATCGGTCGCGGGATGAAGTACATCCATCTGACGCTTGACGAACCGCGCCGGATGGAGAACTACCTCGTGCGGGTCGACCTCCACACGCCCGGTCTGCGCGTCACGGGCTCCGGCCGCGCGCCCAATTGGGGCGAGCCGATGCAGGACTACACGAACAGTGTGATCCTGATCGACGTGCGCCGCCAGCGCACGCGCGAGTTCCTGCACGAGCACCGGACCCACGGAACCAACATGGTGCTGGCGCTCAACACGTCGCCCTGGGGGCCGTGGTGTCCGCCGTTCACGCACACGCATGGCCGCTTCGCCAGCCTGACCGTTTCCGACGGGCAGCGCGTCTCCCGCAGCGAGAGGCGCAACGGCATGCTCGTCATCTATACGAACAACGTCGCCGTGATCACCAACCAGCTCGACGATGCGTGCATTCCGTCCGTCGCCATCGCGCATCCCGGACACGGCGCGGGCATCATCATGAAGGGCGGAATGCCCCTCGCGCCGCGCAACCCGAAGTCGAAGGCCTGGCGCGGGCTCGCGCCCCGTACGGCGTTCGGGATCTCCGCCGACGGCCGCTGGCTCTACGGGGTCGTGGTCGACGGACGCCAGCCCGGCTATTCGCTGGGGGCGGACATGTACGACCTCGTGCGGATCCTGAAGGCGGCCGGTGCCGCGGACGCCATCAACATGGACGGCGGCGGTTCGGCCACGCTCGTGTGGTGGGACGAGCAGAAGAAGTCGCCGGTGGTGCCCAACCACCACCTTTTCTGGAGCTACCGCCCCGTGGCGATGAACCTCGGGTTTTACTTCACCGGAAAATGATGTAGGTGCCGCCGCGCGCGACGCTGGCGTAGACGACGCCGTTGTGCACGCTCGCCGTGCCCGCGTAGCCGCGCGGTACGGCCGCGCCGTTGAGGGTCACGTTCCACTTCGCGCCCGCGAGCGCGTTCGCGGTCACCACCGGCACGCGCACGCCGTTGAGGTCGTCGAGGTCGCCCGTGTAGGGCACGTCGAGCGTCACCACGCCGTCGGCGGGCAGCGTCGCCGCCGTCAGCGTGAGCGGACGCGTCTGGCCCGGCGCGGCCGTGAAGCCGCCGCCCGCCTCGATCGTGGCGCGCGCCACCGTGCCCGTGCCCCCGAGGTGCGCCCCCGCCTGCACGAAGATGTTCGTGGAGTTGAACGTGGCCGCGTCCACGAGCAGCGTGCCGCCGTTCACGCGCGTCGCCTCGGCGTAGTACTTGCCGGGGATGGAGCCGTTGTTCAGCCGCAGCGTGCCGGGGCCGGTCTTCAGCAGGCCCGTGCGGAAGAAGGTGTTGGAATACTTGCCGTTCGTGGCGTTTCCGTTCCAGTGGCAGGGATACTTCAGCACCACGCCGATCGTCACGTCGGGGGCCGCGTCGCGCGTGATGTCCGCCACGTAGAACTCCGTCTTGCCATGCTGGTCGATGCTGCCGGACTTGTAGGTGCTGGGCGTCTGGTAGGAGTCCGACTGCCAGCCGAGCGAGAAGTAGCAGACGCCGCCCACGTCCTGGAGGTCGTAGGGGCGCGTACCGTCGAAGCGGACGCGCTGCGCGAAGATGAAGGTGCCCCACGGCTGGGCCTGCGCGAGGTCGCCGTTCGACCCCGTGTTCGCGCCGCTGTAGTCGAGCGTCGCGTCGTAGAGGTCGAGCGCCGGCAACGAATTGCATCTGGCCTCGGTCATGCGGATCGTGCCGTTGGTGACGGCGAAGGTCGACGAGTTGACCGTGTTCGCCTGCCCGAACGTGTCGTTTCCTGTCAGCCAGAGCGTGCCGCCGTTGAGGACGAGCGCCACGCGGTTGGGATCGCGCAGGTCGCCGAGCAGCGTGTTGGTGGGGCACTCGAAGTTGGCCTCGCTGCTGCCCATGTTGCTGCCCATCTTCAACGTGCCCTCGACCACCTCGATGCGGCCCGTTGTGGTGCTGAGCTTGCTGTTGAGCTGGAGGATGCCCGGACCCGTCTTGCGCATGTTGAGCGGCAGGCCCTTGAGGTTGTAGTTGTAGCCTCTGATGTAGCGCTTGCCGTTCACTTCGTTGAAGGCGTACCACGGCGGCGCGTCTTCCAGGCGCGCGTTGATCGTCACGTCGGTTACTTCATCGGCCGTTCCCTTGCCGGAGATTTCCGCCACGTAGCAGTCGGAGGGATTGCCGTCGCACGTGCCGAAGAAAAGGCTGGAGTGGTTGCCGTCCTTGTCGCCGTTCGCGAGGGTGTAGGCGTTCGTGCCGAGGAACTCGACGCCGCCGTTGAAGCCGATCGTCGGCCAGATGACGGGCACGTTGTTGGTCTCCGTGCCGTCCGCGCTCACACTGTAGTAGTTGTTCTGGGAGCGGATGCCCTGGTAGGTGAACTTCGCGTTCTCGAGGATCAGGTGGCCGAGGCCGTTCACGTGGCCGTTGTCCTGCGCGAGCGTGCCGCCGTTGACGCGGATGGTGATGGCGTTGGTGGCGTAGAACTGCCCCGGAAGGTCGCTGGTGGCGAGCTGGAGCGTGGCGCCGGGGTGGACGGTGAAGGTGTGCGGCACGCTGGTGCGGCCAAACGCAGACGTGCGGCTCGCGCCCCAAGATGCGGCGCCCCAAGTCATTTTCACCGTCCCCTGCACGATGTCCACGTCGCCGGAGAAGTCAGAATGATAGAACCCGATGTCCGCGTCGCGGCCGCCCAGCTCCAGCGTTCCCGCGCCGGTCTTGCGGAACCCCGAAGGATATCCCGGATCGGTGTTGTTGGCAGCCGCCCGGAAGATCGGCATCTTGATAAACACGTCGACGTTGGCGTTGCCGGTGATGTCCGGCACGTCGATCGTCGCCTGCGCGAACTTGCCGAGGAGCAGGCCGACGTTCTGCTGGGCGGCGACGGTTCCCTCCTCGGGCACCGCAAACGTCACGGGGCTGGTGCCGGAGAAGTAGATGTTCTCGGCGGCGATCGATCCCCAGTGCGTCCCCGTATTATAGCCGAAGTGGAAGTTCACGAGCGAGTCGTGCAGGTACAGGTCGCCGACGTTGAACGGGAAGTCGTGCGGCAGGTCGAGCGTCGAGTTGTAGAGCTTGAGCGCGGCGCGTACGGGCGTCGAGCTGCGCCCGCTGCCGCCGAACGGGTTCTTCCCCGTCACGCGGAGCGTAGCGTTCGAGACGGTCACCGTGCGCGCTACGCGCGGGTTGCCGAGCGCGCCGGACGTGATGTCGGGCGAATCCTTGTCCCCGGTCAGGACGGTCGTGCCGCCCGCGAGCAGCATGTCGCCCGTGAACGAATGGTTGACTCCGGAAATGGTGAGCGTGCCGGTGCCGCTCTTGACGAAGGTTCCCGTGCCCGCGAGGCCGCCCTCGCCCGCAAGCGCGTAGTCTTGCGCGTGGAAAAAGGTGACCGAGGCGGGCGTCACCGCCGTGCTGGACGGGATGGTGACGGTACGCGTGGCGGCGGAATCGTTAAAGACCGCGTCACCGCCGTCGGTCCACGCCAGGTTCGGCGTGCCGTCGACGGCCCAGTTGGCGTCCGTGCCGTTCCAGTTGCCGCTGGCCGTGCCTTTCCAGATGTAACCCGCCGTCACGTCGTTGATGTCGAAGGCGTCGGAGATGGCGACCTGCGTCTCGCCGGCGGCCGGCGCGCACGGCACGCAATCGCCGCCCACGAGGAAGTCGTCGTTCGCGGCGGCGGACCAAAAGATGTCGCCGGAGACCGTGTCGAACAGGCCCGCGCGTTCGCCGCGCGCGCACGGGAGGTAGTTGCGGACAAGCGCGTTTTCGTTGGAGATCACGCCGCCGTAGATCAGGCCGCCGGTGGCAAAAAGATGTATCTGGGGCGTACCGCCGGCGAACGTGCGCCGGGCGAAGACCGTGATCGCGCCGGCGGCCGTCTTCGTGCGGGGCGAGTTGGCGTGGGACAGCGTCGTCACGGCGTGCGTGATGTGGTTCGAGATGAACTGGATGCCGGTCGCCGCGTCGAGCGACATCGTCAGGCGCGTGGGGGAGGCGGCCCATTTGGTCGCAGACCAGTCGCCGGCGCCGTCACGGCAGGCGCTGGCCCAGGCGTTGCCGCCGTTGATGTAGGTGTCGAAGGAAAAAATCGACGTGCCATCGTCCGAGGCGACGCCGAAGATGCGCTGTTGCGTCGTCGTCGCCGAGTCAAGCTTGAAGTCGAGCGAGACGAAGGTGGTCGGCCCCGGGACGATGCCCGTGTCGACGTACTGCGTCTTCGTGGTGGTCTGGCGGATCGCCTCGATCAGCGTATCGAAGGGATAGGTCGACTCGACAAGGAACACGCGGCAGACCGTGTTGCCCGCGCCTGTCAGCTTCGGAAGGAGCGTGAAGGTGGCGGAGGTCGCGTCCGCCGCCACGCGGCCGACGCGCTGGTACGCCGCCCAGCCTGCGAGCGTCGCGCCACGGTCTTGCACGTCGTACGCCACGTAGAGCGCGTGGTCGTCGCCGGACTCGCCGGCCTCGAACGTGACGCTGACCGTCGTCTCCGCGCCTTCCTGCGTGAAGCTCGCGCCCGTGATCGAACGCGCGAACACAGGGACGGCCGCGACCGCCGCCACACACGCCACAAGGGCCATTTTCCTCATTTTTTGCACTCCTCTTCTTCGGCGCGCACCGCTTTCGCGGCGCGCAGAAAGCCTTGCTCAAATTGTAAGTGCAGTTATCATATCATATTCCCGGCTCTTGTGTGAAGCGGAAAATGCACCATTGCCAACCGGCGTCGGAAAATGGTATAATCGCGGCATGAAACGAAGAGACTTCATCGGTTTGGCAGCCACGACGGCCGCACTGGCGGCAACGGGGGAGGGACGCGCTCCTGCGCGTCCGAAAGCGGGAGGGTCGCAGCTTGCTGCGACCGCCGTGCCGCCGCGCAACCGCCAGCCGTATTCGGACGTGGACTGGAACCACGTGGTCGAGGTGCACTCCACCACGCACGGGCACTGCACGGGCCAGCAGATGCTCGACGGCTACCTGGATCGCGGCTTCGGTCTGCTGACGCTCTCCAACTACTATCCCTCCGCCCCCTACATGCCCGCGGCGAAGATGACGGCGAACTACTACCGTGTCCACAACGCGGACATTCCCGTGATGGTGAACGGGAAGCGCACGGACGGCCCGTTCGACTGGTCGAAGATCATCGCCGCGTGGGCGGACGAGCTGCCGCCGGAGCTGCGCCGCGAGTTGCCGTTCAAGGAGGGCGGGAAGCTCTTCAAACCGTTGCCCGAAGGCATTCTGGAGGCGCCGAACGCCGAACACCACGGATTTACGGACAGCCCCATGCACATGTGCTCGCCCGGGTCGGCGTTCGCCTCCGGCACGTTCGACGCGCGCGACCGCTTCAAGACGCGCTCGCACGGGTACCACTTCGGGACGGGCGAGCCGTGGCGCACGTCCGTCTCGCGCATGATCGACGGCCTGATCCATCCCGACGGCGGCGGCGTGACGATCAACCACCCGGCGTGGTCGAACCTGCTCGACGCGCACGTGTGGGAGGTGCTGGACTACGACCCGCGCGTCCTGGGCATCGAGGTGTACAACCAGACGTGCGCGCCGCGCGCGGCCTGGCGCTGGAGCAAGGCGTACTGCGAGGACTACTGGGACCGCGCGCTCTCGACGGGCCGGCAGTGCTTCGGGTTCTTCGTGCCCGACTGGGGCGTCACGGAGGGCGTGAACGTGCTGCTCGTGCCGGAGAAGAGCGTGCACGCCTGCCTGCGCGCGTACCGTCAGGGCAACTTCTACGGGGCCGTGAAGGGGCGGGGCCTGCTGCGCTTCACGTCCATCCGCTTCGACGGCGCGCGCTTGCGCGTGACGCTCGACAAGCCGGCGCGCATCCAGCTGATCACGAAGCAGGGCCTCGTGAAGTCGTGCGGCGGCACGACGCTGGACTTCGCCGTGCCGCCCGCGGAGCGCGAGCGCCACGGCTACCTGCGCGTCCGCGCCTTCACGCTTGGCGAGGCCGACGAGACGATCTTCTCCCAGCCGATTATGCTCACGTGAGGCGTTGCGTGGAGCGAGCGCTTGTTGTATAATAGGCGACGTCTGCAAACGGTAATGCGAAAAGCGATGAGAAAGTTCAACACAACGGGTCCGTGCTTCCCCGACGAGCACTACATGCTGCCGGCGCTGGATCGGCTTCCCGGCGTCCGTGAACTCGCCGCGGGCGGAAACTACTTCGTCATCCACGCGCCCCGCCAGACGGGCAAGACGACGGTGCTCAAGGAGCTGGTTCGCGAGATCAACGGCAAGGGCGAGATGTTCGCGCTCTACTGTTCTCTTGAAACGCTCCAGAACAGGTCGGATCCCGAAAAGACCAACATTGCAATTCGCGACCTCATTGCCGACAATGTGGAGATGTCGCCGTTTTACGTCCCTGTTCCGAACGCGCCGGCTCTCCGGTCCGACCGCGGGGGAATCGGCCTTGCCGTGCGGACCGTGCTGCAGAATGTCTGCCGCGCCGCCGGAAAGCCGGTCGGGGTCTTCTTCGACGAAGCGGACTGCCTCGTCGGCGATGCCTTGATCTCCTTCCTCCGCCAGTTGCGCGACGGCTACGTCAACCGCGACACGATGCCGTTCCCGAAGTCGGTTGCGCTCGTCGGCATGCTGGACGTCCGCGACTACAAGGCGCAGATTCGCCCCGACGGCGAGTCTTTTGGGCAGGTCAGCCCGTTCAACATCATCGCGAAAGATATGTTGATGCCGAATTTCATGGAAACGGAAATAGCCGCGCTCTATTCCCAGCACACGGCGGAGACCGGACAGGTGTTTGCGGACGGCGTCATTGAAGACGTGTGGCAGCTCACGCGTGGTCAGCCGTGGCTCGTGAACGCAATCGGTTGCGAATGCGTCGAAGAGATCCACGGTTTCCGATACGGCGAGAACATCACCGTAGAGGACGTCGAGGCGGCGAAGGAGGCGATCATCCGCAGGCGCGACACGCACGTGGACTCGCTCATGGAACGCATGCGCGAGCCGCGCGTGCGGCGGATCGTCGAGCCGCTGGTGTTGGGGCAGGGCCTGACGGTTTCGCGCAACTCCGAGGACTTCCGCTACGTCATCGACCTGGGGCTTCTGCGCGAGGACGAGTTGAAGCGCGTCGTCCCGGCCAATCCGATGTACGCCGAAATCATCGGACGCTACCTGACGCGCGACGAACAGGACGACATGCAGTCCAGCATCCCCGAGACGCCGTGGGTGAAGGACGACGGGCTCGACATGGCCGGGCTCATGGCGGCGTTCCAGCGGTTCTGGCGCGAGAACTCCGGCGCGGACAGGGATATCATGGGCTACCGCGAGGCGGTGCCGCATCTCGTGCTGATGGCCTTCCTTCAGCGCGTGACGAACGGCGGCGGGCACATCAACCGCGAGATGGCTCTCGGCACCGGGCGACTCGACCTCTGCGTGGAGTTCCGCGGTGCGCGCTACGCGATCGAGGTGAAGACGTCCGACAACTTCCAGGGCGAGAAATCCTACGATCAGTGCGCAAGGTATCTCGACACGCTCGGCCTTTCCGAGGCCTGGATGCCGATTTTCGAGAAGTCGAAGGACAAGTCGTGGGACGAGAAGATCTACTCCCGCGACGTGGCGTTCGGCGGCAAGACGATCCACCTCGTCGGATTGTGACGGAAGGCATCCCCGCCACGGATATGTTACGGATGGAAGAAAAAGATTCAAAACGACGATTCAAGGAGAAAATGGACATGAAACTCCACAAAAACTGGTTGGCGGTTGTCGGTACGGTGTGTGGACTGGCGACTGGTTCCGTGCTGGCCGAGGCGTATGTCTTCGGCGCGAATGAAACGACGACGAGCAACCTCGTGTTTGGCGTGGGATCGACGCTGTCCGTGGCGGACGGCGCGACCGTGACGGCGCTCGGTCCGCTGTCGCTCGGCGAAAACGCTGCGGGCGACATCACGAAGACCGACGGCGGTACGTTCGAGCTGGCGACGGTTCTGCCGCCCGACGCCGCCAACGGCGACGGTCCGAACGGCGGCGTGGCGTCGCTGACGGTGAGCGCGGGAACCTTCTCGTTCGGCGCGGGCGCGAATTTCACAAGCAGTTTCTCGGGCGGCGTCACGGTAAACGGTACGGGGACGATCATGGTCAAGGGCGGCACGACGCGGGCGAGTGCCGTCGCGCTCAACGGACGTCCCGTGAACGTGACGGGCGGGTCGTTCCTGACGCGGACGTTGACCGGGCCGTCGGCGATATCCATCTCCGGTGGCGAGTTTGGCGGGACGAACAGCTTTGTCGCGACGGCAGGCGCGGGAGACGTGACGCGCATCGATGTCGCGGAGGACGGGACGCTCGTCCTGCGCAACGTTTCCGCGCCAGGCGGTGACATGTCCATCCACGTGGACGGCGGCACGATCCGTCCGGCAATGAACGATACGGTCTATGCCGGCCGCGATTGGACTGGCGGCACCGTCTACGTCGGCGCGAAGGGCTTGAAGATCGACCTCTCCGACTCGCAGGCATGGGGCCCGCTCTGGTCGCTTGCATTGAGGTCGGAGCCTGGCGTGACGGATGGCGGGCTTTTCATCAGCGCACCGGGCAATAGCTGTCAGTTCCGCCTGAAGACCGACGACGTGTCGCTGTCGGGCGGTATCCGCGTGCAAGACGCGCAGCTGGACCTGCTCGGCACGGACTATGCCTCGACGCCGGCACATTTCCGCTCGTCGGTTACGCTCGAGGGCAATGCGGCCCTGCGCGTGGTCGCAGGTTCGACGACCGTCGACCGGCTTGTCTTCAGCCAGGCGGAAGGCTACGTCATCTTCGGAACTCACGCCGCCGGTGCGTCGGTCGTCGTGCCGACACTTGTCGTGAACGACTTCGTGCCGCCCGCTGGGATCATCCGCCTCGGGCGTATGAAGGCCGACACGACCTCCGACCTCCTGATGACGGCTGGCACGTACGATCTCATCAAGTTCCCGGCGACCGTGGCGTGCGGCGTCTCGCGTTTCGTGTTCGAGCGGAACGACAGCGGCTACGACTACCGTCTGGGAGAGCGTACGGAGAACGGCTGGCGCATCATCTCCCTCACGGTCGCGTCCGCCGGTACGCTGGACTTCGGCCTCGATCCGCGCGTGTCTGACGCCTGGCAGACGGGGACGGCCCTCTGGATGATCGGCTCCTGGCTCTATGTGCATTCGGCTGGTTCGCTTGCGACCGCCGCGCCGCTGACGCTGACTCCCGCGCAGAACCGCGTGGCCGGCATCTCCGTGCCTGACGGCGACACGCTGACGCTGTCGGGCGGCCTGGCCGAGCGTATGGGCGGGTTCGCCAAGCTCGGTGCGGGTACGCTCGCCCTCACGGGGAACGTGGGCTACCAGTTCGGCCGCGCGTTCACGAGCACAGCGGGGTTGAGCGACAAGCTCCAGAACCTCGCGCTGTTCGACGGCACGGCGAACGGCGCGGCGTGCGTCAACACGCACGGCGCCGCGCTGACTGTCGGACGCGGTACGCTGATGATCGGCACGGGCACGGACGCTCCGACTGTGAAAATCCCCGTCGCGACGCTGGATGTCGGCACGGCGACGACAGACCAGCCAGGCGTTGAAGGCGATGCCGAACTGGTGATGAACAGCGGATACCTTTCTGTCGCCGGTACCTTCAACGTCGGCGTCAACCACGGATTGCCCGCGACGCGCGACAAGGATTACCTTGTCTCATCCTATGTCCAGAACGGCGGTACGTCGGAGGTGCGGTACGTGAACCTGTGCTTCGACAGTTCGAAGATAGCCCAGTCCGACGCGCGGTTCACGCTGAACGGCGGCACATTTGCCTGCAAGTCCCGCTTCTACGCCGGCAGTCAGACGTCGGCTTCGCCGTACCCCGCCTATGTGCGCTTCACGCAGACAGGCGGGTATCTCTCGGTCGGCTACGAGAATTACCTCTCGGAAGGTGAGGGGCGTTTCATCGGCAAACAGGGCGGCAACAACGACATGGTCATCGACTACACGATGACGGGCGGCGAGGCGATGTTCTGGAAGGGCTTTTCCGTCTACAACGGCGGCACGGTGACGGTCAACCTCAACGGCGGACGCCTCGCCTTCGCGGATCGGTTCAACGGCGGCAGCGGCGCGACGCTCAACTGGAACGGCACGGTGGTTGCGCCGCAACCGAAAGCCGACGGTTCCGGAATCACCTACCTCGTCGTCTGGTTCAAGGCCGTCAACGTCCTGGAGGGGAACGCGATCGTCGACGTCTCGGCGATTCCTGAGATCGACTTGAACCAGGCGCTCAACGGGCCGGGGCGTCTCGTCGTGCGCGGCTCGAACACGAACAACGTGCTCCGCATCTACGACGCCGTGCACAACTTGGGCGGAGTGACGGTCGAGGAGGGCGGCGCCGTCCTCGCGCGCGGCAAGTCCGGCGGTTCGCTCGACTTCCTCGTGAAGAACGGCGGCGCAATCTGCAACTACTACAACGACCCCGTGAAGGACCTCACGCTGGGCGAGTTGGAATCCGACGTGACGGTCCTGTACGGATACGACGTGAACGGCAGCCTGACGAGCCTGTACGTGACGAATTCCCTGACCGTCAACGGAACGGTATGGGTCGCGTCGCGCGCACCCACCGGCAAGCAGTCGCGTTCGCTCCATCCCGGCACGACCGTGTTCCTGCGCGCGCCGAAGGGGACGATCGATCCCGCGAAGTTCGCGCTTCATCCCGACCTCGTGGCGCGCGGCGGCGCGGCCACGTTTAGCGTCGATACGTCGAACGCGGCGTACGACGCGCTCGTCGCGACCGTCACGAGCAGCACCGTCGTCCACACCTGGACGGCGAACGCCTCGGGCGCGTGGGATGACGACGCCAACTGGGACCTGCCGCCCAACGGCGGCGACCACGAACAGATCGTGTTCCCGGCGTCGATCCCGGCGGACGTCGTCGTAGCGGCGGATACCTCTTCGCGCGCGAAGAAGGTGGATCAGAACGCCGCGCATACGGTGACGGTGAACGGGCCGTTCGAGTTCTCCACGGTGGACGTGAACAACCTTGGCGTCTTCGACATTGCCCTGACGAACGGTGTGCTTGAGCTGGCAGGACCTGTCAGGATGTTGGGCGACCGGACGCTCAAGATGACGCGTTCCTCGAAGGGCGGAACGCTGCGGATTTCTGGCGCGGTGGAGGGTGCGCCCACCATCAGCAAGGCGTCCGGTTATATCGAGGGACGCCCCGAGGCGTTCGGCGGGGCCACGCTCGACCTTGCGAACAGCATCCTCCGCTTCACGCGCTCCGGAACGTTCTGGGGTACCGTCTGGCACCCTACGAGCAACGCGACGGGACTTGGCGTGGAGGTGCCGCCGGGCGAGACAGTCTATGTGCCTGGCATCTTTACAAACTCGACGGCGTTCTCGATGCTCGGCGGCGGACGGTTGGTGTTGGGGAACGAGGGCATGACGTTCGTGGGCGGGGCGGCGAAGTCCGGAGACGCGCGTCCTGTCCGCGACGTGACGACGGGCGACGCTCCCAACGCCCAGGGATTGAGCGTCATCGCCGGCACGCTCGAACTCGACGGCGGGGACGACGCCGAGTATCGTCTCTCGACTACCGGAGTGCGCATCGGCACGCAGCCGATCCCCGACGGCACGGGCGGCGCGTACGACGCGCGTCTCGTGATCCGCAGCGGCGCTGCCACGTGCACGGGCGAGTTCGACATCGGGCGGCCGTCGAAGGAACTCTTCGACAGCCCACTGGAGTTGGGGTTGACGAAGCGCCCGTACTGCGCCGTGGACGTGTACGGCGGCTCGTTGACCATCTCCTCCAGCATGCTGATTAACTATGCGCCGTCCGGGACTGGGCCGAAGCGCTATCGTGGCAATTCCACGACGGCACGATGGGATTATTTCCACTGCGCCAAATCTGAGCTCAACGTACATGGCGGCGAGGTCATCATCGGCACCGCGCTGTGGGTCCCCTACCATGACACCATCACGGCCGTTGCCGAGGGGTACAGCGAGGCGAATGTCAATATCGACGGCGGGTTGATCGACGTGCTCGACGGAGATGTTTCCGTGGGTCGCTATGCCGACGGTTACAACCAGTACCCGGCGCGCGGCACGATCAACATGGACAGCGGCACGATTCGCACGGTCGCCACGAAGGGCGTGATGCTCTGCGTGTCCCAAAACTCGATCGGGAAGCTGAACCTGCGCGGTGGCGTGCTGGAGGCGGGGTACATTAACCGCAGCAGCACTGCGGCGAACACCCAAGCGCATGTACTGTTCGACGGTGGCACCTTCAAGTCGCTCGCCTCTAGCTACACGTTCCCGAACAAGACGCTGACCTCCCTGATGGTCGGTGAGGGCGGCGCGAAGTTCGACCTGGGCGAGTCGAACGCGGTCACGCTGAACCAGGCGCTGAACAAGGCACAGGACGTGGCTGCCGACGGCGGCATCGCGCTCACGGCCACGACGGCGGACGCGCTGCTGACGCTGAAGGTTGCGAACGCCTTCAACGGGCCGCTGAAGGTGGACGGCGGAACGATGCGCCCGACCGTTGCGGCGGCGGCGAGCTGCGCGTCGGGCGTGGAGGTGAACAACGGCGGCGTGTTCGACGCGAACGGGTTCGACTTCACGTTCGGCTTCCTGCGCGGCGACGGCGGCGTCTATTCGAACGGCACGGTGACGGTGACGGGCGAGGTGGCGCCGAGCAACGGCACCTTCACGGTGGGGAACCTCGTGCTGGCCGGCGGCGCGACGCTGAAATGCCCGGTGGCGGGCGATGCGACGGCGGGCTGGTCGGCGCCGTACCTGACGGTGGCGGGCAGCGTCGCGAAGGCGGGCGACGCCTTCCTCGACTTGGGGCACGACGCGGGCAATCCCCTGGAAAAGGGGTGCCGCGTGAAGGTCGCGGAGCTGGCGGAGGGCGTCGACGCGTTTCCGTCGCTGCGCGCGACCGGCATCGGCTTGCCAGGCGCCGGCGTGTCGCTGTCGCGGCAGGCGCGTGAGGACGGCGTGACGGAGATCTGGGCCGAAGTGGTCCCGCCGGCGTTTATGCTGATTTTCCGCTGACGGTGTTCCCGTCTCTGCGGGAATGTGGTATAATAACGCTACTTCGCCAACGAGAAGGAGAGAGACATGAGCGTTGTCATAGATTTGCCGCCCGTTATGGCGCAGGAAGCGAAGGGATTTGCGAATATTGAGGGCATATCCCTGGAGAAGATGTTCCTTGATTGCATCGCCGCGGAACTTGCAAGGCGCCGCGCATCCAAGGATTCCCTTGACGAATGGGAACGCGAGTTCAAGTCTTTGGTTGGACAGAGCGAAGGGCGCCTCTCTGAACCATACAAATTTCGTCGTCAGGATGCTTACGAAGAGGTGCTGGCGTGACATTCCTCGACACGAACATATTCGTCTACTCTGCCGACGCCACCGACAAGGCCAAGCAAGCCCGGGCATATTCAATAATCAGAAATGCAGTCGACAATCCCTTGTTCGTCATCTCATCTCAGGTCCTGAACGAATTTTCCAACGTCGCGCTCTCAAAGCTTAAGAAGAGCGTTGTCGAGGTCGCCAGGTTCATTAGGCTCTTCCGCAGGATCAGAGTAGTTCCGGTTGTCCCTGATTTGACGCTTGAGGCTCTTTTGATTAAAGATCAATACGGCATCCAATTCTATGACTCGCTCCTCATCGCTTCTGCCGCTGCAAACGGATGCAGTGAATTCTGGTCGGAAGACATGGGTGATGGCGCTGTCTACTCAGGAGTTAAGGTTATAAATCCCTTTCCGTAATTTCGGGCGCATCTCTGTTTTTCACCGAGACCCCTTTGTAATGAAAACAACTTGAACAACCGAAAAACAACTTTTCATTGGCGCGCGGGCTAACTCGCCCGCGCCCATTTGTCGATCCTTAGACTATAACGATTCCGAGGGTGAGAACGTTCAAGGTGTGTCCGTAGGACAAAGTTGTTTTTGAAAGTTGTTCTTGTTGTTTCCAAAACTCAATACGCATGGGTGAAAAACGCAGATGCGCCCCGTAATTTCAGTCCGCGATGTTTTTCTGCGACAAGCCCACAGGAATGTGGTATACTTGCCGCATGAAACGTAGAGAATTTATCGCCTTGGCCGCCACGGCGGCCGCCACCGCACACGTCGCCAGGGGGGATAACGCCGCCAAGATGGCGGCTCTCCCAGTTAATCCCGCCGCCAAGATGGCGGCTCCCCATATGGAGAGCCGCCGTCTCGGCGGCTCGGCGACTGGGAACGCACCCGTCCCGCCGCGTAACCGGCGTCCGTACGCGGACGTCGACTGGTCGAAGGTCCAGGAGGTTCACACCACCTCGCACGGACACTGCGAGAACCAGAAGATGCTGGACGCGTATCTCGACCGCGGCTTCGAGTTCCTCACGATCTCCAACTACTACCCGTCCGCGCCCACGATGCCGCTCAAGACGTTCCGCGACACGCAGTACCGCGTCCGCCACGACTTCCCCGTGATGGTGAAGGGGAAGCGCGTGGACGGCCCGTTCGACTGGACGAAGATCGTGAGCGCGTGGAAGGACGAGCTGCCGCCGGAGCTCCAGCGGCAGCTGCCGTTCACGGAAGGGAATCTCCGCTTCTCGCGCGTGCCGGACAACATCCTGGAGGCGCCGAACGCCGAGCACCATGCGTTCTTCGGCAATGACGGCAAGATCGTTTCCGGTCTCCACATGTGCGCGCCCGGATCGGCGTTCTGCTCGGGCACGTTCGACAAGCGCAACCGCTTCCTCTCCCACGGCAAGGGCTACTGCTTCGGCAGCGGCGAGCACATGCACACGGCCGTCTCGCGCATGGTCGACGGGATGATCTATCCCGACGGCGGCGGCGTGACGATCAACCATCCGGCGTGGTCGCACCTCAAAGACGAGATCATCTGGGACCTGCTCGACTATGACCCGCGCGTGCTCGGCATCGAGGTGTTCAACATGTGCAAGCCGTCCAAGAACTATCCGTGGAGCCGCAGCAACTGCGAGGACTACTGGGACCGCGCGCTCTCCACGGGCCGCCAGTGCTTCGGGTTCTTCGTGCCGGACTGGGGCCTCCAGGAGGGCGTCAACGTGCTGCTCGTGCCCGAGAAGAGCGTCCACGCCTGCCTGCAGGCCTACCGCCGCGGCAACTGGTACGGCGCCATCAAGGGACGGAAGATCCTGCGCTTCACGTCCATCCGCTTCGACGGTGCCAACCTCCGGGTGACGCTCGACAAGCCCGCGCACCTGCAGGTCATCACGAAGCGCGGCGTCACCGCCTGGGGGAACGGGAACAAGATTTCCTTCAGCGTGGCGTCGTCCGACCGCGAGAAGTACGGCTATCTCCGCGTCCGCGCCTATGCGCGCGACGACTCCGGCGAGATCATCTTCTCCCAGCCGATGATGCTCACATAAAGTGGTTGCCGCCAGGAGGGTTGCTGTAGCGCGGCTGATCACTCACCTGATACAGGAAGGTCCACCATCGGGGAAGCGGCACTCTTGCCGCTTCCGTCGGAGGGATGCGGATGAAGCGACAAGAGTGTCGCTTCCCCGAAAAGAGCCGATTTCGGCCTGATGCAGGTGAGTGACCGCAGTTATGCCCGCGCTCGCATGTTGACAGACGCAGGGAGAAGGTGTATACTTTTTGCGAAAACGATACGCATAGGAGGCGGACATGGCAACAACAAGGTTGGCTTTGAGCATGGATCAGGACGTGGTGGCGCGTGCACGCCGCCTGGCCAAGATTCGGAACACAAGCATTTCAAGACTTTTTGTTTCGTTCGTCTGCTTGATGGAACAGTCGGCCACCGCCAAGACCGAATTGCCCCCCTTGACAAAACGGGCACTCGGTTTGGCAAAGGGCGATCTCCCATCTGATTGGGACTACAAGGACGTCCTTTCGGATGCGCTCGTTGAGAAATATGGTGGCTGAAGATGAAGAAGCGCATATTCGTCGACACGAACGTTCTCCTTGACGTGCTGCTGGAACGCGAGGGGTTTTACCATGACGCCCTCAAGATTTGGGCGGCTGCCGAAGAGGGGAAGGTGGAGGCCTACATCGCCGCCATTTCCGTCAACAACGTGCATTACGTGGTGAAACGGCTGAAGAGCGAGACCACTGCGATGACCGCAGTGCGCATCATCCTGCGAATCTTCAAGGTTGCCTCCGTCGATTCGGAGCTGCTCTCCTGTGCGGCAGACTTCCACTACAAGGACTATGAGGACGACATCCAATTCCAGTGCGCGCTTCGCGTGAAATGTTCGCAGTTCTTCACGCGCAACCCCACGCACTACGACTCGTCTCTCATGGCAATCGTCCCTCCTTCCTCGTTTGTGCCGTGAGCGACCCGTGTCCGATTTCTCCCTTGCGTCGACGGCGCGGATTTGGCATAATGGTTGCGCTGAATCCTTCAGCAGTGCAGGTGTGATTTTGCTTGTTCTGTCAGGCCGTGTGGTTTGGCTCACAGATGGCACGAAAGAGGGGTTTTGCAACTGTCTGAAGGAAGACACATGAAAAAGCTCGTAAAACTTGCCGCCATCCTCGCTGCCTGCGGCGTGGCGAGGGGCGACACCCTGCCCGCGTCGCTCTACGTGCAGGACGGTTTGATCGGCCACCTCGACGCGATCGAGAACGGCGGCGCGGGCATGCACGTCGCCGCGCCGACCGAATGGACGGACCTCACCGGCAACCAGACGTTCACGCTCGTCAACGGTTCGGCGTTCTCTGCCGACGCCTGGGTCGGCAACTCCAACCGCTACATCACCGCCACGTCCCCGAAGGCGCTCGCTGCCTTGCAGAACAAGGCGTTCACGCTGGAGATGGTGATTTCCCACCCCGCTTCGCCCGTGGCGAACTACGAGTATTGGGCTTATTTCGGAAACTCGGACCAGAACCACCGCTACCTGGTGCTGGACATTCGCAAGCCAAACAGTCCGAATCCGCTCGTGCAAGGACTTCAGTATCGCACGAAGGCTTATGACGGCAACGTGCCGGTCCTGGACAATGGACTTACGGCGTGGGGCAAACGTCAGTACCTAGCCATTGTCTGCAGCGGAACCACCGCAACGCTCTACTGTGACGGCACGAATGTCCTTCACACGTACACGAAAGATTCGCTGAGTCCGACGCTCTCCACTTTGGCTTTCGGCGCAACGCCAAACGGCTCCTCGCCGCTCAACACGGGAGCCGAGATCTGCACCGTGCGCATGACGGAGCGCGTGCTGACGCCCGCCGAGATCCTGCGCAACGACTTCCTCGACCGCGTCCGCTTCATGGGCGCGAGCGCGACGGACGGCGCGACGGGCTGGCGCGTGGTGAACGGCGCGCTCCAGGTGCTCACGCACGTGGGCGGACTGGGCGTGCAGTTCTCGACGGACGGCGGAACGACCTGGCAGGACAACGCGCTGGACGTCTGGTCCGACGTCGGCGCAAGCGTCTCGTTCTCCGCGCGGATCGCCGCCGACGGGTCGTCCGACGTGATCCTCGACGCCCTGCCCGCAGGCGCGACCGTCTCGGGCGGCACGGTGTCGTTCACGGCCGCCATGCCGGCGCGCATCGTGGCGCGCACCGCCACCAGCCCGGCCACGTCGCTCTACGTGCAGGACGGCCTGATCGGGCACCTCGACGCGATCGAGAACGGCGGCGCGGGCGTGCACAACGCCTCGCCGTCCACATGGACGGACCTGACCGGCAAACATGCGTTCGACTGCGCGAACGGGGCCGCATTCTCGTCCGATGCCTGGGTCGGCAACGCGAGCCGCTACGTGAAGACGACCTCGCCGCGCGCGCTCGGCGCGCTGATGCGGAAGGCATTCACGCTCGAGATGGTGATCATGCACCCGGAAACGCCGATCGCGGCGTCCGGGTACGAGAAGTGGGCGGTGTTCGGCAACGATTCCAAACGGCAGCTGATGGTGGAAATCCGCACGATGAACAGCAAGAACCCCGTCATCCAGGGCCTCCAGTACCGCACGGACGGCTACAACCATGCGTGCGAGGTCCCCAACGGCAAGGGCACGACCACGGCGTGGGGCAGACGGCACTGCGTGTCGGTGACGTGCGACGGAGATTCCGCCACGCTCTACCTCGACGGAACGAACGCCATCCACACGTCCAGCTACGGAACGGTCGAACCCACGATGGACATTGTCGCGTTCGGCGGCTATTCCACGGGGGCCAGTCCGCTCAGCGCCGGCGCGGAAATCTGCGCCGTGCGCATGACGGACCGCGTGCTCTCGTCCGAGGAGCGCCAGCGCAACCGCTTCCTGGACGGCGCGCGGTTCCTGGGCGAAAGCGCGACCGACGGCGCGCGCGGCTACCGGATCGTGGACGGGGCCATCCAGGTGGCCGTGTCCGCCGCCGGCGAAGGGGTGGAGTTCTCGGACGACGGGGGGACGACCTGGCAGGACGGCGCGATCACGACGTGGTATCTGCCGGGGGATCGCGTGTCGCTCGCCTACCGCGTGAAGAACGGCACGACCGCCCAGCGCGTACTGTTTGCGAAGCTGCCGGACGGCGTGGAGGACATCGGCGGGAAGCTGGCGTTCGCGATGCCGGGCGCGCCCGTGTTGCTTGCCGCGCGCATCGCCCATCGCCCCGCCACGTCGTACTACGTGCAGGACGGCCTGATCGGGCACCTCGACGCGATCGAGAACGGCGGCGCGGGCATGCACGCCGCCGCGCCGTCCACGTGGACGGACCTCGCCGGCAACCACACGTTCACTTGCGTCAACGGGGCGGCGTTCACGGAGAGCGCCTGGGTGGGCAACTTGAGCCGCTACATCACGACGACATCCCAGAAATCGCTCGTTGCGTTGAAGAACCGGGCATTCACGCTGGAGATGACGATCGCCCATCCGGACAGTCCGGTGAACTCATGGGAGTTCTGGTCCTACTTCGGGGACGGCGACCACCGGCAGATCACGACGGAAATTCGCACGGGGAACAGCAAGAACCCGCTGATCGGCGGAAACCAGTACCGTGCGAACACCTATAATGCCGGTTGCGAGATACCGAACGGCAACGGTAGGACAACGTCATGGAATCGACGGCACTATCTGGTGGTGACGTGCGTGGGCACGAACGCGACGCTCTACTGCGACGGCACGAACGCGCTCCACGTGTCCAACTACGGCACGACCGAGCCGACTTCTGCGGCGGTCGTTCTTGGGGCGACCCACAACTATGGGAACCCCGTGCAGACGGGCGCGGAAATCTGCTCCGTGCGCATGACGGAGCGCGTGCTGACGGGCGACGAGATCATGCGCAACAGTTTCCTTGACGCGGCGCGATTCAAAGCGGAGCTGCCGGACGAATCGTGCGGCTACAAGCTGCGCGAAAGCGACGGCGCGCTGCTCGTCCATGTTTCCGCGCCGGCGGTCCAGATCGAGCCGGCGGGCGTGGGGCCCGTGCGCGCGCAGTACTCGTTGAACGGCGGGGAGTGGACGGACGCGCTGGACGGCTGGGTGGTGGCGGACAGCGTGGCGACGGTGCGCGTCAGCTCCACGGACCGTCACTACGGCCCGACGTGGAAGGAACAGTCCCTGACGGTCTCTGCGCCGCAGGCGCTTTCGGTGGAGCTTGTGGAACTCCCGCCGCAAAACACGATCATCATCATCCGCTAACTCTAGCTCCGGCCACCTCGGGGCCGCCCGGGAGGGTCGCAACTTGTTGTCAGCGGCAGGGGTATCAGCCTGCGGCGCTGAACACGGAGATTGGGAGAAGGCACGGAGACACGGAGATCATTTTGGAGGTGTGCTTCACGCAATAGAATGACTCACCCTCTCAGCAATCTGTTAGCCCGCAGCCTATGCTTCGCGCAAGAATGAACATGAGGATAACTTTGATGATTGCTTTCGCTGCTTGGAGATTGGGAGATTAGGAGTTTCGGAGGTGATTATAAAAATCCTCCAAGCCTCCGAAACTCCAAAACTCCCAGTAGCGAAAGCAAATGAGATGAATCACAAGGAAGTTACAGGTAAGATGTTGTTGTTGATTTGTGCGAAGTACATTCTCCATAACAATCTCCCTGTCTCCGTGAAATCTCCGAGAACTCCGTGTTGCCGTCGGCAGACATGTGCCGCAAGAGTCGTCACCCCAGCCTCTGACCGATTACGAGACCGTTGCCAATGTGGGGCGGGAAATGATATACTGGGCGCATGAAATGCAAAAACTTGTTCGGGCTGGTCGCCGCGGCGGCCGTTGTGCAGAGTGTGATGGCCGCGGGCGGCGAGCGCGACGTGTCGCTGGCGGGGCCGGGCTGGCGGTTCGCGAAAGACCCCACGTGCGAACTACGTGCCGAGGCTGTTGCCTTTGACGACGCGGCATGGGAGGCCGTGCGCGTGCCGCACGACTGGGCCATCTCGGGTCCGTTCGACGAATCCATGGACGGCGGTTCGGGCAAGCTGCCGTGGAAGGGCGTGGGCTGGTACCGGCGCACGTTCACGCTGGAGCCGGGAGATGCCGGCGCGTGCGTGTTCCTCGACTTCGACGGCGTGATGGCCTCGCCGGAGGTCTACGTGAACGGACGGAAGGCCGGCGGCTGGGACTACGGCTACGCGAGTTTCCGCGTGGACGCGACGCCCTACGTGAAGCCGGGCGTCAACGTGCTCGCCGTGCGCGCCGACACACGCGACCACCGCTCGCGCTGGTACCCCGGCGCGGGCATCTACCGGAAGGTCGTGATGAAGGTGCGCAATAAGGCACACTTCGCCTACAACGGCATTTTCGTAACGACGCCGCAGGTCTCCAAGGAAGCGGCTATGGTAAGAATATCGTGGGAACTTGAAGGGTCTGTCCCCAATGATGCACTGGTCGGTGTGACCATCCGTGGTCCAGAAAAGGGGTCTGTCCCCCAAAAATGGGGAAGTTTCAAGGCGTTGGGAGGGGGCATGTATGGACGGGTGGAGAACCCGGCGCTGTGGGACGTTGATGCCCCGAATCTGTACGAGGTGGAACTGACGCTGTGGAACGAGAATAACGAGCAGCTCCTCTCGCGCGAGCGCGTGCGCTTCGGCATTCGGACGATCGCCTTTCCCGTGCCGCTTGAAGGCCCGGCCACGAACGACTGGGCAGCGAACGGTTTTCACCTGAACGGACGCCGCGTGCAGTTCAAGGGCGTGGACCTCCACTCCGACCTCGGGCTGCTCGGCATGGCGTTCGACAAGTCGGCGATGCGCCGCCAGCTGCAGATCATGAAGGACATGGGCGCGAACGCCCTGCGCACGAGCCACAACTGTCCTGCGCCCGAGGTGCTCGACCTCTGCGACGAGATGGGCATCCTCGTGTGGGACGAGGCGTTCGACAAGTGGGACGGCACGGCGGGGCGGCGTCCCGACCAGAACCTGGAGGAGTACGTGGCGCGCAACCTCCGGCAGTTCGTCCGGCGCGACCGCAACCACCCGTGCGTCGTCATCTGGTCGATGTCGAACGAGATCGTCACGCCCGACTACAAGGGCAAGAACTACGTCGACGGCCTCACGAAGGCGCGCTGCACGTACTTCCGCGAGCAGATGCGCCTGGAGGACACCACGCGTCCGGTCGGCAACGGCAACATCTGCTGGATGAGCGAGCCGAAGTACCTCAACGAGAACATGTTCGACGACCTCGACATCACCGGCTGGAACTACGGCGCCTGCTACCGCCGCGTGAAGGCGAAGTACCCCGCGAAGCCGATCGTCTACTCCGAATCAGCATCCGCCGTGAGTTCCTATGGATTCTACCCGGAGGTGCTGCCGAAGGAGAAGCACGACTTCGCGCGGAGCGAATTCCAGACGGACGGCTACGACTTCAACGCAATGCCTGACATCGCGGACGTCGAGTTCAACTACATGGAGCAGGACCGCTACGTGTGCGGCGAGTTCGTATGGACGGGGATCGACTATCTCGGCGAGCCGACGCCCTACTGGAAAGAGTCGCGCTCGTCCTATTTTGGCATCGTGGACCTGACCGGCGTCCCGAAGGACCGTTACTGGCTCTACCGCAGCTACTGGAACCCGAAGGCGTACACGCTCCACATCGTGCCGCACTGGACGTGGCCCGGGCGCGAGGGGAAGAAGGTGCCCGTGTTCGTGTACACGAACGGCGACTCGGCCGAACTCTTCGTGAACGGCAAGTCGATGGGACGGCGCACGAAGGGCGTGATGCCTGAAGGGGAGGGGCGTCCTTCCGCCTACTACGACGTCTGCGCGAAGTACCGTCTCATGTGGTTCGACGTGCCGTACGAGCCGGGCGAGCTGAAGGCGGTCGCCTATCGCGGGGAGACGAAACTCGGCGAGACGGTGATGCGCACGGCGGGCGAGCCTGCCGCCGTCAAGTTGACGGTCGAGCCGAAGCTCACCGACTCCCCGGACGAGCTGGTCTGGGTGCAGGTGGACGTGGTGGACGCGAAGGGCGTGCGCAATCCGCTCGCGATGGACCGCGTGTCCTTCAAGCTGTCGGGTCCGGGGCAGATCCTCGGCGTGGGCAACGGCAACGCGCATGCGTTCGAGGCGTTCACGAAGACGGACTCGCATCCGCTCTTCTACGGAAAGGCCGTCGCGGTCGTCCGCCGCGACGCGCCGGGCGAGCTGAAGCTCACCGTCTCCGCGACTGGTCTCGCCTCCGCCACGGTCGAAATCCCCTGAGCCGTTCGATGTCGCCGACTTTTGCATGATTGACGAGAATTATGGGATTTGGTAAATTGTAGCCGCTTTAGATTCAAAGGAGCATACGGTGGATCCATCTGACATCAAGACGACCGTCGTTACGGCAGGCGACCGCGCATACGCGTGGGGGGCGTATCTGCTGGTGGCGAGCATGAGGATGAACGGCATGCAGCATCCGGCGGCCGTGGGGGCCATGGGATGGACGGACAAGATGAAGCAACGCATCGCCGCGCTGGGCAACGTTACGGTCATTGACATTCCGCCGAGCCGTCAATGCGTCGCCTGCCAGAAGCCGATGATGATGATGAGCGACGCCGTGAAGACCGACTGGGTCTGCTGGGCCGACGCGGACGGGATGTTCGTGGGGGACTGCAGCGAATGGCTTGTCGGCGACGACGTCGAGGAGATCGTCGTGCGCAAATGCACTCCTCCGCCGCCCCAGTTGACGCCCGAATGCCTGGAAACCTGGCGAAGGGACGTCGAGAAGCACTACGGCCGCGCACGTGAGAAGAGCCGGTACGACACCACCGTTAACAATCCGTTCATCGTCATCCACCGCAAGTGGTTCCCGTTCCTGGAACGGTGGCAGCACCAGATCGACTGCGTCCTGCCGAAGGATCTCAGGTTCACGTGGCAGAAGAACTCCCCGTATTTCCAGTCCGACGAAAGCGTGCTGGGCAGCCTGGTGTGCTTTGCCCCGGACGCGCCGAAGGTCGTGGACAACTACAAGGCCAACGGAAGCGTAGACCGCAACCGCTACTATGCGCATTTCGCCTACTACCCGAAACCGTGGCAGATGTGGAACCGGCATACGATGAGGTGGCACGACGAGGTTGCGGCCGTCGTGGACTGGATCCTGGAACAGAAGCAGGTCGTGAATTCCGACCTGCCGTTTTCGCTGCGGCGGGGCTGGTGGCCGTTCAACCGGCGAATCGCCCGGTTCGCCCCATGGGTTTGGCGGGCCATCAAGCTGAAACGGATGATCTTCTGACGGAACGCCAAGGCCGTTTCCCCACACGGTGTTTTTAGCTGGTCGGCTGGGTTTTCTGATTAAAAACTCCATATTGTTTTTTTTCAATTTTCTCGCTTTCTCCGCTTTACGGGAAAGGCTTGAATATGATATACTTTTCCCAGCGTTCTTACAAGGAAAGTGAGTAAAAAGAGAGCGAACAGCAGCATGCAGAATGGAGGAGATCCGTTGGCGAACAGCGCGGATTTGCCGGGAAAGACGATGATTCTCGTCGTTGACGACGAGAAAATCATACGTCTCATCGTTTGTTCGCGTTTGAAACGCGAAGGGTATGCGCCTGTGGCCGTCGCCTCCGTGGACGAGGCCGTCCACGTGCTGAAAACGCATCCCCGCGCGTTCAGCGCCATCATCTCCGACATCATGCTCGGGGAGATGGACGGGTTTGTCTTCCGCGACATCGTGCGGGGAATGGACCCGACCATGCCGTTCTTCTTCATGACGGCGCTCGACCCCGAGGAGGGGAGCGGCTTCCTCAAGCGCATCCTGAAGGATCCCCTGAGCTTCTACGTCCCGAAGTCTTCCGGGACGGACGTGCTGCTGAAGCGCGTGCAGCGCATCGTGGCCTCGCGCCGCGTGGAGCGGTTCATCGAACGCCAGATCGAGGAGTCCCGGCAGTCGCTGAAACTCGCGGTGCACATCCAGCGAAGCATCCTGCCCGTGAGCTGCACCATGCACGAGCGGGCGTTCTATTCGGTCTGGTGGCAGCCGATGGACATGGTCAGCGGCGACATGTACGAGGTGATTCCGTCGGGGAAGGACGCCTACGTGTACGTGATCGGCGACATTCAGGGCCACGGGACAAGCGCGGCGCTGGCGATGACGGCGGTGCAGGCCTTCCTCAAGAACCTGGTGCACTCTGCCGGGGTGATCGAGTGCGGCCCCGTGGAGATCGCGAACCTCCTGCAGAACTTCTTCCGCGAAAACCTGGCCGACGTCTCGTACATGACCGCGCTGATCTGCCAGCACAACTTCGCGCGCAACGAGGTCCAGTGGCTGACCTGCGGCGCGCCGGACCTCATCATTTCCGACTTGGGGCTGGAGGCGTGGGGAACCTCCGACAAGGGGGGATTGCCCATCGGGCTCCTGCCCGACACCGTCTACACGTCCGCCGACGTGTCCACGGCCAAGCTCTCCAAGGACTCCCTGTGCATCGCCTTTACGGACGGAATCTACGAGCTTTCGCGGGACAAGGCCGGCACGGAACCGATTTCAAGGGACCTGCTGCGCCGCCTCAGCGCCGAATTCGTGCAGGACGCCATCCAGGAGGGAACGGCCCTCGTGGCAGCGAACAAGTTCATGCACGCCTGCTACGAATTCGGATATGACAAGCTCCAGGACGACGTGACGCTCTTCCTCTTCGGTCCGACGAACGTCCCGCCGGGGATCTATGAGGCGACGATGCCGCTCTCGCCCGCCGCCCTCGACAAGCAGTCGCAGGCCATGGGCGGCTGGTGCCGTGCGGCGGGCTGGGCGGAGGACGACGTGGGCCGCGCGCAGCTCGTGCTTGAAGAGGCGGTGATGAACGTGTACGACCACGGCTTCGACGACGTGGACCGTCTGCACGAAGTCGTCGGCGTGCGGCTTGTCAGGCGGAACGGCGTGGCCGACCTGACGGTGTGGGAAAGGGGCACGCCGGTGCCCAGCATGGCGGTGGTGGGCGGAGACGCCTCGACCGCCTTCGAGCTCATCAACCGCCAGATGGGCAACCACGGGCGCGGCAGGCTGATCGTGCGGGAGCTGTGCTGCGGCATTGAGCGCAAGCGCTATGGAAGCCTCAACGAGACGGTCTACCGTGTCAAGTTGAGCGACTATGTGGAAAAGGAGTAAGTCATGAAGGAGTGCTGCAGGAAATACCTGACTGAGCAGTTCGGAGACGACACGGAGGTCGTTGACGCGATCTACGCCGAGTACGTCTCGTCAATCGGCGCCAAGATGGCCGAGGCCGACGCGGCCCTGGCCGCAGGCGCGTGGGACGCGCTCGACAGGGCGGCCCATACCGTCAAGGGCAACGCGCTCGCCGCCGGCGACCAGCAGATGGCCGATGCGGCCATTGCGCTCCGGAACGCCGCCAAGCTGCAGGAACGCGACCAGGCGGGGCAGCTCATTGCGGACCTGAGGGCGCTCGAGGAACAGCTCTGAAAGTGCGGGCATGGCGAGTTTCCTGGAAAGATCGAAGGACGCTGACCTCGACCAGCTCGTCAGGGAGCTGGCGTCGCGGACCCGCGGCAACCGGCGGCGCAGCCTGCGTCTGCTGGCGTGGAAGGTCACGGTGAAGGCGTCGTACGCCACGAAGCGGCTGATGGACATCGTCCTCAGCGCCGTGGGCATGTTGCTGCTTTCGCCCGTGTACCTCGCCATCGCCGCAGCCGTGAAGCTTTCCAGTCCGGGGCCGGTGTTCTTCGTCCAGACGCGCGTGGGGCGCTACGGGCGGTACTTCAAGTTCTACAAGTTCCGCAGCATGCGGCAGGACGCCGAGTCGCAGAAGGCGGCGCTCATGGCCAAGAACGAGTCGAAGGACGGCGTGATCTTCAAGATGAAGGACGACCCGCGCATCACGCGGGTGGGCCGTTTCCTCAGGCGCACGAGCCTGGACGAGCTGCCGCAGCTGTGGAACGTGTTCATCGGCGACATGAGCCTCGTGGGGCCGCGTCCGCCCGTCCCGAGCGAGGTGCTGGAGTACACGCTCGAGGACCGCAAGCGGCTGGACGTGATCCCCGGCATCACGTGCCTCTGGCAGATCAAGGGCCGCAGCGAGATCCCGTTCAACGAGCAGGTCCGGCTCGACAAGGAGTACATTCTCGCGCCGAGCGTCTGGAAGGACATCGTGATCCTGTTCAAGACGATTCCCGCGATTCTCGGCGGAAGGGGGGCGTACTGATGGACAGCCTTCTCTTCGTGCCGTTGGTCGCGGACAGCAAATGGGTCCTTGACATTCTGCCTTCGACGAGCGTCGCCGAACTGCCCGTGGCGGGACGGCGTTTCGTGGACTACGGCCTCGAGATCGCGCAGAAGGCGGGAGGCACGCTGCTGGAGGTGCTGGACTGGAGCTGGTCGGAACGCCTGGCCGAGGAGTTTTCCAACCCGACGTGTACGGGCAACGCGCTGTTCTACGAGAAGGGAGCGGGGCCGCTTCCGCGCGGGCTGGACGATCTCAGGGGAATGGACACGCCGCTCACGCAGTCGATTGCAGACGGTCTCGTGGTGGTGTGGGGGCTCTGCCTGCCCCTGGACGTGGGGCCTGTCGAGGACGAGCCCGTGTCGGCGGCGGACTGCGCGTGCACGCCGGCCGGCATCTACCGTCGGGAGGGCGGCGGATGGAAGCGGCTCAAGGTGCCGGCGTTCACGGTGCGCGACGTCAAGGGCTGGCACGAGCTGAACTTCATCGTGTTGCACGCTGCGGGTTCGTTCACGCTGCCGGGCTATTCGGCGGAGCAGGACGTGCATCTCGGGCGCAACGTGGTGCTGGAGTACGGCGTGGACGTGAAGCCGCCCGTGCTCCTGCAGAACAACGTGTGGTGCGCACGCAACGTACACTTCGCCGGCGACGTGATCGTCTGCTCCGGCACGTTCATCGCGGAGGGGACGACGCTGCGGCGGACCGTTGTCTGCGGCAACACGTACATCGGGACGAAGCTGGACCTGGACGGGAAGATCGTCGTCGGCAACCGCATCATCGACGCGGAGACCGGGGTCTGGACGGACGTGGAGGACGAGGGCATCGCCCGCCGCATCCACCACCGCATCGGCGGGCTGGGCTGGCTACGCGCCCTGTGGAGCTTTCTCCTCGGCAGGTCGCGCGGGAGGAGGTACTGATGGGGCGGTACGTGGCAGGAGAGGCGCCGGCGATGGACCGGCTCGTGGAGGAGACGATCCGGGACGTCGGCGCAGAGGTCGCGGCGCTTGCCGTGCCGCGTCTGCAGGGCGTGGTGCTGGGCGGCGGCTACGGGCGCGGCGAGGGCGGCGTGTTCGACCTGCCGGACGGAAGCCAGCGCCTGTCGAACGACCTCGATTTCTTCGCCGTCACGGAGAAGGGCGTGTCGGCACAGGACATCCGCGGCATCGTGGACGCGCTTGCGCCCGTCTCCGAGAAGTGGACGGCGAAGCTGGAGATCGACGTGGATTTCGTGGTGCGCACGCCGTGGCGGATGCGGCACGACCAGGAGCGGGTGATGATCCAGGAGCTGATGCACGGCTATTTCGACGTCGTCGGCAGGACGGGCGAGGAGATGTTCGCGGAGATCGAGCGGCGTCCGCCGTCGGCGTTCCCCTGGTCCGAGGCGGCGCGCATGCTCATGAACCGCGGGGTGGGGCTGGTGCTGGCCAAATGTAAAATGGAAAGTGTAAAGTGTAAAGTGGCGGAGGATGTTCAAGAATTCGTCAACCGCAACGTCAACAAGTGCGTGCTGGGGGCGGGAGACGCGCTTCTCATTGCGCGTGGCGCGTACGCGTGGCGGGCCGAGGACCGCGCGGCGGCGCTGGAAGACGGGCTTTATGCGGCGGCGGTCGGGTGGAAGTTCCGTCCGCGCGCCGAAAGCGTGTGCGACTGGGAGACGGCGCGGGCGCGGTGGCTCGAGGCCGCCGAGGAGGTGATGGCGGCGGGTCGCCGCACCGGCGCGCTGCGGCGCTCGCTCTACCAGGCGGCGCGGTGGGTCGTGCGGCGGCGCACGCTGGGAGACTGGCGCACGTTCGGACAGGTGGCCGCGGCGAGGCTGCTGCAGGCCCTGACCGAGGTCGTCCGCGCACGGGGGACGCTCCCCCCGTCGTTGCGGCGCGACTGGGAAGTTTTCAACTGAACGGAAAAACAACTGGACGAGGAGATTCAGATATGGCAATGGAACTGACAACGGAAGGCAACGTGCTCAAGGTGTCCGTGGAAGGACGCCTGGTGGCGGCCGTCGTGCCCGGCATGCGCGACGACATCCTGGGACACGTCAAGGACGGCATGAACGTGCTGTTCGACCTGGGCAAGATGGACCACATCGACTCAAGCGGCCTGGGCCTGCTGGTGCAGGTGCTGCAGAAGGTCAAGGCCTGCGGCGGCAAAGTGGTGCTGGCGGCGCTTCAGCCGAGGCCGAAGATCGTGTTCGACATCACGAAGGTGAGCCGCGTGTTCGAGATCGTGCCCACCGTAGAGGACGCGAAATTCTAGCAGACCGTAAAAGGACATGAAACTGTTCGTCTCCTGCATACCCTACGACGGGGGAAAAAGCGGCATCTCGGTGTACGTCCGGGAGGTCGTGCGGGAGCTTTGCCGCCAGGGACACGAACTGACGCTGTTGTGTGAGGCGGCGCGTCCGGAGGCCGCGCCCTACCAGGCGGCGCGTCCGGAGGCCGCGCCCTACCAGGCGGTGCCGGTAGGGCGGGGCGTCCTCGACCCGCCGCCGACCGTCGTCCACGCGCCGCGGTGGACGCGTCGGCCGGTGCTGAGCATGCTGTGGCATCTGCTCGTCCTGCCGTTCTGGATCCGGCGTCACCGGAAGGAGTTCGACGGTTTCGTCATCTGCGCCGCCAACCGGCGCGTGTGCGCGTGGTACCCGCTGCCGACGACGGCCACGGTGCACGACCTTGCGAATTTCCACGTTTCCGGCAAGTACTCGCGCCTGAGGATGTTCTACCTCGCGCACGTGCTGCCGCACTTTGCGAAGAAGGCGCAGCGTCTCGTGGCCGTGAGCGGCGCCACCAAGGCCGACATGGTGAAGTTCTGGAAGTGCCGCGAGGGTGATGTGACGGTGCTGTACAACGGACTCGTGGTTCGTGGTTCGTGCTTCGTGGCTCGTGGCTCTCATCCCACGTCCGATCAGCCACAAACCGCGAACCACGAACCACGAACCACGAACCACGAACCGCGAACCACGATCCTCTACATCTCCCGCATCGAGCATCCGGGGAAGAACCACGTGCGGCTCATCGAGGCGTACGGGCGGCTGCCGAGGGCCGTCGCCGAAGCGCATCCGCTCGTGATCGCCGGGGCCGACTGGAAGGATGCCGAAACCGTGCATGCGGCGGCGGCGTCGAGCCCGCACGCGGCGTTCATCCGCTTCACGGGCTTCGTGCCGGAGGACGGACTGGAAAAACTCTGGGGCGAGGCGGGCTTCTACGTGTTCCCCAGCCTCTTCGAGGGATTCGGGCTCTCGCTCGTGGAGGCGATGGCGCGCGGCATCCCGTGCGCGTGCTCGAACAACGGCTCGCTGGGCGAAATCGCCGGCGACGCCGCGATCACATTCAATCCGGAAAGCGCCGGGGAAATCACCGCCGCGCTCGAGCGGCTGATGGGCGAATCCGCCGAGGAGCGGCAGGCCCGCGTCGCACGCGGCCGCGAATGGGCCATGCGTTTTTCGTGGGCCGACCACGCGGCGGGCCTCGTGAAGTTGCTGGAGGGCGCGGCATGAACGGCAACGTCAGGCTCTTCGGCATCCCCGTCGCGAAAGTCACCGAATCCGAGGCGGTGGAGCGGATTGTCGACTTGGCTAAAACGCGACGCCAAACCACCGAACTGCCCAACCACCCAACCTCCCAACCACTCAACCATTCCGCGGCGTTCGTCGCCACGCTCAACGTGGATTTCGTGTGCAATGCCGTGCGCGGCTGGCCGTTCGGCGGCAACGACGAGCTGTGGGGCTATCTGAAGCGCGCCGACCTGGTGACGGCCGACGGCATGCCGATCGTGCTGCTCACGAAACTGCTGCGCGATCCGCTTCCGGAACGCGTGACGGGCGCCGACATGGTTCCCGCCATCTGCCGCCGTTTCGCGGAGGAGGGGCTGAGCGTGTACGTGCTGGGGGGCGACAAGGCTGTTGTGGAGGAGGCGTTTGCGAAATTGGCAGAGCAGGGCGTCTCGGACAAGCCGTCTGCGGCGCGTCCGGAGGCCGCGCCCTACCGGTTGCGTGTTGTCGGCATTGACGATTCATTTGTGAAGCTCGACGAGGATCAGCCGGAGATCACCGAGAGGATCAACGCGGCGAAGCCCGACCTCCTGTTCGTCGCGCTGGGCAATCCCAAGCAGGAACTGTGGATGGGGCGCAACGCCGATCGGCTCGACGTGTCGGTGATGATCGGCGTCGGGGGCACGTTCAACTTCATCACGGGCAAGGTGAAGCGCGCGCCGCGCTGGATCCAGCGGAGCGGACTCGAGTGGATCCACCGCATCTGCCAGGAGCCGGGACGGCTGTGGCGTCGCTACGCCTACGGCTTCGTCAAGTTCTCCTGGCTCTCCCTTCGTGCGCTCGCGGGGGGGTACAAATGAAGCAGACGGCTTTTTCGCGGCATCTTTCGATGTTGGGCGCTTGGGCGCTCGCCTTCGGCTGCGCCGTGGGGGCCGACGCATTCGTCATGCCCTGGAACGATTTCCTGCCAAAGGCCGGACCTCTCGGTACGGTGCTCGGCATCTTCATCGGCGGACTGATCATGGCCGTCGTCGCATGGAATTTCCACTACATGATCAACCGCCAGCCCGGTCCCGGCGGCACATACGCCTACGCGTCGGAGGCGTTTGGCCACGACCACGGCTTCCTCTGCGGCGTTTTCCTCGCATTCGCCTACTTGGCGATCGTCTGGCTGGACGTGACGGCGCTGGTGGTCGTGGCGCACTACATGCTGGGCGACGCCTTCCGCTTCGGTTTCCGATACACGATCCAGGAAAGCAACATCTACCTTGGCGACATCCTGCTTTCCGTCGCCGCCATCGTCGTCGCCTCCGCGATCTGCTGTCGCCGCCGCCTGTCGGGCGTCGTGCAGTCGGCGCTGGCGGTCATCCTGGCCGCCGGGATCCTCATCTGCTTCGGGTCGGCGGCGATCAACCACCACGGGGGGCTGGAGGCGATGCGCCCGTTCTTCGCCCCCGACCGCGGTTCCGGCCTTCTCCAGACCCTGAACATCCTCGCCATCGCGCCGTGGCTCTTCGTCGGTTTCGAGGCCATCTCGAATTCCTCCTCGGAATTCCGGTTCCCCGCCGGGAAGTCCTTCCGGGTCATGCTCGCCGCGCTCGTCACGGCGGTGATCGCCTACACGTGCCTGACGTTCATCCCCGTGCTCACGCTTGGCGAAGGGGTCTCCGGCTGGACCGGCGCCGTGGCCGACTTGGTCCATTCGGGGAACGAGCCGGATTACCATGCGTTTGACGCGGCCAGCCAGTTCTTCGGCAAGGCGGGGATCGTCATCATCGGCGTGACGCTGGTCGGCGCCATCTTCACGAACCTCGTCGGCAACACCGTCGCTGCGAGCCGGCTTGCGGCGGCGATGGCGGACGATGGCGCGTTGCCGTCGTTTCTGGGGGGAAGAAACGCCGACGGCGCCCCGCGCAACGCCGTTCTCGTCCTCGCGGCGCTGGCCGTCCTCGTGGTGCCCCTCGGACGGGCGGTCATCGGCGTCGTCGTGGACATCTCGATTCTCGGCGCGGCGGTCGCCTACGCCTACACCTCGGCCGCGGCGTTCAAGACGGCGCGCAAGGCGGGTGATCGGGGCACGCAGGCGACGGGACTTCTCGGGCTCGTGGTTTCGATTGTGGTCATCTTCCTCTTCGTCATGCCGTTCATGACGCTAGACGCCACCATGATCGCCACGGAGTCCTACCTTGTCCTGATCATCTGGTGCCTTGCCGCCCTCGCCACCTTCATCACCATCTTCCACCGCGACAGCATGCGCCGCTTCGGCAGGTCGCCCGTCGCATGGATTTCCCTGTTCGTCATCATCATGATCCTCTCGGTGATGTGGATCCGCCAGACGACCCGCGAGACGACGGGAAAGGCGTACGAGGCCATCGTCAGCCGGCATGCCGAAACCTGCGACGCGGCATCGAACAGGGCTGGACACGGGCAGGACGTCGGCGACTGGCATCTCATCCTGCGGAAGAACCTGTCCAACATGAACAAATCGATTTTCCGCAGCAATCTCGTCCAGACCGGACTCAACCTCCTTGCCCTTGCCCTCATGTTCGGCCTCTACGCGATCCTTCGCCGTCGCGAGCGCGAAATGGAGCGGGAGAAGGCCACGGCCAAGAGCTACTTCTTCTCCACCGTCAGCCATGACATCCGCACGCCGCTCAACGCCATCATCGGCTACTCGACGATGCTCGAGTCCGGCTTCAAGACCGAGGCCGAGCGCAAGGAGGCGATCGACTCCATCCTCATGAGCGGCAAGACCCTGCTGGGGCTCGTCAACGACGTGCTGGACCTCTCGAAGCTGGAATCCGGCAAGATGGAGATACTTCCCGAGCCAACGGACTGTTCCCGTCTCATGCGCACCGTGATGGAGGCGTTCCGCGTCTCCAGCGGCGGGTTGGGCTTCGAGTTGCGGTGCCGCGCCGAGGAGATGCCTCTTCTGATGCTCGACCCGCAGCGCCTGCGGCAGATCGTGTTCAACCTCCTCGGCAACGCCGTCAAGTTCACCGAGAAGGGGTATGTGGAGCTCCGTGCCAGATTCGAACGGCGGAAGGACGCGGACTCGGGCGTGCTGCGGCTGGAGGTCGAGGATACCGGCTGCGGCATCAGCGAGGAGGACCTGAAACGCATCGGCTCGGCCTACACCCAAGTGGGCGCCAAGGCGTCCCACAACGGCGGCACGGGGCTCGGCCTCGCCATCTGCAAGCAGCTCGCGGCGGCCATGGGCGGCAGTCTGGAGGTGGATTCCACCCCTGGCGCGGGTTCCACGTTCTCGGTGGTCATTCCGAACGTGAAGATCGCGCCGGTCCATGCGGACGCAATGAATTGCGTCCCTCCCGTGCAGGGTCATGCGGCGGGATCGGCCGCGCACATGCCGCACAGGATCCTTCTTGTGGACGACTCGAGGATGAACCTCATGGTCCTCAAGGCGCTTTTGAAGAACATGGGCGATTTCGAGATCGCCATGGCGTCGGACGGCCAGGAGGCGCTCAAGGTGCTGGAAGCGCCGGATGCAAAGGCCTTTGACCTCGTCCTGACGGACATGTGGATGCCGAATCTGGACGGGGCGGGGTTGATCCGCGCCATCCGCGCCAATCCGGCGCTCGCATCCCTGTGCGTCGTCGCCGTGACGGCCGACGTGGAATCGCAGATGACGTACGCCGACATGGGATTCAACGGCATCCTTCTCAAACCCGTCACAACAGCCATGCTTGGCAAGGCCCTTTCTGGAGGTCTGTGAATGGGGAGCATACTGAATTTCAAACCCGTAACCAATCCGGAGGCATCATGACCGAAGAGACAACAAACGAGAGCGAGCAGGCGCAGCTGAGGAGGATCGTCGCCTTCCAGAAGGTCGTGTTCGGCATTTTCATGAAGTGGAAGTGGCTTCTTCTGCTGCTTTTCGTGCTGCTGGGCGCGGCGTTCGTGGGCCACCTCTACATCCGGGCATCGACAAGCGTGTCCCGCTACGAGGCCTCCACGCGGCTGATCTTCAACCCAAGGAAGGTGCCGAAGATCGAAAGCCTCACCGAACAGCAGCTCCTGTCCATCCTCGACCGTCCGTCCCTGAAGAGGAAAATCGCCGAACGTGTCGAGATGTCCCTCGCGGAGAGGGAATGCCTGTCCAAGGACGTGCTGGTCGAGCAGGAACGTCACCCGCCGAACGTGTTTACGCTGACCGTGGCGTCGCAGACCGAGAACGGCGCGGCCCAGAAGGCGAACGCCTACGCCGATATCCTGGTCGAGGAGTACGTCTCCTACCGCACCACCGACCTGGAGAACAGGCGCACCTCGATCGCATCGCGGCGCAAGACGCTGCTCGACCAGCTGTCCGCCATCGAGGCGGAGGAGAAGACGCTGAAGACGAAGACGGGGGTCGTGTCGCCGCAGGAGGCGCTTCTGAACCTGAACACGCTCATTTCCGACCAGCGCCGCAACCTGTCGGCGCTGGGCGTCGACATCGCCAACGAAAACGTGAAGCGCAGCCGGCTGGAGAAGGAAGTGGGCGCGAGCGGCCCCACGATCATCGCCAACGCGGCGGCGATCCGCCGCCGGGCCGAGGCCATCGCGGCCGTCGACAAGGAAGTCGCCACGATGCGGGAGATCTACACGGACATCAACCCCAAGATCATCGGCAAGCTGGAGGACCGAAACGCGCTCGTGAAGGAACTCGAGGGCTTCCTCAAGTCGAAGGGCGTGGCCGGCCTGAACGTGGACGGCATCGACCAGATCGAGAAATCCGCGGGCGAGCTGGCCGAGTGCGGGACGCGTCTCGCGGTGCTGGGCGAGAAACGGCGCGCGCTCGAGCAGGAAACGGCGGACAACGAGAAGAAGGCCGCCGAGCTGACGGCGATGATCCCGGAATACGAGCGGCTGGCGGCGCACCATGCCGACATGGAGCTTTCCGTGCGCGCCCTGGGCGAAGAGCTGAGCAACATAGCCTATTCGGAGTCGACCCTGCGCAACGACCTCAGGCAGATCGAGCGCGCGCGCTCGGGGGACGACAAGGGTTCGCTCGGCACCAAGAAGATCGTCATCGCCATCGGCGCCGACCTGATCTGCTTCGCCGCCGTCCTCGTCGTGGTGATTGTTCTTGAATTCATGTACGGCAACATACGCGGCGGAAAGGAGATCGCCGCGTATGACGAAATCCGGTTCCTGGGGTCCATTCCGACCCCGGGGACCCTTTCGGACGAGGAGGCGCGGGAAGTGATGGGCGTCGTGGCGCTCAAGCTCCTTCATCCGGACGCGCTGAAGGGCATCATGCTGGTCGCCTCGCTGCCCGGGGCGGCCAAGAACACGGGCTTCACCGAGGTGCTGGACTACACGGCCACGATATCGGGAAAGCGCCTGTTCTCGCTGAACCTCGTCCCGAGCGCCGACTTTTCGCCGCCGGCGGACGGCGAGCAGATGATTGGCGCGGTCAGGAAGGAGGCGCGGGGCTGGTTCCCCGTCCAGAACAGGCTGGCGTTGGCTCCTTCCGAACTTGAGATGCTGCAGGCGGACATCGCCGAGTTGAGGAATGACTTCGACGCGGTATTCGTCTTCATGGACGGAGGCCTGCGCAAGGGAGGGTCGTTCTTCGACCAGCTTCTCGGCATCTGCGAGGCGTCCGTCCTGGTCGTCGGCGACTCCCAGACGCCCCGGTCGTGGTTTAGCTACGTGCGCCGCCACTTGGGGGAGGTGAAGAAGCCGATGGTGGCGATCGCGACGGGCGCGCGGGCGAAGGTGATCCGCGCCGAGATGGAGGCCAAACAGTGAAAGGCAGACCCGCTGTCCGTGACGGATGCGGGAACAACGAAGAAGAGGGCAACATGAAAACAGTACACAAATCCCAATTGCCGGAAGTGTCCGCCAAAGGCACATGGCAAAGGCCGGTGTTTGCACTGGTTGCGGTGGCGTCGCTCTTCGTGGCGGGCTGCTACTGGACCCGCTTGACGGGCAACTACGACGACGTGTTCGAGGTCAACAACACCGAGGACGACAGTGCCATCCTGGAGGAGACGGGGCGCGAGGAGGAAACGCTCGCGCGCATCCGGAAGCGCCTTCAGGAACTGGCGGACGAGAAGGAGCCCGTCTACCTCATGAACGCGGGCGACCAGATCGAGATCCGTGTCTACGGACACTCCGACCTCGGCATGGTGACGAAGATCGGCCCTGACGGCACCGTCGGCATCGCCTTCCTCGGACAGATCCGCCTCAGCGGCCAGACCATCTCGGACGGGGCCGAGCTCATCCGCAAAGGCCTGGCTCCCTACGTGAAGAACCCGGTCGTGAGCATCACGGTGAAGGAGATTGCCAGCGAAACCGCCACCATCACGGGCGCGTGCGCGAAACCGGGCGTGTACAGCATCTCCAACCACACCCGGCTGGGCGACCTCTACGCAATCGCCGGCTCCAGTTCGATACGCCTGTTCAACGGCGTCCACGTGGACGTGGCGGATCTCGACCATTCGTACATCTTCCGCAAGGGCGAGCCGCTTCCCGTCGACTTCCGCAAGGCGATCAACGAAGGCGACGCGCTGCACAACGTCCGCCTCCGCAAGGGCGACCACGTGTTCATCGCACAGCGCCTCGAGGCGTCCGTGTCGATCTGCGGCGCCGTGGCCAACCCGCACAAGCGCCTGTACGAGAAGGGCATGGGCCTGATCGAGACGCTGACCTCGGCCGGCTGGATGCACGAGACGCACTGGAACCACGTGATCATCATCCGGGACAGCCTCGCGAACCCCAAGATGTACAAGGTTGACGTGGACGGCATCCTGGCCGGCAAGTGCCGGAACATCACGCTGAAGGCCGGAGACATCGTGTATGTGCCGCACGACAACCTGTCCGAGTACAACGTGTTCGTCCGCAAGCTGCTCCCCACGGCGCAGATCATCAATCTGCTGACGTCCCGTCTTCCGAGCAACGCGTATGGAAACTTCTAACGGATGAAGTACTACGTGTTCAGCGTGGCGCTCATTGGGACGCCGTTCCTGGCGTTCCTGCTGTGCGTCAACTTCCGGTGGGTGAAGTACGTGTTCTGGGTCATGGTCGCGGCGATGGGCCTGTACCAGGAAACGTCCATCAACTTCTTTTCGCACGAGGAGTATCCCGGAAGCTCGCGCGGGATGGAGGTGAGCCTCATACACCTGCTGTCGTTCGCGATTCTGGTGGCGTTTTTCGTGCGTGGCAAGCTCCGGCGCCTGTTCCCGGAGGCCGGCTACAGGCTCTATTTCATCTACTTTCTCCTGTGCCTGCCCAGCGTCGCCGTCGCGGCAGACGGGCTGATTGCGTGGTTTGAGGTCTGGAAGATGATGGTGCTGTTCATCTTCTACCTCATGGTCTACACGTACCTGAAGTCGACGGACGACGTGCAGTCGATCCTGGTGTCGCTGGCGATCTTCACGATGATCAACTTCTTCGTGGTGGCGCGTCAGCACTACAGCGGCATTTACCAGCCCGCGGGGGTGTTCCCGCACCGCAACTGCATGGGGATGGGCATGCTGCTGTTCGGGCCGCTGTTCTACGCCTACTATCTGTCGCGCGGGCTGAAAACCAAAATCGACAAGTTCTGCGCGGCGGCGTTTCCGCTTGCCGCCATCGCCACCTTCTGGTCGTATTCGCGCGGCGCGATCACGTTGATACCGGTCAGCTACGGCATCACGACGCTGGCCTGCACCTGGGACGGGAGAGGCCAGGGCGGAAAGGTCAAGAGGCTCATGCCGCTCGTCATCCTGGCGATCCTCGGGTTCATGGCCATTCTGCCGCGCGTGGTCGACAGGTTCGAGAACGCGTCGGAGGCTTCCGCCAACACGCGCGTCGAACTGGCGCATTGCGGGTGGGAGATGATCAAGGACAACCCCATCATCGGCGTGGGAATCAACAACTGGAGCATCAACATGGGGCCGGAGTACCCCTACCAGGACCGCGCGGGCGATGCCCTCGGCGTAAAGCTGAACTACAACGGCATCGTCGAGACGGTCTACATCCTCATCTGCGCCGAATGCGGCATCCCCGCGCTGCTGGGATTCATTGTCTGGCTGCTCTGGTACTGGTTCGTCTGCCTGCGCCTCCTGGGACGCCTGCGCGGGACGCAGTGGCATTTCATCGCGGCCGGGCTTCTCGGCGGCTTCACGGCCAACTACCTGCAGAGCGTGCTTGAATGGGTGCTGCGCCAGCAGCTGAACTTCATCTGCCTCATGTTCATGTTCGCGCTCGTCTCCTATCTGAACACCAGCTGGCGCAAGTTCGCCGAAAACAAGGCAAGGGTGGAGGGCTGATGAACGTCACGCCGGAGTTCAGACCGATTCTTGAAAGCCGCCTGGCGTCCGTGCTGAGCGCCCGCCCGCCCGTCGTCGCCGCGTTCGACTCGGATCTCGTCCGCCGGCGCGCGGCGTTCGCCGCATTCGCCCGGGCAAACTCCGGAGCCGTGTTCCTGCTCCAGCTGGGCTACGAACACGAGACGCCCGAACTCGCTGCCGAGCTCGCGGGCCATGTCGCGGCGTTCTGCGCCGACGCGCCGGGGACGCGCGTCATCGCGCTCGCCAACAGCGTGCGCGAATGCGACTCGCTGCGCGCGGCCGGCGTCGAGGCGCGCTTCATCCACCAGAACTGCTTCCTCGACGAGCGCCGGTACCGTCCGATGGGTCGCCGCCGCCCGTTCGACGCGGCCTACATCGCCCGCTTCACGCCCTGCAAGCGGCACGAACTCGTTCCCGCGGACATGGCGCCGCGCCTCCTCCTGCTGGGCTGCTTCACGTATGATTCCGAGCGGGCGTACGCCGACATGATACACGCGCGCTACGCGGCGGCGCGCATGGTGGGCGAGTTCTCCGGGGCGAGGGTCTCCGAACTCCTCGGACTGGCGAAATGCGGCCTTGTCCTCTCTGCGCGCGAGGGCGCGTCGTTCTGCTCCAGCGAGTATCTCCTGTGCGGGATTCCCGTGGTGGACACGCCCGCCCTCGGCGGACGCAGCGTGCTCTATCCCGAAGAGTACGTGCGGTACGTGGACGCCACGCCCGATGCGGTCGGCGAGGGCGTCGGCCATTGGGTCCGGAACCGTCCCGCCCCCTGGAAGATACGCTCCGCCTGGCTTGCGAAGGCACGTCCCCACCGCGAGGCGTTCGGGCAGCTGATGCGCGAACTGACCGGC
>JAFRSR010000310.1 GCA_017427485.1 Kiritimatiellia bacterium
ACGACCAGGAAATTTCTTTCACCCAATTGGTGAAAACAACTACGACACCAATTAAGCGACGTAATCTCTTAAAACTCTGCCTCTCTGCACCTCTGCGTGATATATAACGGAGTGCATGGAAAATGAAATGACGAATTTAGGATGAAAAAGGAAAGCCAATGAAGAAGCTGGCGTGCTTAGGCATGGCGGCCGCCGCTTGGACGCTCGTCTGCGGTGACGCGCACGGGGAAACCCTGTCGTTCAACGTGCCGGCGACGGAATCGCCGTCGCTCACGTACGACGCGCCGTTCCCGGGTTCGGACACGGGGCGCATCTACTATTTCGTGCCGAAGGGGCTGGACCTCTCGAAACCCGCGCCGCTGCTCGTCTTCATGCACGGGGGGAACCGCCGGTCGCCCGACACCTCGCCCGAAAAGTACCTCGACCTCAAGACGGGCACGATGATGCCGACGCTCTACGACGCGCCGTTCATCGTGGCCGCGCCCTCCGCGCCCCCCGCGGCGGCGGACGCGCCGAAGAAGAATTCGCGCTGGTGCCAGCCGGACGGCGTGAAGTACATCGAGGCCACCATCGACGCCGCGTGCGGGAAGTTCAAGATCGACCGTGACCGCGTCTTCCTCGGCGGACATTCGATGGGCGGGTTCGGGGCCTACCACCTCGCGCAGCTCATGGCCGACAGACTGGCGGGCGCGTGGCTGAGCGCGGGCGCGTGGTATCAGGCGGACTTCCGCTCGATGCTCGGCACGCCCATCTTCATCATGCACGGGAAGTCCGACTGCTCGCCCGAGAAGAAATACATCATCGGCACGAGGGGCCGGCCGCGCCCCCATGGCTGGACGGGCGTCTCGTTCGCGCGCGCGGCGGACGCGCTGATGACCCGGTACGGCGTGGAGCACGTGTACGCCGAGCATGCGGACGGACACGCCATCGACAGCGACGGGGCGAAGGAGGCGACGCGGAAGTTCATGGAGTGGACGAAGGACAAGCGCCGCGCGCCGTACGCGCGTAAGACCGCCCTCGTCACGCCCGTCGGCTCGTGGCACCCCGGCGCCGAACCCGTCACGAAGGCCCGCTGGCTCGAACTCCTGGAGGAGACGGGCGGGAGCATCTCGGTGGACGCCATCGAGCTGAGCGGCCCCGCCGTCGCCAACGTCCCCGCGGACCTCGAGAAGCAGACCTACGCGGTCGCGCCGCGCACGGTCGCGCACGGCGCGCGGATCGTCGCCGAGAACCTCGGCGGCAACCGATTCAAGGTCGCGACCGAGAACGTGCGGCGCTTCGCCATCCTGCTCGCGCCGCCGATGGGCGACCTCTCCAAGCCGTTCATCGTGGAGGTGGGCGGCAAGGCCCGGACGGTGCAGGCGGAGGCGCTTTCCGGCGTGCCCGACTACACGGCGCGCCTCGTGGTGGACGTCGCGGCGCCGCCCGCCACCTCCGCGTACTATCTGCCGGTCGAGAACTCGGGGGGCCGCGCGTTCCGCTACTGGGCCGAACACGCGCTGGACGAGGTCGATACGAAGTCCGAGCACGCCGTGGTCGTCGTGCACGGCGTGAACGGCGGTATGCGGGACGGCACGGGGCGCGTCCGCCAGCTGCTGCGGGCCGCCGGGCGCGACACGTCGAAGGTCTATTTCGTCGGCCCCAACATTGTCGTTCCCAAGCTCCACGACCCGGCCGACAAGAAGAAGCTCGTCGTCTCGATGACGGCGGAGGAGATGAAGAAGGTCGTGTACTGGAAGGCCGGCACGTGGCAGGGCGGCGGCGACTCGCTCGTCGCCAAGGACTTCTCCTCCTACGACGCGCTCGACCGCATCTTCGAGAAGCTGAACGACATGCGCCTCTTCCCCGCGCTGAAGACGGTCCTGATCTGCGGGTACTCCGCGGGCGGACAGGTGGTGAGCCGGTACGTCGCGCTCTCGCCGATCAAGCCGCGCGAGGGGCTGCAGCTCAGCTTCGCGGCGGGCGCGCCGTCCACCTGGTTCCGCTACTTCGACCGGGACACCCGCTGGATCTACGGCCTGAAGGACCGCAACCGCTACGCCGCGAAGGTCTCGGAGGAGCAGATCATGGCGAACCTCTCGTCGCGCTGGTGCCTCTGCTTCTGCGGGACGAAGGACGTGCTGCCCCGGTGGCTCGACGTGCACGACGAGGCGAACGCGCAGGGTCCCAACCGCTTCGAGCGCTTCAAGAACTTCCAGGCCTACATCGCGACGTTCCCCCAGCTCAAGGGCCACTTCCGCTTCGTCACGCTCGAGGGCAAGCCGCACGGCGGGATGTGCTACGAGAACGAGCCGTTCTTCGACCTCGTCTTCGGCAAGCGGTAATGCCGCGCCGCAACATGGGGGGCGCATCTCCATAATTCTCCGCAGCCTTTTCCATTGAATGGAAACAACTATTTGAAACAACTTACCTTATGCGCGCGGGCTAACTCGCCCGCGCCCATTTGCCGATCCATAAGCTATAACGATTCTGAAAGTGAGAATGTTCAAGGTGTGCCCGTAGGACTAAGTTGTTTTTGAAAGTTGTTTTGGTTGTTTCCATTACAAAAGAGGGACGGTGAAAAACGGAGATGCGCCCCGATAAGACCGAGGCTTCTTTTTCGGCTTGCGTGAAATGGCTTGAGTGTGATATGATAGTCGCACGTAAACTTGTAGGTAGGTGAAGTCTGCGCGCCGAAGAAGAGGAGCGCAGAAACATGAGGAAAATCGCCTTTTTGGGTGCAATGGCCGCGGCGCTGGTCGCCGTCGGCGAGATGCCGGCCGGCTACGAGCGGCTCGACTACATCGAGACGACCGGCACGCAGCACATCGACACCGGAATCGTGCCGGAATGCACCGACACGTTCGAGATGAAGAT
>JAFRSR010000311.1 GCA_017427485.1 Kiritimatiellia bacterium
CGCCTCAAGCCGCACCGTGAAATGCGACACGCCGCGCAGCCCGGCCACGATCGCCGGACGCATCTCCGCCGCCGCGCTCGTGTCGCACACGAGCAGCACGTCCGCCCGCAGCCGGTCCTTGATCGTCGGCGCCAACGCCGCCAACGCCGTGCTCCCACTCTCCTCCTGCCCCTCCAACACGATTTTGATTGTGGGGATTAGATGCGGCCCGCTCGGCGAGCGCGCCCTACCAGATTCGTCTTGCGGCGGGCGCGGGGCGCCCGCCCTACCGTCTTGCGCGCAAATCGGTAGGGCGGCCTCCCCGAGGCCGCCGCCCCGCTGAGAGAGAAAACTGCGCATGCCGCAGAGGAACGAGAAAAATTGGCCCTTATCATCCTGGGCGCCGCGGCAGTAGACGCGCTGGTTGTCTTTGAGGGTCGGCTCGAATGGCGGCGTTTCCCAGGCCTCCAGCGGGTCGGGCGGCTGCACGTCGTAGTGCCCGTAGAAGAGGATCGTCGGCGCGCCTTCCGTGCCCTTGCGCTCGGCGAGGAGGACGGGCGGCGTGCCGAGCATCTTCGGCGCCTGCATCAGTTCCACCGCAAATCCCTGCGGCGCAAGCCACTTCTTGAGCCACATCGCGCAGTCCACGCAGTCCTTCAGGCGCATCGGCTCCGCGCCGATGGTCGGAAAACGCAGAAGCTCGAAGTACTCCTTGAGGATCGACTCACGCTGTTCGTCAAAGTTCGACATGTCGGTTCCTTTCCTGTTGTGCGTTCACACGCCCGAGACGCGATCGGACAGCCCCGCGCGCACAAGCGCGTAGCGGCGCGTGCCGTCGGGCGCGAGGACGATTGCCGCCGAATCGAGAAAGCGCGGCCAGTTCGCCACCGTGAAGCGGTCGACGACGCCCCGCGCGGCGAGGTAGGCGGCGATGTAGAGGTCGTGCGTGGTGAAGATGGCGAACGGCGCGGTGAAATGCGCAAGACACCACTCCTCCAGCGCGTCCGTGGCGGCATGCAGCTCGGCGAACCCCCGGTAGGTGCCCGTCTCGAAATAGGCAAAGCACTTCTGGAAGAAACTGCCGTCGCGGAACTCCTCCCACACCGCATGCGCGTCCGCAAAATAGAACGTACCGTTGCCGAGCGCATCTTCGGGCGAGATGTCAGGCTGCGCGAGTCCCATCCCCTCGGCGATGCATTCGGTCGTCATCATCGTGCGCCGCAGCGGACTTGAGGCGAGCTGCACGACGGACGCGAAGTCGCGCAGCATGCGCCCGAACGCGCGGCTCATCTCCTCGCCGTCCGCGGTGAGCGGCAGCGTGGCGCCGAACGAGGGATCCTCGTGGTCGATGTGCGGACGCTCCGCGTGGCGCGTCATCAGCAGCACGCGGTTACCCTCGCGTAACAGCCTGCGCACGTCCTCGAGCGTCAGCTCGCCCAGACCACCGTCACGGACGCGCTGAAGCGCGTCCCTCCCGGTCAGCAGCACCCTCACCTGTGCGAGCGCGCGGCCGCGGTGCGAGATCTTGTTCTTCGCTTCTTCACCAAGGTCGGCGAATGAGGCTTCGTGGCCATCGGGAATGAACAGCGGGTCGTAGCCGAATCCGGCCGTTCCGGACGGCGCGTGCGCGATGTGGCCCGGACAGTGCCCCGTCACCACGTGCTCGCGCCCTTCCGGATCGACGAGCGCGACCGTGCAGGTGAAGCGCGCGGCGCGGTCAGCCACGCCTTCCAGGTTCTTCAGCAGCAGGGCGTTGTTCGCGGGGGTGTTGGACGGTTCGCCCGCGTAGCGCGCGCTCCGCACGCCGGGCGCGCCGCCGAGAGCCCGCACCTCGAGCCCGCTGTCGTCCGCCATCGACCACGCGCCCGGATGCCGCGCGGCAATGGCCCGCACCTTGATAAGCGCGTTGCCGGCAAAGTCGGGCGCGGTCTCCTCCACGTCGGGATCGTCCGCCACGATCTCGTAGCCGGGCAGGATCTCCCCGATTTCGCGGAGCTTGTGGACGTTGTGCGTGGCGACGTAGAGCTTCATGGCCATTCTGTTTTCCTTCAAAGCAGTTCAATGGGCATTTTCCGCGTGCTGCCGGGGATGTCGGCGACGAAGCGCGGCAGGCCGAGTCCGCCGATGCGGTCGGCGCAGGCACGCGCGATCTCGACGGCGCGTTCGAGCGGCACGCGGAAATGCGAGATGCCCGCCACGGGATCGCACTGGAACACATAGTACGGACGGACCCGGATGCGCTGGAGCGTGCGGAAGAGGTCAAGCAGCGCGGCCGCCGAATCGTTGACGCCCGCGAGCAGGACGGTCTGGCACGAAACGGGAATGCCCGCGTTCACGAGATTCGCGCATGCCTCCGCCGCTTCGGGCGTCACTTCGTCGGCGTGGTTGAACTGCGTGTTCGCCCACACCTTCCCGCTCGCGGCGAGACGTACGGCGAGGTCACGCGTGACGCGCGCGGGGTTCACGCAGGGCGCGCGCGTGCAGAGGCGCACCACGTCCACCTGCGGCAGGTCGGCAAACGCCTGCACGAAGCGCATCACCTCGTCGTCGGGCAACATGAGCGGATCGCCGCCCGAGAGCAGCACGTCGCGCACGAGCGGATGTTCCTGCACGTAGGCGGTGCATGCCGCGAGTTCCTCGTCCGAGCGCACGACCTCCGCATGGCGCAGCAGGCCCTTGCGCGTGCAGTGGCGGCAGTTCATGAAGCAGGCGTTGGAGGTCATCACGAGCACGCGGTCGGGAAAGCGCTGCTTCAGCCCGAAGCAGCCGCTCGCCTCTCCCTCCTCGTCGAAGGGGTCGGGACCGAACTCCTCGTCGTCCTCCAGCTCGCGCGCGTCCGGCTCCAGCTGCCGACGGAATGCGGCGCTCCGCGCCGCCAACGCCCGCGCGTACGCGCACGCCACAAACGGGAAACGCTCGGTCACTTCTTCTATTTCTGATGATGGGTTCACGCCGTGTCTAGTCTCGCCAGCCGTGGCGGTCGGCGAAGTCCATGTACCGGTTCCAGTCGTAGGACGTGAGGTTGTGCTTGCCGGA
>JAFRSR010000038.1 GCA_017427485.1 Kiritimatiellia bacterium
CTCTGGGGCGCAGAGTGAAGAAATAAAAGTACAAAAGTGAAAAAACATTGCCGATCTTGTTGTTTTTTAATTTCGCTGAAAACTTCGATGCAGTGATAAGTCATGCTTGACCGGATCATGGCTTGATGATATAATTTGAGTCGCAACCGACAAAAGAAGATTTTTGTAGGCTTTGACAAAAATGCTGAAGACAACAAAAGAATGCCTGTCAAAGTATGGAAGCCACTACCTTATCGCAGCGGCGGTCAGGAGGGGTGAGCTTTGGAAAGTAGCGCCGGGCATATATTCGGACGGCTCCCGTTACAGGGATGTAGAGCTTCTCCAGATCCGATATCCGACATCGGTACTAACCATGTTGAGCGCCTATTACTACTATGACCTTACGGACAGCATCCCCGACAAATGCCATCTCGCCGTAGAACGTGGAGGTACCAAGATCAATAATCCAAATGTCGTAGAATACTTTGTGCCCAAAGGGACAGGACATCTCGGCGTCGAGGAAAGAATCTTGCACGACACGCCGGTGCGGATATTCGACAAGGAGCGTCTGCTCATAGAGACGGCCAGGATGCGGACGAAGATGCCGCAGGATCTGTACCATGAGGTAATTGGCAATTTCAGAAGGATCGCCGGAGACCTCTATCCAGCGAAGATGGAAGACTATCTCGATTCTTTCCCCAAGCGCGACGTGATATTCAACGTAATCAGGAGGGAGGTCCTGTAATGGATTTTGGCGAATTTCACGACCGGCTTGTCACTCGAGGATATTCCGACCACACCGTTGCTACGCATGAGTGCCAGAGACGTCGCATTCCACAGGATCTCATGGACATTACTGGCGTAATCTCGCTTCCGCCTGACAAAAGCGATAGCGACCTCGTGCGTGATGCCGTTCTGGACAAACACGGGAATCCCGTCCTCAAATTCTACGGCGTTCTTTCAGTGGACGAGGCGGATAGAATGTCGGCCGTGGTTGCGGAGCAGCGGACTATTGACGAGGACATGTGGAAATGAACGATACGATTGAATGTGGCGGCGTACTCATGAGGTTCAAATGGAAGTCATACATGACATAGTTTCCGCGAAACCGCTGGACGACTACAAGGTCGATGTCGTGTTCGACACCGGCGAGAAGGCTGTATTCGACTGTTCGCGCTACCTGGACAAGCCCTATTGGAAACGCCTGAACGACAAAGAATTCTTCAACCAGGTGTTTGTAGGATATGGCACTCTGGTGTGGCCGGGTGAGATTGACATCGGTCCCGAAGACGTGTGGGAATTCGCTGTCCGTTACGATTGACTTCCTTTTCGGCCCTCAAGGCCGCCTACGCCTATTGGCTTAAGGCCAACGCGCAGCTCCAGTCAATGGGCATTTACCCGCTTGCGCTGCCGGATGCGCTCCGTTCCTACCAGATGAGCCTCAACATCGAGGATTAGACCGCTCATCCAAGTCCTCGCCGCCTTGTCAACCCTTCAAGTCATCGGAAAGGGAGAGGAAAATTATCACATGTGTGATGATTATGTGATGTTTATGTGAAGATCTTCACGCGGCGATTGGGTATACTGTTCGCGTCTCTGACAATCAGCAAGAAAGGACAGTATGTCGAATTCAAATAGCAGAAACAAGGAAGCGGAAACGGTTCACCGCCTTACGAGCAGAATGTTGAGGGGCCAGCCTCCAAAACGGGATGAGATATTGCGAAAAGACGGTTCTCATTTGGCGTCTTTTACGTCTGCTGGGTGAGGCGATATGGATATCGTCACGCGCTCGTTGGGGTCGTCAACACCGTTACGCTTGACTTGTACGATGTTGCTATCCTTGACATACAACCATTTCGGAAGTGTTTTTGACAAGCTCTCGAAAATGCGCTTCTCGCCGTCCCATGCCGAAAAACCAGAAAGCTTACCGGAAACATCAAACTCGAATACAACCTTGAGCGTCTTTCGCTCCTTTTCGATTTTGACGTCCTCATGGAAGTCGGCCCACTGGTCATACGACCTCAGAACCCAGCCTCTTGCGGCCCAACCAAACTGAATATGCGTTTCTTCGACCTGAAACATTCCGTCCTTATTTGCATCTCTTCCGAAGGCGACGCGAAGCGCGTTGCTACTTGTACAGTCACATTCTATCGTCGTTGTCACGCTACGCGTTCCTTCCTTCCACAGTGACATGGGCTTTGAGACACTTACTTCGCAGGCGACGGACCTTGGCTTGGGTGTCTTCGGCAACTCCACCGTCTCCGCAAATAAGGCAATCGGCGCAAGCGCAAGCATGGTCAGCATTTGTTTTGTCACGGACATTTTTTCTCCAGAAAAGTTCAAAAGGATTATCGCATAATTCGCCAAAGGAATCAAGGTCGCATTTCAAATAATTCGCTGGCACTATGACAGCGAAATATGGTATAATGTGCTGCGTTCGAGATGCAAAGTAATTACAAAAGAAGGAAAGATGACGTCTATGACAACTACACTGCGCCTAAATGATGACCTAAAGAAAGACTGCGATGCTGTTCTTGACGATATTGGACTTTCATTTAGCGCCGCCGTCACGATTTTCATGCGCGAGGTCGTGAGAACGGGCACAATCCCGTTCCAGCTCCGTTCTTCGCGTAGCATGGAGCGTAAAGTCGGACGCTATCGCTTTATGGACGCAATACAACGTCTTCGCGCGCAGTCCGCAGTCAACCATGATCACGAATGGACGATGGAAGAGATTGACGCCGAGATTGCCGCATCCCGAAGGGAGAGGCTTACGCGGGGTAACGGCGGAGCGAGAACATGATTTTCGCCGTCATCGACACGAACGTCATTGTGGCTGCGATGATGACACGGCACGATGACAGCGCAACGCTCAAGGTCTTGCAGTCCATTGAAGACGGCCTCGTCACTCCGCTTTGTTCACCAGAGATTGTCGCCGAGTATCGCGAAGTCCTTTCCAGAGAGAAGTTCCAGTTCAACCCTGCCGAGATACACGAGGTCATTGAGGGCATTGTGGGGAACTCGTTATTTCTTGATAAGAAGGCGAGCGGCTTCACGTTCATAGATGAGAGGGACAAGGTTTTCTACGAGGTGGCGTTGGCAGGGCCAGAAGGCAATACAAGACTTGTGACAGGCAATCTCCGCCACTATCCTGCTACGTCGATCGTTGTTACCCCTGCACAGTTTTGTGAGATCCTTGGATTGTCTCCAAAGGAGAATGCCGACGAGCCGTGAACGAATGCAGGGGTCCTACTCCTCAATGTCGAGGGACATCTGGTAGGAGCGGAGAGCATCGGGCAGCGCAAGCGGGTAAATGCCCATCGCCTGAAGTTGCGCATTCGCCTTAAGCCAGTAGGCGTATGCGGCCTTGAGGGAATCCCGCCTGTCGGGAGAACGGGCATCTTGCCCGTTCAACATCTCGTTGAGTCGCCGTTCCGCATTGTCGCGGTATGAGATTTCCAGCCGCTGGCGCTTCTCTAATTCGGCAAGATACTGTTCAATCGTTCCGCCACCGGCGATGTAGGCGCGCATTTCCCGCTTCATGCCCGTGACGATGCGCTTGAGATCAACCACTTCTGTGAAGTCGGTAGAGGCAATGCGGATCGGCTCGCGCAGGGCGGTTTCGAAATCCGCCGATGACGGACGGCTCGGCGAGCCGTCCCTACCATCGGTCGCGACAAGCGCGACCGCTCCCGCTGGGGAGTCCCCTGCAGGGGCGTCTCCAGCAAGGGGAGCCGCCATCTTGGCGGCGTCAGAAACAGGCGTCCCTCCCTTTGCGGGCGGTTGTCGTCCCGGCTCGGCGTAGCGCGCGAGCCACCTCTCGGCCGCGAAGCGGAACACGGGAGGGTCGCGCTGCTGCGCGACCGCCTCCTCGATCTTGCGCCTATCGCCTGGAATCATCTGTCGCGGAAGCGGAGTGGCCACGCTCACGGTCACCGCTCCTTGCGGGGTCATCACCTGGTAGGGCGCGGCCTCCGGACGCGCCGCACGCCCCTTAAGCCACCACCAAGCGCCAACGCCTATCGCGAGGATTGCCGCCGCCAGGATGGCGGCTCCCCAGAGCATTCTGCGGTCGCGCTTGTCGCGACCATTTGGTAGGGCGGTCGCCCCGCGACCGCTGCTCTCCACCGCCGCCACCACCTTGATCGGCTTGATGCCCAACTCCGCGCGCACGCGATCGAAGGCGGCATCCCGGCTCTCGGCCTCGATCTCCGCCGTCCGCCGCTGTCCGTCCGACGAGCGGTATGTGTAGGTGAACTTCATTTTCTCACACATACCCCCTTGCGCCATGCCCTACGATGTGGTACACTACCCACCGAACCCCTTGATGGGTTGCTAACCACCCGCTGAGCTACGGCAATGCGGTGCAGAGCCGGGCGTAAGTCCGGCTCTTGCCTTTTCGGGAAACAATTATGCAAAAGAAACAGACAATCTTCTATATTGATGGCTTTAACCTTTATCATGGTCTGTTGAAAGATACGCCCTCTCGCCAGTGGCTCGATCTTGAGCGTTTCGCAACATCCCTGCTCCCGCGTCTGGAAGAACATGATGTCGTCTCCATCAAATACTTCACGGCCAGAATCAAGTATAATCCCGCAGACCCGCAAGCCGCATTCAACCAAGACCGCTACCTTGATGTCCTTGAAACTTTCCCAAAGATCAAGATCATAGAAGGCTTCTACAAACGATTTCGGGTTAAGCTTCCTTTTGCCGCAGAGCCATGCAAGAGCTGCGATAAGATGCACTACGGCCTCGTATACCGCACGGTCGAGAAACGTTCTGATGTAAACCTTGCTACTGAAATGATGGCCGATGTCATTCGTCGCGCCGCCGATACATTTGTCGTCGTAAGCGGAGACGTTGATTTCGCCGCACCGCTTTGTTTCATCAGACACGAGGCTAAGTTGAGGACACTGGTCTTCAATCCACATGAAAACGTGTGCGAGGAGCTTCGTCGCTTCACATCCTACTATAGGAATATCCCCCGCGACCTGCCGGCGCGGTGCCAGCTGCCGGACGTGGTTCCGCTTCCGAACGGGCGCACGATCCACCGCCCGCCAGCGTGGGCGTGAGAGATGGCCTCGGTCGGCGCATGGGCGGGCAAATCGCACAGACTACTTCTTCGCGTTCGGCGGGGGGATGGTGATCGGTTTCGTCGGTCCGCGCTCTTTCTCGGCCTTGATCTTCTCCCAAATCGCCCGCTGCACGTCGTTCGTGGGCGGAGGCGCCCAGCCGAGATGGCAGGCGCGCCTGTAGGTTGTCTGATAATATGGCGTGACGCCGACTTGGGAGAGGTATTTCTCAAGTCTACCAAGAGTCTCTCTCGGGAAGCCGTAGGGCACGGCATCAAGCTGCTCCAACCCCGAAACGTATCCGAAAAGCGGATGCCCCAGGTCGCTGCTCCCTCCACCGAAGAGGATGACGAAGGCCCGCATCATTTCCTTTTGCGTCCGCGACACGGCGTTCGTCCCCGCAAGCGCCTGGACGTTGACCTTCGCCCACTTGCCCTCTGGCGAGATCAGCAGGGCGTCGTCATCCGGGTTCTCAACAAGGTAGACGACGCCGTTCGCATGAACGTCTTCGAGAAACGTTGCCGTGCTCACCTTCTTGATCGCACCACCCCCGAACGGGACGACCTCCACCGCCATTCTGACCGCCTCGCCGATGCGCTCAGCCGTCTGCGCGACCACCTCTGGGGGAACCAGCTTCTGTCCGTTCGCGAAGACGATGCGGCCTTTCTGACCGTCCGTCTTACGGACATACCCTCCGGCCCGGATTGCAATCTCTGCACGTTTTGCCTGACGCCGAGCTTCCGACTCGGCGGGTGAACGTCCGCTCGTCGGAGGTTCGGCGGCACATGCCGACAGAACCACGCCAACGGCCATGAACAGCTGTAGCGATTTCATTTCGAATCACCTTTCTCTTGTTGTTTCTTGAGCTGTCGCACGATCACGCGCGGCAATTTAATGGGGGTCGCGCCCCGGTCTTCGAGCATCTTGTTGGCGGCGGAGACAAATTTCGAGTATTCCTCGGCAGTCCATTCCCCGGACTTGCGGATGTTGCGGAGCTCCGCCATGAGGTCCATCTTGTAGGCCGCGAGCTCCTGTAGCTGCTTGCGGCTCTCTTTCAGTATCTGGCAGACGTCTTCCCCAGCTTCCATGCGCTTGCGGAGATCCTCCTTCGTCGCCGAAACGGCCTCCTTGAGCTCGCGCGTGCGCGCGTCGTCGGCATCCAGTATCTCGATCTTCTCGTCGAATGATTTCCTGAGGTCTTCCAGGAAACGCTTCGAGAACTTGAATTCCCCGATGACGGGCGTGCCGGGCTCCATCTCAAGCAAAGAGGCGATGAACTCCTCTGAATTGTACTTGAAGCGGCGCGGCGGAGCCTCCCTGTGGGGAATCACCCGGGCATTGGGATCCTTGACAAGAAGATGCGCGTTCGACTGCGGTTTCTTCTGCGGCCTTGGAGCGTCTGCCGCCGTGGGCGCGGGGTGGGCGGGCGTGGGTTCCTTGTCGGCCTTCGGGGGCTTGGCCTCCTCCGGGGCCTTGGGCGCCCTGGGGACTTTCGGGACCGCAGCAGGCTTCGCTTTTTCCGCGCCTGGCTCCGCAGGGTGCGGTTCATTCCCTTCGCGCGTCGCCAGCCACCACAAGGCGACTGCCAAAACGGCAACACCCGCGCCGATCAGGCAGAGGAGGGGCGTGAAACGCTTCTCACTTCCCGACGATCCGCCGCGTGGATCCTCCTTTATCGCCGTGGGCACGATCCCGCGCGCCTTCAGCGCGGCCATGCACTCCGCACGCCCCGCAGCCTCGATCCGCTCTTCGGCCAACGCGCCGCCGTTCGTTCGATATGTCACTCTATATGTCATGCAGGTTCCTCCGTATGATGGACACTCATTGGTATTCAGGAAAATCGACAAGGCGCTTGGAGGAGAGGGATGTCCCGATGACGTTTACCACACACTCGTCAAGGGGGCAGATGCTCGCACCGGGCTTTCCTCTCCCATCCGCATCCATGTCATCCGTAATGGAAGTTACCACGCCCACCAGAAGAGGGTAGTGTTTTTTGCCGACAAGCCCCATCGCGAACGCAGGGGCGCCGCTGTCGCCATGGTTGAGCTTCGCGTGGGCCAAAAGCTGGGGCGTCTGCAACCCCTTCATTGTACAATGGTGCCTAAAGTTCATTTTGACAAGAACCGGGGAGGCGTCGCGCAACTTCCCAAGGGCATTTGTCGTCGCGCCGGTTCCGAAAGAGGCACGCTCCTTCGACATCTCCCGCTCTGGGAGAACCAGCACGAGGTCGGCTCCTCTTGAGATACCAGCAGCCCCATATTCCCACAGTTTGGCTACGGCCGTCCCGCCGCACCGGCCTTCTTCCCCGCTTTCGCAGATGCCGTCTTTGGCCGTTGTCCCTACCGACACTGCGGCGATCCTGAGCTCCTTCCTCTCCGCGTCCGACAGTTCGCACCATGCAACGTCATGAACTTTGTCGGCGAAACGCCACCGCTCGGGGGCGATCTTCGCGTGCCAGACGCGGACGCCTCCCCCACCGTCAGAGAGTGCAACCTTCATCCCAAGCGGATTCGTGTAGGGGGGCTGCTTGAAATCGTCGTATTCCCATTCCGTCAAGACATGCCTGGCAGTCAGGCAGTACACATGGTCCCCGTCGTCGTCCTTCGCCACGAACACGCCCGCACCCAACACGCAGTTGTCTTGGGGACGAAGAAAGACGCAACAGGCACTGCAGAGACCGTGCGTGTCCGCTGGAGGCGGCAGGACTTCCTCAACCTCCTTGGCACAGCCAACCGTGAGCAGAACGGCAACTACGAAAACTGTCTTCAGAAGCTTCATATTTCAAGTCAAACGGCCCGCCCGCGCAACGCGGACGGGCCGTTCCACCTACGGGATGACGCATTTGTCGCGACCAATCCCGTTTGGCGTCGCCATCGTGGCGGATTAGCTTACTTCTGCTTGCGGCGCAGCGCGAGCATCGCGCCGCCCATGAGGAGCAGGAGTGCGCTCGTCGGCTCAGGAATGCCACCGCTTCCGCCGCTCGCCGAAGACCAGTTGGCGGCAGATTGCGAGTTCGTCTTCTGAGAACCGAACTTGACCTGTGAAGTTGCAGTTCCGGTCATGGTCGTCAGAGACTTAACATCGGTCAGATAGAAGTTCGACGAATCCGAGATCGGATCAGTGTCGAAGATCATCAGATAGGCCTGATACGTTGTCGAATCGGAGAGCCCCAACGCAGCATTGCTAACCGCATCTGTTGTGGCTTTGCCGAACGCACCGCCCGTTCCACTATAGGAATAGGCCGATCCGAGGGCTGTCGTAATCGCATCGGCACCCTTCCCCTTGAGGGCCTGGGCGCTTTCGTACGCCAGCATGTCGGTCGTGAGGAAGTAGGCAACGCCCGAAACGGTGTCGCTCGCATTGCCGGCATAGACGTTTGAGCACGTCCAGTAGACGGCAGCCGCATGCGACATGAATGCCGCCCCGGCAATTGACAATATGACAATCAGTTTTTTCATTTTCTTTTTCCTTTTTATCCCCAAGCCCACAATGGACAAGGGAAATTACAAACTATTGCAGAGCAGGGAACTTGAGGTAGCACGCCGTGCCAGCAAAGATGGTGAAACCTTGACCAGCCTCAAACGAATAGGTGACCCGCTCGTCCGTGTCTTCATTGTACCAACCAGCAGGGCAATCATCATCGTACTCATCATCCCCATAGTACGAAAATGCACCTTCCAGCGCACCATACTGGCTATTGAACTGAACGGTTACATCACCATCCCCAACGTATTCAGCAGTATCATCATCTCCGTCAACAGGAATGATAGTTTGGATGTCCACGGGAACTGGACGGATGTTACCCTGTGCTGACAAGAACTGGCGGCACGGGACATAACTTTGGGCCGTGGCAACCTCACCAGCATACTGGAATACGCAAGGAGAGCCTGCAAACACATCAAAACCCTGACCAGGATCAAATGTGAACGTCACACGTTCATCTGTGTCTTCGTTGTACCATCCAGCAGGGCAGTCATCATCATACTCGTCATCACCATAATAGGAGAAAGCTCCTTCAAGCGCACCATATGGGCTATTAAACTGAATGGTGATGTCGCCATCGCCGATGTAATCGCCATTCTCGTCCACGGGGATGAGCTTCTGAATGTCAAGACCGCCGCCGCCAACGGCGTCAAACGTACACACGGCCTGGCTCAAGAATTGGCGCACGGCCTTCTGCTGATAGCCCACCGTGTTAGCGGACTCAAGGCCGTCGCCGAACGCGGCGAGGCCTGCGGCAACCGCCGCTGCAAACATGAGTTTCTTCATTTTTCGTTTCCTTCTTTTCCCCCAGATTTTGCTCTGGGGCGCAGAGTGAAGAAATACGCTCTGCTTTGCAGAGTGAAGAAATTGGGGCGGCGTAGCGTTGTCGGCATAGGAGAGCTACCTGTGGGATCTTGATCAGGCGGATTCCAACCAGATGACGCGCGAGGGGATTATGATGATAAATGGCGTACCGAAGGCGAGGGGCGTACCGTCGAGTGACAAGCGTCCCTATACGCTTCTCGGCAAGACATCGACTGGGCGTACACGCCCCGCCAGCGGCGGACCAAGCGCGCTCCGCAATGGTTACCCTTTACGACGTATCGCGCCCCGGCCAAAAGTAAACGCACGTTCTGAAAGTAAACGCATCTAAAGACTGGTTTGACATTGGTTTCGCCTCTAGAAATGAACGGATTTCGTTTTGTGGCGGACGTTTCAACGAGGCTGTTGTTTCCATAAGTTGAAG
>JAFRSR010000312.1 GCA_017427485.1 Kiritimatiellia bacterium
ACTAACCAACCAACGCTTCCCCGCGCGCCGCCGATTTGGTATACTTCCACTGTTGCGTTGACGGTGCGGAACGCACGGAACTCATCGGAAAGTGCCGCAGCCGGAGGGAATGTCGAATCCCCACGCCGCATAAGGAGAAGCAGAATGACACCAAAAGTATGGATACTGTTGACGATAGCCGCGGCACGTGCGGCTCTCCCGGCGTTTGGTGCCGCCAACGACACCGTGACGGTAACGGTGACGGATGAACTGCGGCAACCCGTCCATTTCGGAATCGATGCGGAACGACTGTGGTTCTTCTGGCCGGAGCGGCGCGAACAACTGGCTGAGATGGCCGTCGGACGTCTGAAGGTGGACTTTGCCCGCGTGGCAATCAACGGCGCGTACGAGCGGGAAGAGGGCGTCACCAACATCAGCGCGTATTCGGATGTCATCATCCCGATGATGAAGACGTTCAGGAAATACAATCCGAATCTGCGTTTCTTCGCGTCCCCGCGCCCCATGAAGGAAGTGTACAAATCCAAGGCGGACGCCAAATGGCTCGCCGACAACTTCAAGCACGGGAACATCGGCATGGCGGCGTATCCGCTTTGGGTGGGCGGACACAAACGAGTCGTCAAACGCGTCTACAAGAAGGTGAACAAGGACAAATGGGCTCGTTACCTTGCGGACTACCTGAACCTGATGGGGCGGGAGGGACTTGACATCGCATACCTTGACCTGATGAACGAGGACCAGTCGATGTGGGGCGGGGACATTGAGAACGTCCTTTACGTGATCGATCGAATCCCCACGCTCCTCGACCGATCCGTCACCATGCCGAAGATCGTTTTTCCGTCTACGTGGAGTCCGGGCGATGGCCTGAAAAAGTTCCTGAACGTGCCGTCGGTCGCCGCGCGGCGCGGCGAGGTCTTGAAACGGATTGGCGTGGTCGCGACGCACAACACGCCCGACGCCGACCGGAACAAGTTTGACGAGGCCGGCCTCGTCGCCTTCGCGGACGCAGTCCGGGCGGTGGATCCGGACAAGGAGCTCTGGAACACGGAAATGCACGGCTGGGTGGGCACGCGCAGCCCGTCCGACGACATCCTCAACTCCATAATCCTCTGGCGTCACTTGGCTGCGGGGTTCTCCGGCATCGACACCTGGCTCTTCTTCGGCCCATGGAAGGGCGCCGCGCATCCGATGGTGTATTCAAACAGGGGACACGGGCCGGAGATGACGGCGAAGTACGAGATATTCAAGTCGGTCGTGAACGACACGTGTGGCGGACGATACGTGGCGTCCGCCTCGTCGGATAAACGGATCGTGCCCGCCGTGTTGATGAAGGAGAGGCGGATGCTCGTGAGCGTCCTGAACACGGGTGACGATGAAATCGCGGTCCGCGTGCGTCTACCTGAAGGGATGCACGTGTCCGGCGGGGTGGAGATACGCCTGTGGGAGGCGTCGAAGGGCGACATTTCGCCGCGAATCTCGCATCTTGAATGCGGCGTGCCGGATTGGACGTCCATCGTGCCGGCCCGGTCGCTTGTCCATTTCGCCTTGACGGTCGAGAAGAAATCTTCCCCCTGAAGCTCCGCCGCTCCCCTCGGCGTTCCATCGCCGCCCGCGGCTCGGCGGCGGTCGCGACGGAGCGCGACCCTCCCGGTTTTGTGTGCGGTCGCAACAAGTTGCGACCCTCCCATTGTGGGGCGAGCCGTCCTCGGCGAGCCGGGCGTGTGTTTGGCGGCTATAGCCGCTGAAAATCCGTAATTGACATTGCGTAGCGGTTATAGCCGTGGTATAATGTCTTCGCGAAGGAGCATTGTTTATATGGTATATCGCAAACATTATCTGAATCTCATACGCCCGTTCATCGGCACGGACGTCATCAAGGTCATAACGGGCATACGCCGTTGCGGGAAATCGGTTCTGCTTGAACAGATTCGCGACGAGATCGTGTCACAATCGCCGAAGACGAAGATCGTCTATCTCGATCTGGAAGACAAGTCCAACGAGCGGTTCCTCAAGGGGAACGAGCTGTTTGATTTCCTTGAATCGGAACTGAAAGGACGCCATGGAGCCCCCACCGCAGTTTTCCTGGACGAGGTTCATGATGCAGAAGGGTGGGAGACGACGGTCAACACGATTCGGAAACGGAAGGGGGCGGATGTTTACATCACCGGTTCAAATTCAAAGATGTTGTCAGGGGAGCTCGCGACCTATTTGACCGGTCGTTACGTTGAATTCCAAATAACCCCCTTTTCATACGGCGAGTACATGGAAGCCGTGCGCGGTTCCGTTTCGGAGACCGGTGACGCGCTCTTCATGAAGTACTTGGAAACGGGGGGCATGCCATTCCTGCCGAAGCTCGGATTCGGCACGACGGGTGCGCGGCAGTATCTGGAGGACTTGTTCTGGGCAATCCTCTCCAAGGACATCGCACGACGGAAGGAGATTCGCGACATTGACCTCCTGGAGAGGATCGTGCGTTACGCGATGACTGAGATAGGGCACGTGTTTTCTGCATCGAGCATCGCCCGCTGCCTCAAGCACGAGAACCGCTCGACTACGGCGGAGACCATTCTGGGATACCTGAAGGCCTGCGAGGAAGCCTTCTTGCTGACGAGAGTCAAGCGCGAGGACCTGATCGGGAAACGAGTCTTGTCCGTGGACGAGAAATTCTACGTGACAGATCTTGGATTGCGTCGTGCGGTTATCGGGGATCGCCGAGGCGAGGATGTCGATCAAGCGTTGGAAAATGTTGTCTTTGCCGAGATGCGTCGTCGTGGCTATCAGGTTACGGTAGGTCGCGTGAAGGAAAAGGAAGTCGACTTTGTGTGTTCGCGGGACGGACGGCGGGTTTACTTGCAGGTGGCCTATTTGATGCCGACGGCAGAGACGCGGGAACGGGAGTTCTCCGCGTTGGCTTCAGTTCCCGACCAGTATCGAAAGGTTGTCCTCTCAATGGACGGATTCGATTTCTCACGTGACGGCATTGAGCATGTTCATCTGCCGCAATTTCTGCTTGAAGAGTAAATGATTGGGCCGCTAACTGGGAACGCCGCACCCCCGCCGTTTTTTGGTATACTATGGCGCGTGTTGCACAGGAAGGACATTCGGCCGCGGCTGTGCGCGGCTTTCGCTGCGTTCGTCGCCGCCGTCGGGGCGGGGACGAACGGCGTGGATCTTGCGGACGCCGACCTTCACCTCCGTTACGTGCCGGAGGCGCGCACGGCGTACCTCTCGCGCGGGCGCGTGTGCGAGGACCGTCCCGTGATGACGCAGCTCGTGCGCGTGGACGGCGCCCTCGGCCCCTACGGACGCGTCGGTCTGTGGCACTGGGACGTCTCGGCGCTCGGCAATCGGCGCGAGAACCTCTTCCGCCGGTCGTTTCACGAGGTGGACTGGGGCTTCTTCTACCGCTATGACTGGGAGATCGACAAGGACTGGACACTCACGTCGGACGTGATGAAGGATTGGCTCACGTTTCCGGGGGCGCGCGGACGCCTGCGCGGGCGCAGCGACGCCACGATCCACGAATATCGGCTGTACGAGGCGTTGAAGAACCCCTACCTGACGCCGTGGTGCCTCATCCGCCGCGGCACGCATCCGAACGACTGGACCTACTACCGGGTCGGCGTGCAGCACGGGTTCCCGCTGGTGGACAACCTCGCGCTCACGCCGATCTTCTACGCGGAGCTTGGCGACGAGCGGCATTTCAACCGCCGGTACGGGCAGAACGTCCGCGGCCGCAGCTACCATAGCGGCCCGCAGGCGCTCGTGGCGCAGCTGGAGCTCGCGTGGAAGGTGACCGACTGGTTCAGCGTCACGACCTCTCTCTCGCAATTTGGCCTGGTTTCCGAGGATGCGCGCGCGAGCATCATGGAAAACGGTTCGCGCGGCCAGCGCCGCCGCGATCTCACGATTTTCAGCATTGGCGCCGTCGTGAAGTTCTGACGCGTCCGGTTGTGGTATACTATTCCCCGTGTTTTCGCTGAAGGACAATCCCTGGCTGCGGTTTTTCCGCGTGCCCAACCTCCCGACCGCGCCCGGCGACGCGTTGGCGGGCGCGGCGTTCATGATGCCGGCGGGGGACGCGACGCTGGCGCAGGCGTTCGCGGCGGCGGTCGGCGTGCTGTTCATGTACATGTTCGGCTTGGCGGACAATGATCTCGTCGGCGCGCGCACGGACGCCGTGAACGCGCCGGACCGTCCGATTCCGCGCGGGGAGATTTCCAGGACGACGGCCACGGTGGCGATGAACGCATGCGTCCTTGCGTCTTGGTTCCTGCCCGCTTGGATCGTGGACCAGCTCAGTCCCGGCGCGCCGCTGCCGATGTCATGGATCGTGGCGATGGCGATGCTCTCCGGCTGCGTCTATGCATACAACCGCCTGAAGCGGCCGTGGCTCATGGGCGCCTGCCGGGGCATGAGCGTGATGTGCGGCGGCCTGGCGGCATGGGTGCCGGACGTTCAGCCATACGCGCGGAGCCTCCTGCCTGAAAGCGTCTGCCTGTTCGTTGCGCTCTGCGTGCTGGCGGTGGGATGGGCCGCTTACATCGAATCCGTGACGAAGCTCTCGGAGGGCGAGGAACGGCCGAGCGAGGGACTCGGCAACCGCCGTTTCCTGTTGGGGCTGTCGGCATTCCTCCCTCTGCTCGGATTCGTGCCGATTGCGTGCTCCTCGGGGATGGAGGTCGTGTCGCGCCTCATCTTCGTCTTGCCCGTGGCGGGATGCTGCTGCACGTTCCTCGCCTGGTGCTTCGCCGTGGAGCCGCTTTGGAAGGCGCATGGTCCGCCGGAGCGCCGCCGCGCCGTGGGGAAGACGATCGGCGCGCTGATTTACCTGCAGGTCGGCTTCATGCTCATCGTGCCGCGCCCGTCCTTCCTCGCCGCCGCCGCCGGACTGTGGCTGGCGAGTCATCTCGTCCGGCGTCTTGTCCCGCGGATCAGCGGGTCGTGAGGAGCAGTGCCATGGACACCGTCACGCCCGAACAGCGCAGCCGCATCATGAGCCGGATCCGTTCGCGCGACACGAAGCCGGAGATTCTCGTGCGCAAGATGCTCCATGCGAACGGCTACCGCTTCCGCGTCTGCGACAGACGCATCGTCGGACACCCTGACATCGTCATACCCCGTTGCCGCGCCTTGATCGAGGTTCGCGGCTGTTTCTGGCATCGGCACGGGTGGGCGTGGGACGGACGGAAGCTCGTGCAGGAGACGTTTTGCCGCGATGCATCCTCGTCGCCCGCGTCGAACCGTAAGTTCTGGAACGAGAAGTTCCGCCGCAACGTGCGGCGCGACGCCGCGCACGAGCGGGAATGGGTGGAACAGGGGTGGAACCTCATCGTCGTCTGGGCCTGCGCGCTGAAGCCCGCCGAGCGTGAAAAGACCTTCCGTTTCATCCTCCGGACGCTGGAGCGATGGCAACCAAAGGCTCGTGCGTGACTTGGTTGGACGCGCGACACGCGACATGCGACACGCGTGCACGGCCGACATTCGACCCCACGGCACGCGCATCCGACCTCACGAAAAGCGTATGCCGAAAAGTCGAAAAGTCGCCGCGCACGTTGCATGTCGCACGTCGCTTGTCCCCGTATCTCCCTAAAACTGCCGAGAAACGCCATTTTGGGCACATTGTCTATATGTAGTATCTCGCCGGAAAAAATAATACAAGATATTGATATTTCCCCTTGCATGCGGAGAGGGGTTTGTGGTAAACTTATCACGTTTACCTTTCAAAAGAAACCTCAACCAACAACAACTTAAAACCAAAAAGGGAGAACAATGAATATTATCAAGCGCAGCGGCGAGGAAGCGCCGTTTGATCGGGAGAAGATCGTCGTCGCCATCGGCAAGGCCAATGCCATGGTGGACGATGCGGACAAGTTGACGGATGCGCGCATCAAGCGAATCGCGCAGCAGATCGAGGAGTTCGCGGCCGCGCATGACCGCGCGCTGAGCGTGGAGGAAATCCAGGACCTGGTGGAGACGAAGATCCAGGAGGCGGGCGCGCACCTGGTGGCGAAGAAGTACATCACGTACCGCTTCATCCAGTCCCTCAAGCGCCAGCACAACACGACGGACGGCGAGATCCTCACGCTCATCAACTGCACGAACGAGGAGGCGAAGCAGGAGAACGCGAACAAGAACCCGACGATCAACAGCGTGCAGCGCGACTACATGGCCGGCGCGGTCTCCAAGGACGTGACGAAGCGCCTTCTGCTGCCGGAGGAGGTCGTGAAGGCGCACGACGCCGGCATCCTGCATTTCCACGACATGGACTACTATGCGCAGCGGATGCACAACTGCGACCTCGTGAACCTCGAGGACATGCTGCAGAACGGCACGGTCATCAGCGGCACCACGATCGACCGTCCGCATTCGTTCTCCACGGCGTGCAACATCGCCACGCAGATCATCGCGCAGGTGGCGTCCAACCAGTACGGCGGGCAGTCCATCTCGCTCACGCACCTCGCGCCGTTCGTGCAGGTGAGCCGCGAGAAGATCCTGCAGGAGGTGGACGAGGAGCTGGCGCTCGTGGGCGCGGCGGTCGATCCCGCCAAGAAGGCCGAGATCGTCGAGAAGCGCGTCAGGGACGAGATCGTGCGTGGCGTGCAGACGATCCAGTACCAGGTGGTGACGCTCATGACGACGAACGGCCAGGCGCCGTTCATCACGGTGTACATGTACTTGAACGAGGCGCGCAGCGAGCAGGAGAAGAAGGACCTCGCCGTCATCATCGAGGAGATGCTCAAGCAGCGCATCCAGGGCGTCAAGAACGAGGTGGGCGTGTACGTGACGCCCGCCTTCCCGAAGCTCATCTACGTGCTGGAGGAGGACAACGTCAAGGAGGGGACGCCCTACTGGTACCTCACCGAGCTCGCGGCGAAGTGCACCGCGAAGCGCATGGTGCCCGACTACATCAGCGAGAAGATGATGCTCGAGCTGAAGGGCGACGTGTACACCTGCATGGGCTGCCGCTCGTTCCTCACGCCGGACCGCTTCACGGACGCCGGCATCGGCAACATCTCGAAGGCCAAGAACTACAAGGCCGGCCAGCACCGCTACTACGGCCGCTTCAACCAGGGCGTCGTGACGATCAACCTCGTGGACGTGGCGCTCTCGGCCGTCAAGGCCGCCGGCCCGGACGCCTCCGAGGACGCGCGCATGGCCGAGTTCTGGAAGATCTTCGACGATCGCATGGAGCTCTGCCACCGCGCGCTCAACTGCCGCCACGACCGCCTGATGGGCACGCTCTCCGACGCGGCGCCGATCCTCTGGCAGTACGGCGCGCTCGCGCGCCTCGAGAAGGGCGAGAAGATCGACGAGCTGCTGTTCCACGGCTACTCCACGATCTCGCTCGGCTACGCCGGCCTCTGGGAGTGCGTCTACGCGCTTATCGGCAGGAAGCTCACCGAGTTCCAGGGCGAGGCGCTCGGCCTCGACATCATGAAGAAGCTCAACGAGTACACGGCCAAGTGGAAGAAGGCGTCCGACATCGACTTCTCCATCTACGGCACGCCGCTCGAGTCCACCACCTACCGCTTCGCGAAGTGCCTGCAGGAGCGCTTCGGCATCGTGAAGGGCGTGACGGACAAGAACTACATCACGAACTCCTACCACGTGCACGTGACCGAGCCGATCGACGCGTTCGAGAAGCTCGCGCTCGAGGCGAAGTTCCAGAAGCTCTCGCCCGGAGGCGCGATCTCCTACGTGGAGGTGCCGGACATGCAGAACAACATCCCGGCGGTCCTCGCGATCATGCAGTTCATCTACGACCACATCATGTACGCCGAGCTGAACACGAAGAGCGACTACTGCCAGGTGTGCGGCTTCGACGGCGAGATCCAGGTCGTGAAGGACGAGCACGGCAAGCTGATCTGGAAGTGCCCGAAGTGTGGCAACACGGACCAGAACAAGATGAACGTCGCGCGCCGCACCTGCGGCTACATCGGCTCCCAGTACTGGAACCAGGGCCGCACGCAGGAAATCAAGGAGCGCGTGCTGCACGTGTCGTGAACTACTCGGCCATCAGAACGTGCGACGTGGCGAACGGGCCGGGCGTGCGCGTGTCCCTCTTCGTGAGCGGATGCACGCACGGCTGTCCCGGGTGCTTCAACCCCGACACTTGGGACTTCGCGGCCGGAGAGCCGTGGACGGACGCCGTGCAGGAGAAGCTGCTTGTCGACTGCGAGCCGGACTGGATACAGGGCCTCTCGCTCCTCGGCGGCGAGCCATTCGAGCCCGTGAACCAGCGCGGGCTCCTGCCGCTCCTGCGCGCGTTCCGCGCGCGTTTCCCGAAAAAAGACGTGTGGGCCTGGACGGGATGCGTCTACGAGGACGACCTCCTGAAGGAGAGCCCGTGGCGGTGCGAGGCGACGGACGAGATGCTCTCGCTCGTCGACACGCTCGTGGACGGTCCCTACATCGAGGCGCAGAAGGACGTCACCCTTGTCTTCCGGGGATCCGCCAACCAGCGCATCCTCGACTTGCGTCGCCTTCGCGAGACCGCCTAACGCGGCCACGCCAAGAACATCCGCTCTGCAGGGGATGCTACACGGCCCCTCCCGCGAGCAGGGGATTTGTGGTATAATTCTCTTGCACGCGAAGTGAAAGGATTTGTATCGCATGAAAAAAACATTGGCGACGGGCCTCGTGGCGGCGGTTGCGGCCGCGCTGCAGGGCGCATCCACGATTTCCCTGGACGGCGAGTGGCGTCTGGACTACTTCCCGCAGCCGGACGCCGGCGCGGTGCGCGCGGTGCCGCTCAAGGTGCCGTTCAAGACCGTGAAGGCGACGGTGCCGGGCAACTGCGAGCTCGATCTCGTGAACGCGGGCGTCCTGCCGCCGATGGAGATCGGTCTCAACGTGCTGAAGCTGCGTCCCTACGAGGGCTACCAGTGGCTCTACACGAAGACCTTCGACGCGCCGGCCGTGGACGTGGCAAGCGGCGCGCGCGCCGTGCTCGTGTTCGGCGGCATCGACACGCTCGCGGACGTCTTCCTCAACGGCGAGAAGATTGGCGAGTCCGAGAACATGCTCATCGAGCGCCGATTCGACGTGACGCGCCGCCTGAAGAAGGGCGCGAACACCGTGCAGGTGCTGCTGCGTCCCGTGCTCCTCGACGCGCAGTACGCGACCGTGGGCGAGATGGGCGGCCCGAGCGAGCCGGGCGCGGACGGCGAGCGCTACCGCAAGGCGGCGCACATGGGCGGCTGGGACATCTTCCCGCGCGTGTTCGTGCAGGGCCTGTGGCGGGGCGTGTCGCTGGAGGTCGAGGACCCCGTGCGCCTCCGCGAGTGCGTGTGGATGATCAAGAACCTCGACGTGGCGAAGCGCCGCGCCGACTTCAAGTTCCGCTCGCGCCTTGAGGCGCCTTTCTCCGTCCTCGACAAGGCGCGCCTCCGCTGCACGCTCTCGCGTGGCGGCCAGGTGCGCGTGAAGGAGGAGCGTCCGGTCGTGACCTACCACCCGATGATCGACTTCACGCTCTCGAACGCCGACCTCTGGTGGCCGCGCGGCAGCGGCGAGGCGGCGCTCTACGACGCGGTGGCCGAGATCGTGGGGCCCGACGGCGCGGTGCTCGCGCGCGACGCGCGCAAGATCGGCGTGCGCACCATCGAGCTCGTGCGCGACGACGTGTACGGCCCAGACCGCCCCGGCCAGTTCCTCTTCAAGGTGAACGGCGAGCCGATCTACGTGCGCGGCTCCAACTGGGTGCCGCTCGACAGTTTCCACGGACGCGACATGCAGCACCTCATACCCACGCTCGAGATGTGGGCCGACCTCAACTGCAACATGGTGCGCGTGTGGGGCGGCGGCGTGTACGAGCCGGACGCGTTCTTCGACTGGTGCGACGCGAACGGCGTGATGGTGTGGCAGGACTTCATGACCGGCTGCGGCGTGTTCCCGCAGGACGACGACTACGCCCGCGCGACGCGCGAGGAGGTGCTGTCCATCGTGATCCGCCACCGCAACCACCCGTCCCTCGCGCTCTGGAGCGGCAACAACGAGAACGACGGTGCGTTCCGCTGGTTCGTGGGCCACAAGCTCGCCCGCGACCCGAACAAGGACCGCAACTCGCGCAAGACGATTCCCGACGTGCTCTTCGAATACGACCTCACGCGTCCGTACCTGCCCTCGTCGCCCTATTACTCGCCCGACGTGGCGGCCGGCAAGGCGCGTCCGAGCGAGGACCACCTCTGGGGCGCGCGCGCCTACTACAAGGTGCCGTTCTACACGAACAGCCCGTGCTGGTTCGCGAGCGAAATGGGGTACCACGGCTGTCCGAACGTGGCGTCGCTGAAGAAGATGATGACGCCCGGCGCGCTCTTCCCGTGGAAGGAGATCACGGGCGAGGACCCGCACCGCGACTTCCACTGGAACGACGAGTGGCAGATCAAGGCCTGCAACGCCTCCGTGACGCCCGGCGCGATGCGCCACTCGACGCGCAACAACCTCATGACGAACCAGACGAAGATCATGTTCGGGCGCGTGGCGCGCGACCTCGAGACGTTCGTGGACCAGAGCCAGTTCGTGCAGGCCGAGGCGATGAAGACCTTCTGCGAGGTGTTCCGCAGCCGCAAGTTCACGCGCTTCAACGGGCTCATCTGGTGGAACGTGCGCGACGGCTGGCCGATCATCTCCGACGCGGTGGTGGACTGGTTCGGCGGCAAGAAGCAGGCGTACTTCGCGCTGCGGAGCGTGCAGCGCAACCAGCTCGTGATGGTCGGCGACGACCACGTGGCCTGGGCCGTGAACGACAGCCGGCATCCCGTGAAGGGCCACGCGAAGTTCACCGACCGCGAGAGCGGGAAGGTGCTGTTCGACGCCGACTACGAGGTGGCCGCCAACTCGAAGACGCGCCTCGGCGAGATCCCGTTCGCGGGACAGGGACTTATCCTCATCGAGTACGCGTGCGACGGCGAGACGCTGCGCAACCACTTCCTCTACGGCGAGCCGCCCTTCGACTGGACGAAGGCGAAGGAGTGGATGAAGGAGACCGAGGGCTGGAAGGGGAAGCGCGATGCGGCTCTTTGAGGATCCGGCGACGGACCGTCGCTTCAACCGCATGCAGTGGCGGATGCTCTTCGCCACGATGATCGGCTACACGCTCTTCTACTTCATGCGGAAGAACTTCTCCTTCGCGATGCCGGGTCTCGAGCAGGACTGCGGCATCTCGAAGTCGATGCTCGGCAACTTCCTGCTGGCGGGCGGCATCGTCTACGGCATCTCGAAGTTCGTGAACGGCGTGGTGGGCGACAAGGTGAATCCGCGGAAGATGCTCTGCTTCGGACTCCTCACCTGCACGCTCATCAACGTCGCCTTCGGCTTTGCGCCGCAGATCGCCGCGATCTTCGGGGGAGGGACGCGCTCCTGCGCGTCCGCGGCGTCCGCCGACGGCTCGCACGCCGTGGCGCTCGCCTGGGTGCTGGGGTCCCTGCTCGTCCTCAACCAGTTCTTCCAGGGGACGGGCTTTCCGCCCTGCGCGAAGCTCATCGCGTTCTGGGTGCCGCCGAAGGAGCTCGCCACGAAGATGAGCGTGTGGAACACGTCGCACTCGATCGGCGGCGGTCTCGTTGCGAAGGTGTGCGGCGTGATCATGGGCCTCGGCGTGATCGGGAGCGCGCACCAGGGCGTGGGCATGTGGAAGTGGTGCTTCTGGTCGATGGCCGCGCTCGGGTTCCTTGGCCTTGTGGCGATGTGGATCTGGCTGCCCGGCACGCCCAAGGAGGAGGGTCTGCCGGATTTGCCGGGCACCGAGGTGAGTCGTGATTCGTGTTCCGTGGTTCGTGATTCGTGTGAGGGCGAACCGCGAACCGCGAACCACGAATCACGAACCGCGAACCACGAATCACGAACCACGAACCACGAACCACGAACCGCCATGCGGATGGTCTTCCTCAACCCCGTCATCTGGATGCTGGGGCTCTGCAACTTCTCGATCAACGCGGCGCGCGCGCTCGTGGCGGACTGGGGCCCCACGATGCTCCAGGAGGCGAAGGGCCTCACGTCGAGCGAGGCGGGCACGGTGATCATGTTCTTCGAGTTCGCGGGCATCGCGGGGATGCTGTTCGCCGGGTGGGCGACAGACCGCTTCTTCGGCGGCCGTGCGCCGCGCCTGTGCCTGTTCCTGATGGCGCTCACGGCGGGGCTCGTGGCGGCGTTCTGGTTCCTGCCGGCCGGGGGCGCGACGGGCATCCTCGCGATGGCGGCGCTCTGCCTTGCGGGGTTCACCCTCTACGGTCCGCAGGCGCTCACGGGCGTGACGGCCACGAACACGTCCACGAAGCTCTACGCGGGCACGTCGATCGGGTTCATCTCGCTCTTCTCGTACATCGGCGTGGCGGTGAGCGGGAAGGTGTGCGGCTCGCTCGCGCAGTCGAGCGGCGGGTGGCGCATGCCGGTGCTGGTGATCGCCGCCGTGGCGGGCGTGGGCGCGGCGCTGTTCCTCCTGCTGTGGAACGTCCGCGCCAACAGCTACGATTCGGAGAAGTGAAGAATGGAGATAAAGAATGGCATTTGACCTCTCGAAGAAAAAGGCGTTCGTCTGCGACCTCGACGGCACGCTGTTCATGGGGCCCAACCCGATCCCGTCCGCGGTCAAGTTCGTGATCGACTCGACGAAGAGCGGGCGCTTCGCGTTCTACTACCTCACGAACAACACGTCGAAGTGCCCCGAGGAGTACATGAAGAAGATCTCGGGCGCGGCGATTCCCGTGGTGCCCGAGCAGATCCTCACGCCGCTCATCACGCTCGAGTCGTACATCCGCGAGAAGGGGTACAAGTCGGTCTATCTCATCTCGAGCGAGAAGGTGAAGGCCCACATGGCGGAGCGCCTCGCGGACGCGGGGGTGTCGCTCGACTACGACCCGGAGCGCAACGAGCTGATCGCGCTCACCTACGACAAGGAGCTCACGTACGCGAAGCTGGCGGACGCGACGAGCCTCTGGAACATGCGCAACTGCCCGCCGAGCCCGATGTGCCCGGTCCGCACGCAGAACCAGACTCCCGTCGACTTCGTGGCGACGCACCCCGACAACTGCTGTCCAAGCGAACGCGGCCCGATCCCCGACATCGGCGGCATGATGAAGTTTCTGGAGATCACGAACGGCATGAAGCCGAGCCACGTGTTCGGCAAGCCGTCGCCGACGCTCCTCGCGCCCGTGCTCGCGAAGTTCAAGCCGGAGGAGATCGCCGTCGTGGGCGACCGCCTCTACACGGACAAGGCGATCGCGGACAACGCGGGCGTGGACTTCGTGTGCGTGCTCTCCGGCGAGACGACGCCTGCGGACCTCGAGAAGTACACCGGCACGCCCCCGGCGATCGTTGTGGAGACGTTCGACCACGTGCAGGACTAGGGGACGAGAGACTTGAGGCCAGCGGATTTAAAGTCAAAGTTAAAAACAAAGAAAAGGAAAATGAGATGAAGAAGATGATGATGGTGGCGGGCCTCGCGCTCGCGGTGGCGGGATGCTGCACGACGTGCGGGGAACAGACATGCGAGAAGCCTGCGTGCTGCGCGAAAAAGGCATGCTGCGCGCAGAAGTCGTGGCGCGAGCTCGCGGAGAAGCCGATGATCGTGTCGCACCGCGGCAGCCGCGGCGAGTACGACGACAACGCGGCCGGCGGTTTCGCCAAGTGCCTCAAGGCGGGCGTGCGCGGCTTCGAGACGGACGTCCGGATGACGAAGGACGACAGGCTCATCATCATGCACGACGGGAACGTGGAGCGCACCACCACGGGCAAGGGCAAGGTCTGCGAGATGACCTTCGCCGAGGTGACCGCGCTCAAGCTGAAGCGCTCCGGCGAGAACGTGCCGTCGCTCCAGCAGCTCGCGGACGTCTTCAAGGGCGCGAAGGGCATCCGCGTGGAGTGGGAGATGAAGGAGAACCTGAAGTCGCTCGGGAGCCAGGCGCGTCTCGACGACTACTGCCGCAAGTTGCACGACACGGTCGTGAAGACGATGGAGCCCGGCAACTACGTGTTCATCTCCTTCTACGAAGACACGCTCGCGACGATGCACCGACTCTATCCCGACGCGCCGCTCGGCCTCAACGTCGGCAAGTTCGCCACGAAGGAGGCCATCGACAAGGCCGTCGAGCTCGGCTGCTGCGGCGTGGCGCCGCTCCTGAAGGGCACGACGAAGGAGATGGTGGACTACGCCCACTCCAAGGGCCTCGTCGTCTCCCTTTGGATGATCCAGAACGAGCAGGACTACGCGCTCTCGCGTTCGCTCGGCGCGGACACGAACACGAGCGACTTCCCGCTTACGCTCCTGGCGGCCGAACGCGCCGGGGCGAAGAAGTAAGGCAAAGGAGAAACAGAAATGTCACTCATCGACGAAGCTCTTAAACAGACGACCGACACGAAGGCCTGCGTGATTCGCGCCGGCGCCACGGAGGACGCCGCGAAGATGTTCAAGGAGCTCTTCCCCGACGCGCGCAAGGCGATCGTCGTGGAAGACCCGAACACGCGCCGCGTCGCGGGCGCGCGCGTGGAGGAGCTGCTCGTGGCGGCGGGCATTGCCTGCGACCGGCACGTGCTCTGCCCCGGCGGCGAATGGTTCCACGCCGAGTACAAGTGGATCGACGAGGTGCGCGAGGCCATCCGCGCGTCGGGCGGCGTGCCCGTGGCCGTGGGGTCCGGCACGGTCAACGACCTCGTGAAGCGGTCCTCGGAGGAGGCCGGCGTGCGCTACATGGTGGTGGGCACAGCCGCCTCAATGGACGGCTACACGAGCTACGGCGCGGCGATCACGAAGGACGGCATGAAGCAGACCCTCGCGTGCAAGGCGCCGCTCGGCTGCATCGTCGACTCCAAGGTGGCCGCCGAGGCGCCGAAGGAGATGGTGGCGTCGGGCTACGCCGACCTCATCGCGAAGATCCCCGCGGGCGCGGACTGGATTCTCGCGGATGCGATCGGCAGCGAGGCGATCCACCCGGCGGCGTGGAACTTCGTGCAGGGGCCGCTGCGCGAGTCGCTCTCGAACCCGGTCGGCGCGGCGTCCGGCGACATCGCCGAGACGGAGAAGCTCTGCTCGGGCCTCGTGATGAGTGCCTTCGCCATGCAGGTGATGGGCTCGTCGCGTCCGGCCTCCGGCACGGAGCACCAGGTGTCGCACTACTGGGACATGGAGGACCTCTGCTACAACGGCCTGCCCGTGTCGCACGGCTTCAAGGTGGGCATCGGCACGCTCGTCTCCACGAAGACGATCGAGTTCCTGCTCCGTCAGGACCTCGCGAACCTCGACGTGGACGCGACCGTCGCGAAGTGGTGGCCCGACTTCGACACCGTGGCGGCCACCTTCCCGAAGGTGTTCGGGAACCGTCCCGCGCACATCCAGCGCGCGATGATGGAGTACCCGAAGAAGTTCCCCACGCGCGACGAGCTGCGCACGGAGCTCATGCTCGTGCGGGACAAGTGGCCGGAGCTGTCCGCGAAGATGAAAGCACAGCTCATGCCGTTCGAGGAAGTGCGCGAGAACCTGAAGAAGGTCGGCGCGCCCTACGAGCCGGAGATGATCGGCGTCACGCGCGCGCGGTTCCGCGAGACGTACGCGGGCGTCCCCTACATGCGCGCGCGCTACTTCTCGCTCGACCTCGTCGACCGCCTCGGCCTCACGGGTCGGCTTCTCGACGAGCTCTTCGGGCCCGGCGGCGTGTGGGAAGTTAAGTAAAGGACGCGAGACATGACGAAGACGCGGAAGAGTCTCGGCTGGTGGCAGTGGGAGACGCTGCTTGTGACGATGGGCGGCTACGCCCTCTACTACATCATCCGCAAGAACTTCTCCCTTGCCATGCCACTCCTCGCGGGGATCGGCATCAGCAAGGTGCAGCTCGGCGCGTTCCTGACGGCGGGCGGGATGCTCTACGGCCTCGCCCGCTTCACGAACGGCATCCTCACCGACCGCAACAGCGCGCGCAAGGTGATGGCGGCCGGACTCTTCATCTGCGCCATCGTCAACGTCATCTTCGGCGTGAGCGACTTCATCGCGCTCGGGGGCGCGGCGCCGGCGGTCGGCAACGGCGTCGCCGCGGCGTCGGCGCTCGTCTGGACGATGGGCATCCTCTACATCGTCAACAGCTACTTCCAGGGCATGGGCGTGGGACCGTGCGTGAAGACGCTGCCGCTCTGGTTCCCGCCCAACCAGCTCGCCACGAAGCAGGCCATCTGGAACCTCTCGCACTCTATCGGCGCGGGGGGCGTGTTCGCGCTCCTCGGCTGGTGGATCATTCCGCACTTCAACGCCTGGCGGCTCTGCTTCCTTGTGCCGGCCGGCATCGCGATGGCCGGATCAGTCGGGCTCTTCTTCGCGATGAAGGACTCGCCCGAGGACGTGGGCCTGCCGCCCATCCCCGGACGCAAGGTCACCGTCGTCCGGACGAAGGAGGAGAGCGCGGCCTACAAGGCGTTCGTGCGCGACCATGTGCTGAAGAACCCGTACATCTGGATCCTCGCGACCTCCAATTTCTTCGTGAACACGGTGCGCTTCGCCGCCCTCGACTGGGGCCCGACGCTGCTGATGGAGTCGAAGGGCCTGACCGTCGAGACGGCCACGACGCTCTGCTTCACGTTCGAGATCATCGGCGGCAATCTGGGAATGCTGGCGGCCGGCTGGGCGAGCGACCACGTGTTCGGCAGCCGCACGCACCGCACGTGCGTGTTTTGCTTCTTCGGCGTCGCGCTCGCGGTGGCGGCGTTCTGGGCCGTGCCGGCGTCTGCGTCGCTCGCGGTGAAGCTGGTCCCGTTCGCGATGATCGGTTTCTTCGTGTACGGGCCGCAGGCGCTCCTCGGCATTTCGTCCACGCAGCAGGCCACGCCCCGCGCAGCGGCCGCGGCGGGCGGCATCCTCGGCATTCTCGGCTACCTCTCCACCGTCGTGAGCGGCATCGGCTTCGGCTGGATGGCGCAGCACTGGGGCTGGAACGCCGCCTACGCGACGATCCTCGTGTGTGCCGTGCTGGGCGGGCTCACCGTCCTCATGATGTGGAAGGCCCCCGCCGAGCAGGGCGCATGAATTACACCTGAACGTCTTCGCAATGGCAAACGTGCCTGATACGTCAACAACGCTTTTGCGGGATGTCGCAGGTTCGGCGGACAACCCGCGCTGGAGCGAGTTCGTGGCGCGGTATCGTCCGATGATGGAGGCCTTCATGCGCGAGCGGTTTCCGTCGCTGGAGGCCGACGACATCATCCAAGAGACGCTCGTCGCGCTGTGCCGCGTGCTGCCGTCCTACCGCTACGCCCCCGACGAGAAGGGCCACTTCCACAACTATCTCACCGGCATTCTCCGCAACAAGGCGCTCCGGGTTCTGCGGAACCGCGAGCGCGATGAGGCGTTGCGTGCCGATTATGTCGACGGATCGAACCTTCGGGGAAGCGGCACTCTTGCCGCTTCCGGTCGGGCGGTCGCCCTGCGACCGCCGCCTGATTTCACTGAAGACCAATCCTACCGCGAATCCCTCTTCGAACTGGCCTTGCGCCAGTTCCTCGCCGACGGCTCGGTTGCCGACCGCACGAAGCGAATCTTCGAGCGCACCGCCTTGAACGGCGAGTCCCCCGAAGCCGTCGCGGCGGCGTTCAAGATGACGCGCCATGCCGTCGACCAGGCCAAGAGCCGCGCCATGGATCGGCTTCGCAAACTCGTGAAGGCCCTCGAAGATGTCACAGCGCCCTGAACCATCTGGTAGGGCCCGCTCGCCGAGCGGGCCGCCCCCTACCGACGATCTTGCCGCGCTCTGCGCCGCCCACGGTCCCGTCGAATCTGCCGGCCGTTTCCCTCCAGGCGCCATCTTCGGCGACTGGCGACTGACGGCGTTCATCGGACGCGGCGGCAACGGCGAGGTCTACTGCGCGGAGCACGTGAGGCTCGGCACGCCTGCCGCCGTGAAAGTGCTGATCCGCGAGGGCGAACGCGCAAAGATCCGTTTCCTGCGCGAGGCGAAGTTACTTGCCAATTTGAAATCCGACGCCTTCCCGCGTTTCTTCGCCCACGGCGAGGCAAACGGCCTTCCCTATCTGGCGATGGAACTGCTGGAGCCGGGCGAGTTGCCGACGGGCGAGCGCGCCATCGCCCGGTTCCTGCTGAAGGTGTGCGACGCCGTCGCCGAACTCCACGCGCACGGCCTCGTCCACCGCGACATCAAGCCCGCCAACATATTGTGGCGGCGCGATGGGGACATCGCGCCCTACCATGCCGCAATCGGCATGGCGTGTCGCCCCGCGACCGCCGCAGTTCCCGTCCTGGCCGACCTTGGCCTCGTCAAGGGCGTCCGGACTTCCGACGTGGGACGTTCGACATCGGATGTCACCGTCGGCGGCGTGGGCACGCCCGGCTACGGCGCGCCGGAGCAGATGGAGCGCGGCGAGGCGACG
>JAFRSR010000313.1 GCA_017427485.1 Kiritimatiellia bacterium
CTGCCCCCGCGGTGCCGTCGGTGCCGGACGCGCGGCCTGTGGCGCCGCCGCCGGGACTGACGGGGCACGGGCCGTTGCGCGAGCTCTTCGACTTCAACTTCCGCCAGTACTCCGCCTACGTGATCTGCTCGCGCGCGATCCCAGCGGTGGAGGACGGGCTCAAGCCCGTCCAGCGCCGCATCCTCCACTCGCTGTGGGAGAAGGACGACGGCAAGTACACGAAGGTGGCGAACATCGTCGGACACGCCATGCAGTACCACCCGCACGGCGACGCGTCCATCGGCGACGCGATCGTGGTGCTCGCGAACAAGCTGTGGGGCGAGGGCAAGGGCTACCTCATCGACGGTCAGGGAAACTACGGCAACCTCTACACGGGCATGCCCGCCGCCGCCACGCGTTACATCGAGTGCCGTCTCACCGACCTCGCGCGGCACGAGGTGTTCAACCCCAAGACCACGGACTACGTGCCGAACTACGACGGACGCAAGCAGGAGCCCGTGCTCCTGCCCGCGAAGATCCCGCTCCTCCTCATGATGGGCGCGGACGGCATCGCCGTGGGCCTTGCGACGTCGATCCTCCCGCACAACTTCATCGAGCTTCTCGAGGCGGAGATCGCCCTCATCCAGAAGAAGCCGTTCCAGCTCTACCCCGACTTCCAGACCGGCGGCGTGGTGGACGTGAGCGAGTACCAGGACGGCCTCGGCAAGGTCAAGGTGCGCGCCGTCATCGAGAACCGCGACAAGAACAAGCTCGTGATCACGGCGCTCCCGTGGGGCAAGACCACGGACTCGCTCATCGACAACATCGAGGACGCGATCAAGAAGAAGAAGGTGAAGGTGCGCAAGATCCACGACCTCACCGCCGAGAACGTGGAGATCGAGCTGGAGCTCGCGACGGGCGAGTCGCAGGACAAGGTGAAGACCGCGCTCTACGCGTTCACGGACTGCGAGCGCTCCATCACCTCGCGTCCGATCGTGCTGGACGCCGGCCGCCCGAAGCTGATGACGGTCACGCAGATCCTGCAGAAGAACGTCGACCGACTCATGTTCCTCACGCGCCGCGAGCTGGAGATCCGCCTTGCGGAGCTGGACGACCTCTTCCACGCCCGCACGCTTGACCGCATCTTCGTGGAGGAGCGCATCTACAAGCGCATCGAGAAGGAGAAGACGTACGAGGGCGTGCAGCAGACCGTCATCGAGGGCTTCAAGCCGTACCGCGCCGAGCTGCGCCGCGACGTGACGCTCGACGACGTGGAGCGACTCCTCAAGATCCCGATCCGCCGCATCTCCCAGTTCGACATCAACAAGAACCGCGAGACGATCAAGAACATCCTCGCCGAGGAGAAGCAGGTGAAGGACAACCTCGTGCACCTGCGCGCGTTCGTGGTGAAGTACCTCAAGGGCCTCGTGAAGGCGTACCAGAAGACCTACCCGCGCTGCACGCAGGTGGCGTCGGGGGCGTTCAAGCAGGCCGACGTGCGCAAGCTCACCTCGAGCGAGCTCACGATCCGCTACGACAAGGAGGCGCACTTCGTCGGCGCCGGGCTCAAGACGGGCGACGAGCTCTTCAAGTGCTCCTCGCTCGACAAGCTCGTGTTCGTGTGGAAGGACGGCCGCTACAAGATGTCCGCGCCGCAGGACCGCATCTTCGTGGACAAGGACCTCCTCGAGGTGTTCGTCTTCAACCCGGAGAAGGACCGCGACAAGGAGTTCGTGTGCGTGTACGAGGAGCCGCTCTACGGCTTCTCCTACATCAAGCGCTTCACGTTCGGCGGCATGATCAACAACAAGGACTACCGTCTCGCGCCCGAGAAGAGCAAGCTGCTCTTCTTCGAGGCGGGGTGTCCGGAGCAGTTCTACGTGAAGTTCAAGCCCGCGAAGGGGCAGAAGATCCACCAGATGCTGTTCGAGCCGCTCGAGCTCGTGGACAAGGGCGGCGGCGAGAAGCGTCCGGTGGTGGAGCTGCGCGGCGCGACCGCGCGCGGCATCCAGCTCACGACGAAGGCGATCGCCCGCATCGCGACCACCAAGGGCAGCTGGTGGGAAGAAGGGGACGGCTCGGCGAAGGGCGTGCTGCTGTAAGGCGGTTCCATGTCCGGTGCGCGGATATTCCGCCTGGCGCTGCGCGACTCGCTCCCGGTGCTGATGGGCTACGCCACGATGGGGTTCGTGGCGGGCGTGCTGCTTGCGGCGAAGGGCAACGTGGCGCTCGCGCCGCTCTGGGGTTTCCTCTCGAGCGCGCTGTGGGTCACGGGCACGATGAGCATCGCGGGCGTCCCGCACATCGCCGCGCGCATCTCCGTGGCCGCCTTCGCGCTCATGACGCTCGCGGTCAACTTCCGCTACGCCTTCTACGGCTTCTCGATGCTCGGGCGCTGGAAGAACGTGTCCTTCCTCCGCAAGTGCTACCTGATCCTCATGCTCACGGACGAGAACTACGCCCTCGAGGCGGCATCGCCCATCCAAGATCCGCAGGCGCATCTGCGCTACTGCACGTACCTCTCGGTGCTGAACCATTCCTACTGGATCGTCGGCGTCACGTCCGGCGCCATTGCGGTCGCCCTGCTCGGGATGGTGGTCGACCCCGACGCCATCCGCGGCTGGACGAACGGGATGGAGTTCGCGATGCTTGCGCTTTTCCTCGTCATTTTCACCGACCAGATGAGAGGATTCCTGCGCCATGGAAAATGACATCCTCTACATGGCCGGCATCGTCGCGGCGGGATTTGCGGTGAACTTCGGGCTCCGCGCGCTGCCGTTCCTCTTCTTCGGCGCGCGGCGGGGGCCGCTGCCGCCGTGGGTGGAGAAGTTCGGCGCGTTCGTCTCGCCCGTCATCATCGGCTGCCTCATCATCTACTCCTTCGCCGGCATGCAGTGGCGCGCGGCGGCTCCCTACCTCGCGGCCGCGCTCACGGTGGGCCTCCAGATCTGGCGCCGCAACCCGCTCCTCTCGATCATCGCCGGCACGGCGGCCTACATGGCCCTCCTGCGCCTGATGTGAGCAATTTGTGGTATACTATTCGCTTTCCAAGGAAAAGAGACAGAGATGAACAAGCTGACAGCAGACGAACTTCGCGAGACGTATCTGAGCTTCTTCGAGTCGAAGGGGCACGCGCGCATCCAGGGCGCGAGCGTGATTCCCGAGAACGACCCGACCGTCCTCTTCACGACAGCGGGCATGCACCCGCTCGTCCCGTACCTGATGGGCCAGATGCCCCATCCCGCCGGCACGCGCCTCACGGACGTGCAGAAGTGCATCCGCACGGGCGACATCGACGCCGTGGGCGACTCGGCGCACCTCACGTTCTTCGAGATGCTCGGCAACTGGTCGCTCAACGACTACTTCAAGCCCGAGGCCATCGCCTGGAGCTACGAGTTCCTCACCACGAAGCTCGGCTTCGATCCGAAGGACCTCTACGTCACCGTGTTCGCGGGCGAGGACGGCATCCCGCGCGACGACGAGGCAATCGCCCTCTGGAAACAGCAGGGGCTCCCCGACGACCACATCTTCCCGCTCCCGCGCGAGGACAACTGGTGGGGGCCGGCCGGCACCACCGGCCCCTGCGGCCCCGACACCGAGATGTTCATCGACACGGGCAAGGAGAAGTGCGGCCCCGACTGCCGTCCCGGCTGCCACTGCGGCAAGTACATCGAGATCTGGAACAACGTGTTCATGCAGTACAACAAGAACGCGGAAGGGAAGTTCGAGCCGCTTGGCCGCCACAACGTCGACACCGGCATGGGCGTGGAGCGCACGGTGTGCATGCTCTCCGGCGCCGCGACCGTGTTCGACACGGAGATCTTCGCGCCGATCATGGCGAAGATCGACGAGCTGAGCGAAGCCGGTAGGGCGGGGCGTCCTCGACCCGCCGATGAAACGGCGCGTCCGGAGGCCGCGCCCTACCAGGATGCCGAACAGTTACTCCGTGCAAGAAGGATTGTCGCCGACCACATGCGCACGGCGACCTTCATCCTCTGCGACCCGAAGGGCGGCGTGAAGCCGGGCAACATCGGCGCGAACTACGTGCTGCGGCGCCTCATCCGCCGCGCGGTGCGCTACAGCCGCTTCCTCGGCATCGCGCCCGGCTTCACGGTGAAGCTTGCCGAGACGATCTGCGAGAAGTACAAGCACGTCTATCCCGAACTCGGCGTGAACCTTGAGACATGCAAGATCGACCTTGAGGCCGAGGAGACCCGTTTCAACCAGACGCTCGACAAGGGGGCGGCGATGTTCGCCAAGGTGGCCGAACAGCTGAAGCTCCACAACCAGACGCAGATCAGCGGCAAGACCGCGTTCAAGCTCTACGACACCTTCGGCTATCCGCTGGAGATGACGCTTGAGCTCGCCAAGGAGCAGGGCCTGGAAGTGGACGTGGCCGGCTTCGAGGAGGCCAACAAGAAGCACCAGGAGCTGAGCCGCACCACCTCCGCCGGCTCGTTCAAGGCGGGCCTGCAGGACAACTCCGTGGTCGTGACGCGCATGCACACCGCCACGCACCTCCTGCACGCCGCGCTCCACCGGGTGCTGGGGCCGACCGCGAACCAGAAGGGCTCCAACATCACGCCCGAGCGTCTGCGTTTCGACTTCACGTGGCCGGAGAAGATGACGGACGAGCAGATCAAGCAGGTGGAGGACCTTGTTAACGCCTGGATCCAGCAGGGCATCGCCGTCACCAAGAAGGTGACGACCGTGGAGGAGGCGAAGGCGGAAGGCGCGATGGCGCTCTTCGGCTCGAAGTACGGCGACCAGGTGACGCTCTACACGATCGGCGACGTCTCGAAGGAGATCTGCTGCGGCCCGCACGTGGAGAACACGAGCGAGTTGGGCAGCTTCAAGATCACCAAGGAGCAGTCCTCCTCCGCCGGCGTCCGCCGCATCAAGGCCGTGATCGGCAACCTGAGCGCCTAGTGCCTCGACAGGTTCCTGCAAACGTCAAGTGGCGCAATCGCTTGATCCAGCTGCGTGTCCATTCCGGGCATACGCAGCTGGATTTCATGCTTCTTGCGCGAATGCCGTTTTTTTGGTATGTTATTGCCGTGTTGGGACTCGGCTAGGGAGAAAACTCGCCCTATCAGATGTCCTCACTGGATCGGCAGTGGCAACCCTGCAATTTCTAGGCAAAAAGGAGCGTGTATGAAAAAGAGACTGTTCGTTGGCATGGCGGCGATGGGAATCGCCGGTGGCATGGCGTTGTCGGCGGTGGCCGCCGACGCGTACATCGACACGGACGGCACGCAGTCGATCGTGCTTGACTACTATGTGAAGCCGAACACGAAGATCGTGGCCGACTACGCGTTTCTCTCCGTGACGCCGCTCCAGTCGCGCGTCTTCGCCGCGTCGGGCCGCGAGGCCGGGATGTCCTGCGCGCACTACATCAATGGCAGCGGCAACTACGCATTCGCGTTCAGGAACGGCGATGGCGACTGGCTGAACACGGCCATTGCCGCGACGACCGACCGGCGCACGTTCGAGATCGACGGGCCGAACAAGACGGCGCGTCTCTACACGGACGGCGAGCTCACGAAGGAGATGAACACGGCCACGCCCACCGTGCCGTCCGTCTACCCCCTCGGGCTTTTCGCTACCGTCAAGAACGAGGAGGGAACCTACCTCGAGAATCCTGGCAGCAAGGTGCGCCTCTACTCGCTTCAGGCCTACGAGGGCGGGACGCTCGTGATGGACCTGCAGCCCGTCCTGAAGAACGGCGTCTACCTGCTGAAGGACGTTGTGACCGGCAAGACGTACGGCCCCGTCGCGGGCAACCCGCTCACGGGCGGCGGCGACATCGCGACCGAGACGGGCACGATCGGGTGGACGGGCGCGGAATCGACGGACTGGAACACGGCGGCGAACTGGCAAGTCGGCGGCGCGGTGTCCGCTCAGCCTCCGCGCGCGGGCGACGAGGTGGTGATTCCCGCCGGCTCCATGGTGGACATCAGCGGCGCGGCGGCGAGGGTGAATAGCCTCACGCTCACGGGCAGCGGTACGGTGACGCTGACGGGATCGAATGCGAAGCCGCTGGCGGATTCGCTTGCCGTCGCATCCGGCACGACGCTTTCGCTCGCGTCGGGCACGACGGTCTACGTGCCGGCGGCGACGGCGGATGGCGCCGCCGTGCCGTCGGGCCGCTACGCAGGCGGCTCGCAGGGCTGGCTTGCGGGAAGCGGCGCGCTCAACGTCAATTCGGCGGGGCAGTCCCTCGCGGACGGCGTGCTGACGTTCGACGTGCCGGCGGGGCAGACGCTCGCCTACTACACGCAGCTGTCGTCGGCGATCACGAAGATCGTCAAGATCGGCGCGGGCACGGCCATCGTCTCGAACGACAACAACACCGCGTTCTCGGGCACGGTGGAGATCCGGGAGGGCATCCTGGAGGCGCAGACCGCCGCAGGCGGGCAGATCAACACCTTCGGCGGGAAGAAGGCCAACACGATCACGGTCTCGAATGGCGCGCAGCTGCGCGTGCTCGCCCCGAACAGCTATCCGAACCAGGGCACGGAACGTTTCCCGAACGCACTGGTGATCGCGGGCAACGGTCCGGACGGCTACGGCGCGCTGCGCATGATCAAGACGGCACAGCCCGTAGGGGGATCCGGCAATATTGACCGACTCTTCACCACCGTGACGCTGTCCGGCGACACGTCCGTCTACAGCAGCGGCCGCGTTGGCTTCTCGAACGGAACGGTGGACCTTGGCGGCCACACGCTCACGACGCGTCCGCTTGAGAGCGGCGGAAACATGTTCATGGTGACGTCCGCCACCTTGAAGAACGGCTCGTGCGTGGCCAAGAACGCGGCAGACGTCATCACGCAGGGCAGTCCGAGCTTCGTCGGGTCGCCCGCGAACACGTACACGATCGAGTCGGGCTCCATGTTCGACCTGTGGGCCACGACGTTCTCCAAGTTCGACTGGACGCTCGTCCTGAAGGGCGGCGCGCAGGTGCGCGTGGGCGCGGGCACGGCGGAGAACTCCAACAAGATCGTCGGCCCGATCCGCCTGGACGGCGGCACCGC
>JAFRSR010000039.1 GCA_017427485.1 Kiritimatiellia bacterium
AATCCGCTATCACGTCAGCAACGCCAGGATTGAGGCGTTGAACAACAAGATAAAGCTGCTCATCAGAGTCGCCTACGGCTTCCGGAACATCGACACGATGATCGCGCTCGTAATGCTGTTCTGCTCGAACATCACAATCCCGTGGCCCAGTTGCAACGCTCCGATGTGCATGAACAAAGGGAAATCTCGTCAGGAGGTGGCATGAACCGACCCACACTCATGCACGAAGAGCCTTTCCAGTACATTATGTTTCCTATGACATGATATACAGTGACTTTCGTGATAAGCTATATGCAAAAACAGGTCGGAGGCTAGACTTCCAGCTTCCAACGAAAGCGCAGTGGGAGTATGCCTGTCGAGCGGGAACAACGTCGACTTATAACAATGGCACGTCTGATCCAGATTCGGCGAAGGATTACATGTGGTATAAGGACAATGCGAATCGCAAGTCTCACCCTGTAGGGACAAAGTATGCCAACGCATGGGGACTCTATGATATGCACGGCAACGTGTGGGAATGGTGCCGTGACCTTTATAATGGCGGTACGCCGTCATATGGCACAGATCCCCTATTGGATTGGAATGTTTCTGCGTCAAGAATGATGTGTGGCGGCTGCTGGTACGACAACGCGAACAGATGTATATCGTCCGCCTTCGCAGGCTACAACCAATCGGTTGTCGATTACGGCTTTGGTTTCCGCCTTGTTAGTAGAATCCTATCCCAGTAGAATGCTGTAGTGGGTGAACGGTAGTGTGTCTCGAAGGCCAGATATTTCCAAAGGAGAAAGAAAATGAAAAAGTGGTTGATGATTGCTTGCGTGGTGGTGGCAGTAGTTGGTATGGCATTGTCAGCATGCGGAGGAACGATGTGTTCTGGCAGTAGTGCATCGGTGAAAATTGATCTGGCAACCGATATGCGTACGCACACGGTGGCGACGAGCGAGGCGATTCGCTATTCCACGGGATGGGGGAATAGTTTGGCGTTGGGCGCAACTGCCGTAGTGGCGGTGAACGGCGAGATGTTGAATTCCGCTACTGGTAACGGGGTTGTTGATTGGACTCCGATACACAATGGCACATATACGCTGACGCATAAGGTGATGCTTGACAATGTGCAAATAGGAGAGACACTGACGGCGACATTCGTCGTATTGGGGCCTGATGCACCGGTGTTTTCTCCAGTGAGCGGAACGATTTTCGACACAGCAACTCTTTCGGTGTCTATTTCTTGTCCAACAGATGGGGCTGTCATCTACTATACGACGGATGGTAGTGAGCCGACGACGGAAAGTCCGGAGTATAGGCGCTTTCGCATTAGCGGTAAGACGACTGTCAAGGCGATTGCAAAGAAGAACGGGTTGCTGAGCGATGTCGCCACGGCGGAGTATGCGCTTGGACAATGCGGTGACCCTGTGATTACACCCAATGACGGAGCGACATTTGAGTGGGCTGGAGAGCCGGTCGCGATTAGTTGGCAGGGCGAGGACGGGGTGTTGCGATACACGACGGATGGAAGTGATCCGACGAGAGAAAGTCCTGTTTATGAAGGGCCATTCACACTATGCGATTCTACCATTGTAAAAGCGAAGGTGTTTAGCGACAACTTCTTTGATTCAACTGTCGTGACGGCGAACATTGCACGCGTCTGGACGGATGTTGCGATACCGCAGATCGAGGCGGCGGATTCGTTTACCGGCTCGAAGACCAAGGTCGTGATTTCGTGCGCGACCGATGGAGCGTCCATTCGCTACACGCTGGATGGAAGTACGCCAGATTCAAATTCGGATGTGTACGCTGGGCCGTTTTATGTGACGGACAGTTGCACGGTCAAGGCGTATGCTATGAAGTTTGATTATCGCGACTCTGCCGTAGCGACTCGGGAGATCATAAAGGTCTGGATAAAATGCACGGATCCTGTTATTGTGCCTAGTAACGGTTCTGTATTTGAGTGGGCAGGAGAACAAGTCTCGATAAATTGGCAGGGCGAGGGCGGAGTGTTGCATTATACGACGGATGGAAGCGATCCGACGCGGGAAAGTCCTGTTTACGAAGAACCGTTCACAATTAACGACTCCACCATCGTAAAAGCGAAAGCGTTTAGTGATTGTCTCTTTGATTCTGCGTTTGATTCCGCTGTTGTTACGGCTAACATTACACGCGTTTGGATGGATGTCGCGATGCCACAGATCGAGGCGGCGGATTCGTTTACCGGCTCGAAGACCAAGGTCGTGATTTCGTGCGCGACCGTGGGGGCGGCCATTCGCTACACGCTGGATGGAAGCGAGCCGGATTCAAATTCTGATGTGTACACTGGGCCGTTCTACGTGACAGACAGTTGCACTATCAAAGCGTACGCCGTGAAGTATGATTATCGCGATTCTGCCGTGGCGACGCAGGAAGTCGTCAAGGTGTGGGACATCGGCGACACCATGGGCAAGCCCGACCACGTGTTCATGACGGATGGCAGGACGGGCTGGATGCGGGCGGTCGACGCAACCGCGCCGAACGGCGAGGCAATGAAGTCCGGCGCAATCACACACAACCAGCAGTCAGTCCTTGAGACGACGGTGACGGGGCCTGGGACGCTGACCTTCTCGTGGCGGACGTCATGCGAAGATTCGGGCGGACAGTATGATTGGGATCATGCGGAGTTTGCCGTTGACGGTACTGTGCTGTTGTGGCGCGACGGTATCAATTCGTGGACGAATGAGTCCGTGCGAATTGAGAGTGTCGGCGAGCATACGGTCACGTGGACTTACAAGAAGGACAATGTGGAAAGCGATGGGGATGACGCCGCGTATGTCGCGGGCTATGACTGGACATCAGACTTCACCGAGACGCAGACAACGGTAGTTCCCGTACCATATGTTTGGCTGACAGCACACGATCCAGGTGTGGCGGATGAATACGAAGCCTACGAGAATTCGGCGAAAGCAACGGCGGCCAATGGGTTCAACAAGGTATGGGAATGCTATGTTGCAGGAATCAGTCCGACGAATGAGACGGCGAAGTTCACGGCGGCGATTGAGATGGTGGATGGCGTTCCGCAGATCACATGGTCGCCCGACCTCAACACGAACGGAGTTGAGCGCACGTACACCATTTGGGGCAAGACGAACCTGACGGATGAGGTGGAGTGGGAGTGTCCGACGAATTCCGCCCACCGCTTCTTCAAGGTGACGGTGGATATGCCGTAGCGGCGCGTCCGGAGGCCGCGCCCTACCTTCGGCCGCGACAAGCGCGGCCGCTCCCGCGATGGGCGTCCAGTTTAGGCGCTTACCCACAATTCGTCCGCCACGGATGCGCCGAAATATGATATACTAACCGCGCTGGACCTTTCAGACGCGCAGGGTCGTTTCTGCGAGTGCCGTCAAGCCGTGTGACTTGGCTCGCGAATGGCGCGAAAGAGGGGTCTCAGAAAAACGAAGATGAAACTCGAAGAACTCAAGGGCAAGACCGTCGGCGTGTGCGTGTCGGGCGGCCTTGATTCGAAAACGATCTGCTGCGTCCTCCTCGACGCCGGCGTGAAGGTGAAGGCGTTCTCCGCGAACGTCGGCCAGCCGGACGAGAAGGACATCAACGACATCAAGAAGCGCATGGCCCCCACGGGCGTGGACACCACGATCGTGGACGTGACGAAGGAGATGGCCGAAATCTGCTTCGAGACGGTCAAGTGCCAGGCGATGTACGACGGCGGCTACTGGAACTCCACGGGCATCGCGCGCGCGGTCACGGTCCAGAAGCTCCTCCCCGCGATGAAGAAGGCCGGCTGCGTGGCGCTCGTGCACGGCGCGACGGGCCGCGGCAACGACCAGATGCGCTTCGAGCGCTACACGAACGTCCTGGACCCGAAGTTCGGCGTGTACGCCCCCTGGCGCGATTCGGACCTCCTCAAGAAGTTCCCCGGCCGCACCCAGATGGTCGAGTTCCTCGCGAAGCGTGGCATCGTCGCGTTCGTAGGCACGAAGAAGAAGTACTCCACCGACGCGAACCTCGCAGGCCTCTCTCACGAGGCGGAGGACCTGGAGTCGATGGAGACCTCCATGCGCATCGTGAAGCCCACGATGGGCGTGTGGCCCGAGAAGGCGCCGAACAAGGTCGAGAAGGTCACGCTCTCCTTCGTGAAGGGCCGCTGCGTGGCCATCAACGGCAAGAAGATGACGCCCTACGAGGTCATGCTCGAGGCGAACAAGATCGGCGGCCGCAACGGCATCGGCATGAAGCACGCGCTTGAGAACCGCATCATCGGCACGAAGAGCCGCGGCGTGTACGAGGCGCCGGGCATGGAGGTGCTGAGCTGGGGCCTCAAGTACATCTACGAGGGCGTGATGGACCGCCGCTCGACGCTCCTCTTCCAGCAGCTCTCCAAGCTCGTCGCGGACCAGATCTACGACGGCCGCTGGTTCGACCCCGCCACCCGCGCCGCCCGCGCGGCCATCCAGGTGTGGGCCGACAAGGCGACGGCCGACATCACGCTCGGCCTCTACAAGGGCAACATCTTCTTCGAGTCCCTCACGGGCCTGAAGGCCACGATCTACAACGAGGCCGACAGCTCGATGGAGGCCTCCAACGGACTCAACCCGCACAGCTCGCAGGGCTTCGCGGAGATCCAGTCCGTCGAGGCGAAGATGCTCGCGAAGTCCGGCCAGATCGTCGCGAAATAAGGAACGGCGGGATGTCGAGCCGCGAATACGCCGCCGACGAGCTGCGGGCCGTGCTGTCCGAGATGGGCGTCGCGGACGTCCTCTCGGCGGCGCGCTACGGCAGCGGGCACATCAACGACACGTTCAAGGTGGACTGCGCCTCGGGCGTGTCGTACATCCTCCAGCGCATCAACACGGACATCTTCGACCCCGACGCCGTGATGTCCAACATCCGCCGCGTGACGGAGCACATCCGCGCGAAGGGCGGCAACACGCTGGAAGTCGTGGCCTACACGCGCCCGTGGCGCCTCTACGCGTTCATCCAGGGCGCGCACACGGTGGATCTCATCTCCGAGGCGGGCCAGGCGTACAAGGCGGCAAGCGCGTTCGCGGGCTTCCAGGACGCGCTCGCCGACCTGCCCGCCCCGCGCCTCATCGACATCATCCCGAACTTCCACAACACCGTCTCGCGCCTCGCGCAGCTCGACGCCGCCCGCGCGGCGGACGTGAAGGGCCGTGCCGCGTCGTGCGTCCCGGAGCTCGACTTCGTCGACGCCCGCCGCGCCGAGGCCGCCACGATCGTGGACCTCATGGCGCGCGGCGACATCCCCGAGCGCACCACGCACAACGACACGAAGATCAACAACGTGATGCTCGACGACGCGACGGGCGAGGGCACGCACGTGATCGACCTCGACACGACGATGCCCGGCTGCGCGCTCTACGACTTCGGCGACATGGTGCGCACCTCCACGGCGAACGCCGCCGAGGACGAGCGCGACCTCGCGAAGGTCTACTCCCGCAAGGAGTACTTCGAGCAGCTCGTGCGCGGCTACCTCGACAAGGCGAAGTTCCTCGACGAGGCGGAGCTCGCGCACCTCGCGTTCTCCGGCCGGCTCATCACCCTCACGATCGGCATCCGCTTCCTCACGGACTACCTCGCGGGGGACGTCTACTTCCACACGGCGTGCGACGACCACAACCTCGTGCGCGCGCGCACGCAGTTCAAGATGGTGCGGTCCATGGAGGAACAGGCCGCCGACTACGAGGCAATCGTCCGCGCCGCCGCGCGCGGCCGCTAACCAGATTTGGAGAAAAAGACATGAAGTGGTCAAAGATGATGATCCAGACCCTCCGGGAAGACCCGGGGGACGCTGAAATCGACTCGCACAAGCTGCTCGTGCGCGCGGCTCTCGTGAAGAAGACGGCCGCCGGGCTGTTCACGTTCCTGCCCCTCGGCATGCGCGCGCTGCGCAAGGTCGAGGCAATCGTGCGCGAGGAGATGAACCGCGCCGGCGCGCAGGAACTGCTCATGCCGATCCTCCAGCCCGCCGAGCTGTGGCAGACCACGGGGCGCTGGGAGACGATGGGCGCCAACATGTTCAAGCTGAAGGACCGCGCGCAGCACGACTTCGCGCTCGGCCCGACGGCCGAGGAGGAGGTGACCGACGTCGTCAAGTCCGTCGTGAGCTCCTATCGCCAGCTGCCTGTCATCGTGTACCAGATCCAGACGAAGTTCCGCGACGAGACGCGTCCGCGCTTCGGCCTCATGCGCTCGAAGGAGTTCATCATGAAGGACGCATACTCCTTCGACGTGGACGCCGCCGGCGCGGACGAGAGCTACTGGAACATGTACCACGCCTACGAGCGCATCTTCGCGCGCTGCGGCCTCAAGGCGACGCCCGTGCAGGCCGACGGCGGCGACATGGGCGACTCGATGACGCACGAGTTCCACGCGCTCGCCGACGCGGGCGAGGACGGCATCGCGAGCTGCCCCGCGTGCGGCTACGCCGCCAACCTTGAAAGAGCCGAGCGTAAGCTGGCAGCCGCCGGGACGGCGGCTCCCCATACGGGAGTGGCCGAGGCCGTGCCCACGCCGAACGCGCGCACGATTGAGGAGGTGGCGGCGTTCTTCGGCCTGCCGCCGTCCGCGTTCGTCAAGACGCTCGTGTACGTGGCCGACGGCAAGCCCGTGATGGTGTGCGTGCCCGGCGACCGCGACGTGAACGAAGTCAAGCTGAAGCGTTTCCTGAAGGCGAAGGCCGTCGCGCTTGCGGACGCGCGCACGGTCGAGGAGGTGACGGGCGCGCCCGTCGGCTTCGCGGGTCCCGTGAAGCCCGCGAAGGCGGACGTGCCGGTCTACGCCGAATCCGCGCTCGAAGGGGCGTCGGGCGTGGTGGTGGGCGCGAACCAGGCCGACACGCACCTCAAGAACGTGGACCTCGCGCGCGACGCGAAGATCACCGCGTACGCCGACCTCGTCATTTGCGGCGCGGGCGACCTCTGCCCGAAGTGCGGCCAGCCGATGGAGCTCAAGCGCGGCATCGAGGTTGGGCAGGTGTTCAAGCTCGGCACGAAGTACACGGACGCGTTCAAGGCCGTGTACAAGAACGACCAGCTCAAGGAGAACGTGATGATCATGGGCTGCTACGGCGTGGGCGTGACCCGCACGATGCAGGCCGTGGTGGAGCAGAGCCACGACAAGGACGGAATCATCTGGCCCGTGAGCGTGGCCCCGTTCCAGGTGGTGATCGACCTCCTCGACCCCGACAACGCGGACGTCGCGAAGGTCGCGTTCGACCTCGAGGCGCAACTGGAGGCGGCCGGCATCGACGTGCTCGTGGACGACCGCGCGGAGCGTCCGGGCGTGAAGTTCAAGGACGCCGACCTCATCGGCTTCCCCGTGCGCGTGGTGGTGGGCGCGAAGGGCCTCGCGAACGGCGGCGTGGAAATCAAGCGCCGCGACCAGCCGAAGGAGGCGATGGTCAAGGTCGCCCCCGACTCGGCCCTCCTCGCCATCTGGTCCGCCCTCGCGACTCCCTAACCGTGACGGTGGAGCGGATTTATGGTATACTAACGCATCATTTTCAAGGAGAAACAGATGACGCTTGAAGAACAGGTGAAGGCGATGCTCGACGCGCTCCGTCCCATGCTGCAGCAGGACGGGGGCGACCTCGAGTTCGTGAGCATGGAGGGCAAGGTGGTCACGCTCAAGCTCGTGGGCCACTGCGGATCGTGTCCGTACGCGATGATGACGCTCAAGAGCGGCATCGAGCAGAAACTGCGGGAGCTGGATCCGGAAATCGTCGTGGAGCGCGCGGAATGAAGACGGTGAACGTTTCGCTCGTCGGCGTGGGCGGCCAGGGAATCCTCCTGACGGCGAACCTGCTGGCGGATGCGGCCGCGCTGAGCGGCCTCGACGTGAAGAAGAGCGAGATCCACGGCATGGCCCAGCGCGGCGGCAGCGTGATCTCGTCCGTGCGCTTCGGCGACGAGGTGCACAGCCCCATCATCCCCGAGGGGCAGAGCGACGTTTTGGTGGCGTTCGACCGCCTGGAGGGCCTGCGCTGGCAGGGCTTCCTCGCGAAGGGCGGCAAGGTGCTGATGAACAACGTCGACCTCGTGCCCGTCACGGTGTCGAGCGGGCTCCAGCAGCCGGTCACGGACTTCGAGGCGCGCCTTGCGAAGGCGTTCCCCGACGTGATCATGGTCGACGCCGCGAAGATCGCGGACGAAGTGGGCAACGCCCGCACGATGAACATGGTGATCGCGGGCGCCCTGTCGGCGCTCGTGCCGTTTGAGGAATCCAAGTGGATCGAGGCCATGGAGCAGATGCTCACGGGCCCGAAGGCAAAGCTTTTACCAGTCAACAAAGAGGCGTTCGCGCGCGGACGAAAGGTGGTGTTGGGATGAAGTTCTGGAACCGGGAAGCCGAGACGATGAGCCGGGACGCCCTCGAGGCGCTCCAGCTCAAGGGCCTGCAGAAGACCCTCCGCCGCGTGTGGGCGTGCGACTGGTGGCGCGACCTGCTCCACAAGCGCGGCATGTCAGACCCCGCGGATGTGAAGAGCCTCGACGACCTCCGCCGCCTTCCGTTCCTCACGAAGGAGGACTTCCGCGAGGCGTATCCGCTCAAGATGTCCACGGTCGACCGCAGGGAGCTTCTCGAGTTCCACATGTCGAGCGGCTCCACGGGCACGCCCGTGGTGATGGCCTACACGAAGAACGACCTCAACCAGTGGGCCGACACGATGGCCCGCTGCTTCACGATGGCCGGCCTCGAGGCGGGCGACACGTTCCAGATCATGCCCACCTTCGGCCTCTTCAACGGCGGCTTCGGCTGCTACCACGGCTGCCGCAAGGCGGGTCTCTTCTGCGTGCCCGCGTCGAGCGGCAACACGGAGCGCCAGATCAAGCTCATGCGCGATTTCCGCGTGAAGGGCTTCTGCAGCGTCGTGAGCTACGTGCCGCGGATCATCGAGAAGCTCGACGCGGACGCCTCCGGCGACCATGACATCCCGTCCCTGCGCGTGGGCATCTTCGGCAGCGAGACCTTCTCCGACGAGATGCGCAAGAAGATCGAGAACCGTCTGCACATCGAGTGCTTCGACATCTACGGCATGACCGAGACGGGCGGCATCGGCACGACGGGCCAGGACTGCTCCGCGCACGCGGGCATCCACGTGTGGGACGACTACTACATCACCGAGGTCGTCAACCCAGCCACGGGCGAGCCCGTGCCGGACGGCGAGTACGGCGAGGTGGTGTTCACGTCGCTCTCCCGCGAGGCAATGCCGATCATCCGCTACCGCACCCACGACATCAGCCGCATCCTCTCGCGCGAGAAGTGCGCGTGCGGGCGCACGCACATCCGCATCGACCGCATCACCGGCCGCACGGACGACATGCTCATCGTCAAGGGCGTCAACTTCTACCCGCGCCAGGTGGAGCAGGCCCTGATGGAGATCCCCGGGGTGAAGGACGAATTCCAGATCATCCTCGAGGAGCACAACGGCATGACGGACGTGACGATCAACGTCGAGGCCGAGCCCGGCGTGACGGGTCACACGGTGGCCAAGCACCTCCGCGAGCGCCTCGGGTTCCTGCCGAAGGGCGACGTGTTCCCCGTCGGCGCCCTGCCCCGCACGGAAGGCAAGGCCAAGCGCGTCATCAGAAAGAAGGTTGACTGACATGGACATCTCCCGCAGGCATTTCCTCCAGGCGGCCGGCGGCCTCGTGGCCGTTTCCGCCCTGCCGGCGTTCGCGGACGACCCGTCCGTCTTCCCCCTCCGCGGGAAGTACGAGCGCCTCGTGCTCTCCTACCAGCGCATCGACGCGGGCGCCACGAAGCCGTTCTCCGTGCTGCACATCTCCGACACGCACCTCACCGAAGCGTATCCCGACGAGAACGAGATGAAGCATTTCATCAAGGGATACCGCACGAAGACGTTCGGCGGACGGCAGGAGGAGGCGCTGCGCGACTCGCTCGCGTGGGCGAAGAGCAACGTCGACTATGTGGTCCACACGGGCGACCTGATCGACTTCCAGTCCCGCGCCAACTTCGACCTCGTGAAGAAGTACTACGGCCCGGCGATGTGCGGCTCCCTCGGCAACCACGAGTTCTCGCAGAACATGGGCCGCACGAAGCAGTCGAACACCGAGGAATACAAGGCCGAGACGGCGGACCTCCTGCGCGCGGCGTATCCGTTCGACATCCGCCTGCAGTCCACGGTCGTGAACGGCGTCAACTTCGTGACGATCGACGACGTGTACGGGTACGTGTGCCCCGACCAGGTCGAGCGCTTCGCCGCCGAGGTGAAGAAGGGCCTTCCGATCATCCTCTGCATGCACGTGCCGTTCATCACGCCGCACATCTGGCTCGCGGACCAGAAGTTCTGGGCGCGCGCCGGGAGGAAGTTCGAGAGCGCCGCGGTGCCGGACGCGCGCGGCGACTACAAGGTGCAGCAGACCGATCCCGTGACGCGCGACTTCATCGCCTACCTGAAGACGGAGAAGCTCCTGAAGGGCATTCTCGCCGGACACTTGCACATCACGGTGCAGGACCGCTTCTCGCCCACGGCGATGCAGTACGTCATCGGCGGCAACTTCATGTTCCACGGCGAAGAGGTCTTCTTCACGTAATCTCATCCGGGCGGTTAGCTCAGTTGGTTAGAGCGAGTGCTTTACACGCATTAGGTCGGGGGTCCGAATCCCTCACCGCCCACCAGTCCACGATGCCGAAAGGGAGAAGTTCGCTTCTCCCCTTTATTTTATCATCCGGCGACTCCCGAAAAATCCCCAATATACAAGGGGTTTCCGCATTCCGCCCTCGCATAAAAACTTCTCCAGAGTGGGACGGGGTTGATGGGTGTGACCTCGTCACAACCCCCTCGTCACACCCCATTTTTCTCCGTTGCAAGGTGCAAGGGAGAAGTTTTTATGACGGAAAAAGGCCGAGTGTGCAAGTGACACACTCGGCCTTTTTGGCTTTTGCCGTTCCTGTCTCTATCGTCGCTTTGCGCGGCGTTTCTCCCAGCGCTCACGCGTGGCGATGGCGTGATTTTCGCGCCCCTTCGCCCGCATCTCCTCCGCCCACGCAAGGTTCTCCGGCGAGGGAACTACGCCCTCCACGGCCTTGGCGACGGCCTCGATGAAGAACGTCGAAACGCCCATCTGCCGTTTCCGCTTGCTGGGCTTGTGTCCGGCTCGCGTCCACCACGGAACCATCCGTCCGGCAATCGCCGTCCGCACCTTGGCCACCAGTTCAATCGGCGGCGCGCAGTTCACGATCATGCATTCGGGGTTTCTCTGTACCTTCATCGTCTTTCCTTTCGTCATGTGGCCGGCGGGAAGCCCAGGAGCCTTTCCTGCTCTTCCCAGTCGTCCGTTTCGATCTTGCGCACCTTCTGGAGCGAGAAGCCGTCCGGCATGTCGCCAGACAGCGCGGCGCGGATTATCCTCGGCGAAAGCGTCGCCAGACGGATCGTGTAGAGGACGTAGCGCCTGTCCGTTCCGACGAGTTCCGCGAGCTGGCTGATTGACGCGGCCTTGCCCTCGTCGATCATCTTCATCCACGCTATCGCCTTCGCAAACGACTTCAGGACGGTTCCCTGCGCCATCGTCGTGTTGAGCTGCTGCTGGGTCGGCTTCGCCGGCGCTGCGGAAACGCCATCCTTGACGATCTGCTTGCGCCCGGATATCGTCCGGAACGCAACCGGCACCTTCACGAACAGGCATTCCGCCTCCTCAAGGTGGATGTCGCCGTCCGGCTGGGCGTTCGTCGGAATGTAGTGCGTCCTTTTCAGCTCGTCGGCCACGCCGGGGGCGGGAAGGTTCATCCGAAGTTCGAGGCTCGACCTGAACACGGTGATGGACCGCAGGAAGAGCCTGTAGATGATCTGCCTGTCTGCCGAGGAGAGGCTTTGCCAGAACGTGTGCCGCCGGAATCCCGCCACGATCTGTTCTGGCGTGAACGACGTGGCGTTCGCCGCCGCCACGAGCATCGCCGTGGACGCAAGCATGACCGCCTCCAACTCCTGTTCGACGGCGTCCTGCACCGTCGTGACGCTGACGTGGCGGATTGGGCAGGTGGAGACGCCCTTGCGCATGTCCTGCTGGCAGACGAAGTAGGAGTACTTCCGAACCCCCAGGGTGTTCTTCTTGCTCCAGCGGTACGACATGGGGCGCTTGCAATGGCCGCAGAAGACAAGCCCCTGGAAGATCGCCGTTTCGGGGCAGGCCGAACGCTTGGCGGGCTGGTTCGCCGAGACCTTGAGCATTCCGTTAACCTTGTCCCAGAGGTCCCGCGTTATCAGCGGCTGCTGGCGTCCCTTGACGATTTTCCCGTGGCTGTTCGCATCGCCGACGTAGCGGACGTTGCGGAGGCAGTTGTGGATCGACTGGATTGTCCACGGCCTTCCGGGGAAACGCTCGATTCCCTCCGCCTGGAGTTGCGCAGCCACCTTCTTTGCCGATCTGTGTTGCAGGAATAGCTTGAAGATGCGAGGGACGTTCTTCGCCGTGTCCGGGTCCGGCACGAGGTTCTGGTTCTCGACCTTGTAGCCGTATGGAGGGATTCCCCCGACGAAGTAGCCTTGATCGAGCGCCGTTCGGAAGTGCCGCTGGATGCGCTCCTGGATCGTCTTGCGTTCCCATTGCCCGAATGAGACGATGAGGTTCACGACGAGCTCGCCCATCGGCGACGAGGTGTCGACGAACGGTTCCGAAACAGAGGTGAACCCGATTCCGAGCTTCTTCATCTTCTCGTCGAACTCGCAGAAGTCCTTTGTGCTTCGGGTCATGCGGTCGATGCGGAACACGATGATCTTGTCGATCAACCCCTGTTCGCACTGGCTGATCAGCCGACGGTAGGCGGGGCGGTTGAGATCGCCGCCGCTGTAGCCGTAGTCGTCGAACCGCTCCGGCAGGGCGATCCATCCTTCGGCAGCCTTGGCGGCGATGAAGCTCTCGCACATCTGGCGCTGGGCGTCGATTGAGTTGAACTGCTTGTCCTCCGCGTCCTCGACGGACTTGCGCGTGTAGATTGCGACGCGAACTGGTCTGTTGGCTCTTTCCATGTCCTTCAGTCCTTTCGCGGTTTGAGTCCCCACCATGCGACGCCGTTGTAGTGGCTCTTGCCTGTGATGGCGCGGACGATTGCTGTCGGCGAGGTGTAGATCTTGCCGGCGTATTCGTACCTTCCGCCACCGAGCGAGCGCATCTCGTAGATCTGTCCGTGATACTCACGGCGGTAGGTCACGCCCCGCGAGTCGTTCGCGGAGCGTGGTGCTTCGCGGAGCGACTTGTTGATCTGCGGGTCGTGGTCGGCGATGTAGGCAAGCGTCTCGAGTTCCGCCGCCGTCAGGCCGCCGAACGCAAGCTCCTGAAGACGATGGGCGCACCGGCGCTGGAGGAACCGCGCGCCGAAGGTGGCGGCTTCAACGCCGGTCAGCTCATGGTAGCGACGGCGCAGCCTTTCGGGATCGTAGTCCCGCAAGGCGTCGATTTCCGCTTTGAGCTTCGCTCTGTCGTTCTCGTTGCTCATGGTTCCAGCATCCGCATCAGTTATCGCGTCACATGATGCCGTAATGCTCTGTGAATAGCAACGGGGTATTTCCATGTTTCTCATCGTCGGCTCACCTCCCCATCCGGCGTTCACGCTCGCGTCTCATTTTGCGCACCTTGCGGTGGAAAACATACATCTTGTCGATGAAAGCATCATCGTCGGAAGGCTCGAAGCCAAGGTCGGCGGCGAGCTTCTGAATCGGACTAAGATAGCGCCTCTCATACTTGTCGTTTGAGATGCCCATCTGCTGGCGAATCAGGTAGTGCGGCCACTCTTCGAGGAGCATGTCCAGCACGGTACGGAGATGCGATGGCAGGCGATTGCGCAGAATCTCGACGTCGATCCTGAACTCCATGTCGCGGACGGTGTCGCGGCGGTCATCCGCGAGACATTCCGCGCTCACTTCTCCCACCTCGATTTCCTTCCGTGACTTCTCCGTAATCGAGAGGTGCTTTACCCTGAATCCGCGCTTCTCGGCGTTCACGATGTCGATGAAGTCGGAGAGTGTGTTCCTTGCGACTCGCGCGCAGAACGTCTCGCGTGAAGCGGGTCTCGGCTTGCCACCGTTCTCTGGGCGATACTTCGGCGGGTGTTCCGGGTCGTACTTGAGGTACGCGGCGCGGATGCCATCGTATATGGCTTCGAGCGCGTCGAGTTTCAGATCGTCCCGCAACTCGCCTTCGTGAATCTTGTTGGCGATGAAGTCGAGGTAGAGACTGCGTTGCGACATGAAGAAGTCATCGAACATCGCCTGTTCGGCATCGGACATGGGCGGGAACGGCGTGTACGAAGTGCTGCCCGGCCTCTTGGCGTACCAGACGTTCTTCTCTTCGCGGTAGCGAGACGGATAACGCTTGCGTGAAGCATAGCAGCCGCCGAAGGAGGCGTACTTCTTGTACCATCGAGTGAGATCGTACACGCCGTTCTTCGGGTCGTCGCGCAGAAGTTCCTCGCGTTCGAGGATACGCTTTCCAGAGCCATCGATGCGGTATGTCCGCACCAAGACGGGAATCTTGTGGCGCGGGCATTTCATACCAGCACCACCTTTCCGCGATGGACACGGCAGGTTCGGACTTCGATCTTGTCGCTTAGGACTTTTTCGCCCGATCCCTGTCGAAGGACGACGCGTTCACGGACGCGAACGGTCTTGTGCTCTCCCTGCTTGGGAGAATAGTTGTAGTATGCAGCCAGTTCATATAGTGGCCATTTCATTGTTTTTCCTCTGCTTCACGCCGGCGGGCGAATGTCCGCCATGTCGCGCTTGCAGAGAAAAAGATATCGGCCAGTAGGCGACGGCAAAATATTCTTGCCGCAGAAAGTGATAGGGGAAAATAAAAACCCCTGTAAAACAGGGGTTTCAGCGGTGAAAAAACTCAGTAGGCGTTTTCCGCAATTCGCCTACTGGACTATAAAACGGAGGCTGTTATGTGGCGTATTTGTAGGGATCGTCGTTCTTGCCACGATACTGATAGCAGCCGACCTTTAAGCTGTTGAAATCCGTCCATGCACCTTGAACATGCCGCCACTTCTCAATATTCGCGTCAAACACCGCCTTAGCGGCTTCGCTCAAAGACACGGTATCTTTCCCGAATTTGCGATCCTTCTCAAGGACGATGGGGTGATCGTATGTGTAGTCAATGACAGCCATAATCTGCGACCGATGCGGTTCTGACACTCGCGCAAGGCAGGCATAGCGATTGGCCTTGCTGATTGCGGCCTCCACATCCTCACGCTTGACATCTTTTCTGGGGGCAAAGAACTTGATGAGCTTCCCGAAAAAGGTCTTAAAATAGTCGTTTATTGACTTGACCGTTTTTGCGATACCTGCGATGGACTTCTTCTGCTCGTCGAAATTCGGTTGCAAGCGTTCGGCAACTGCATCCGCCGTTTCGCTATTGCGAATTGAACTCGATGTGTCGGGTATAGACAAGTCAATGGAAAGGCGAGTCGCACCTTCAATCATGTCTTTCACCATCTCATTGAGAATGCCTTGGCTTTCCGGCATCGTCCATGCATTTTTGACACGGTTGTAGTTGCCGAGAGCTTTTACCCATGCATCTTTTGAGGATGAGTTCCGTGTTCTTGCCTCACGAAGAGCCCGTTCGAGATACTGCCCCGTCAATTCTCTGACGCGATCCACCTTTGGAGTTAGACGGTGTTGTCCGCTGGCGAAATTCATCAGAACCTTCTCGCCGTTCGGGAGCGTCTGTTCAAAAGCCTCTGGATGCTCCTTGGGGTCTTCCTCGATGTAATAGACTGTTTCCTCGTCTCGGAAAGACAACATCTCCGGCAGAACTTTCTGCCAGGTGCAGGCAACTTTTGGGGTTGCCATCTTGCCCTTATCCAAGTCCCTAATCGCGTGTTCGATTACATCCGAAATCGTATCAAATGGGACGGTATCCTCGTTGAAGGATTCTCCTTCTTCCGGCTCGGTGAAAATGAAAAAGAAGTTTTCCTCAAGCAGGCGACGAATGCGAGCAAGTTGTACCATCTCGTCTCTTACATCCCGCTCCATCAATTCCCATGAAGCAGCCGTTTGGCGGTCGCAAAAATACTTCTGGGGTACGTCGGTAATGTATCTCGTGCCATGCTCATAGCAAAAGCCATTAGCGGTATGCATTCCATTGCCATTGGTAATGACCTCGATGTTCGAGAGGAAGCGCGGACAGGTGTCGATATCGCACTCGGTCTTGAACTTCGGGCAACGGATAAACAGATCAGATTTCGCCATCTCTCTCCGCCTGTGACAAGAGGTTGTACTGTTCATCATTCAGTCCGGCGAGCCCCCAACGCGCTCGCAGATCGAACGCCTTGGTTCGGAGGTCGTGGTCATTCTTGTACTTCGGTTCAACACGGGGTGTGCATCCGCCCGGTTTTATCGGGAACGTCACCTCCGCAAAGTCCGTTGTTTCCCCTCTGCTTTCAAGATTGTCGCCGTAGGCATAAGGATGGAGTTTAGCCTTCAGTTCCACGCGAAGCACCTTCCAGTTCTTGCGGTCAAAACGTTCTTTGAGTAACCTTTCTATCTGTTCATGCACGGGAAGGACATCGGTTCCGCGGAATACCGTTGGCAAGTAAACGTCATCACCTTCCGGCTTCAATTCAAACGTACTGCCCGTGACATCATCGGTCACCTTGATTTCCATTTCAGAAATCCATACCTTCTCGCCAGCCTTCTTGTTCGCTTCGGGCAGGGTGATCTCGCTTGCGAAACGTTCAGGATATTTGAACAACGGAAGCCTATGTTCGCAATGGCGACGCTTCTGCCGTTCGACCTGAGAACCAAGGACATGACGGAGAAAGAGGTCGAGGATGTATTCGGGATCGCCCGATTTCGTTTCGGAAATCCACGCCTTATCTCTTGCGTAGTAGTGACGGATCTCAAAACCCGTCATGTTGGTGTCAGCCCCGATGACGGGTTGCCCGTCCTGAACTTTCAGCACGTCTCGTGCTGGCGGAGATGTGTTCACGTAATAGCGAACAAAGCCCTCTGAATACACGATGGAGGGAATGACGAATGCAATGTAATCCTTCTGCTGGTTGGACGTGCGGATGTACTTCTCGAGTTCATCACGGAACGTCTGAAGTCCGCGAGACCTTTGCGCTGCGGAAAAGGTTGGAGGCGTGATGTTCTTGTGCATGAAATTGCCCTGTTCGGCTTTCGATGCGGCGACCTGCAATGACTGCCAGAGAACTTTCGCCTCCTCCTGCTCCTGTCCTTCGCCCGTCTGCGCACGCACGGCCACGAATGCCGCCATCATTGCAAGAGTGGCACGGGGACCGAATATCTCCGCGTAACGAAGCGAGTTGTACATCTTGCTCAACGCCGCATGTCGATCAAGATAGTCCATAATGGTCTTGTGGTTGGAGTTGTCGCTATTCACAGCCGCTATGGTATTGAGAATCTTGAAAAGCGCAGTATGTTCTTTTGGATTCTCCTCGGCGAATTTATCCAACCGGGCGAAAAGAATCTCGGCACGTTGTTTCGTCGAGCGACCGAGTTTCATTTCCGCGACCTTCAGGCTTGGGGCGTATGCATCGAAGAGTTCGATTGACATCTCTTTCGAGTTGAGCAACGTTATGATCTGTACAAGTCCACCTACCATATTACCTCCTCGTTTTCTATTCGATCAAAGATGTCATGACTCTTCCGCCGCTTCGCCGATTCCGGGGAGCTCTTCCTGCTTCACAGCAGACGGCTTGGGTGTCTGACGCATGGTGAGGCGATAGACAGGCTTTTCTTCCCATTGCTCATGCGCGTCAGTCACTTCAAACGTGATTGCGTAGTCCTTGAAGTTGATTCCCTGTTGAATCAGAAAGTTCTTGAGGCTGATGTAGCGATAGGGGCCGCTGGCTTTTACGGCGAAGCCTCTGGGATCTTGCTCTTGACTGGTGACCGCACCGAATTCGATGGGGGCATCTGGGGAACGCGAGGCGAACGAGAATAGTATGATGCTGTTGACCAAACGGAGATCCATCATCTCCATTGCGTCGGTCGCAAAACGCAACCGACCGGATTTCATGACCGTTGCATGGGCGATGACTTCAAACCTCTTTGCATCGACCATGTCGGCGTTGTCTAAAAGTCCCATTTGTGTATTCTCCTTGTTTTCAGAAACGCGGGTATTATATCAAATATCAGTTCTTCATACAAGGTGGCAATGTGTAAAAATTGGGTAAAAGAGGGTAATTGCTTACGCACAGTTTATCTAACGGATATAAACAGGCGAAATTAATCACCGAAAGTTTTGCAAGGCCTTTGCAGAGGCTTTGCAAGACCTTTGCAAGACTTTGAAATCCCTTAAAATTCCCTTAAAACCTAAGATGATGGTGTCGAAATATTGTGATAGTTGTTGAAAAACATCATATAACTTCTGAAATCTTCGTTTAAGAGATTCTGTATCTTGTCACCACATCTTCATGGTACGAATTTTCCTGAAAAAGCCCCGAAAATGACTGTCGCAAAAGCCGTAAATGTGTCGTTGGAGGCGATGAAGCCTCCAAGAAAGGAAAACGACAAATGCACAGATACCCATTCATCGTCGACATTCCGTCCGACGAGTACCACGAGGCCGCACGGCGCGGCGAGTTCCTGTCGAGCCATCTGCTCGGCGACTTCCGGGCGTGTCCGCGCCTGTACAGGAAGTGGATGTCCGGCGAGATCGAGCCGACGGACACGGCTGCGTACCAGACGGGACGCGCCCTGCACACGCTCATCCTCGAAGGACGGGCGAAGTTCGACGCCGAGTACCTCATCAGCTCGGGGCCGACGAACCCCAAGACCGGCG
>JAFRSR010000314.1 GCA_017427485.1 Kiritimatiellia bacterium
CCCCACCATGCGGGCGGCGATGGAACGCCGCCCCTGGTAGGATCGCGCTCCTGCGCGACCGCACACACAACCGGGAGGGTCGCAGAAAACTGCGACCCTGCTTCCGCGCATCATTGACGGCGAGCGGCCGGTTTGGTAGACTGTCGGCATAGGAGTTCCAACGATGAGCGAAAATATGAAGTCGGTTGTTCCGTGCGGCGCGCGCGCCGTGTCAAAGGCGAAGAAAGGTGTTGGCCTGATCGCGATTCTGGCCTGCATGGCGGTCGCCCCGCGCGCGGGCGCCGTCGACGGCACCTGCTGGCAGGCCTCCAACCCGATGAACTGGAGCGGGCACAACTACAGCTGGGTGAACTGCATCGTCGCGCGCGACGGCGGCGTGGCCACGTTCACGGCCGGCACCCGGATCAACCAGGACGTCAACGACCTCGTCCTCGGCGGCATCGACTTCACGACCTCCTCCCCGTACCTCTACGGGAAGGACATCACGCTCACGGGCGACGCGTTCCTGCGCGGCACGAAGTACCTCTCCGGAAACACGTGGCAGGTTCCCAAGCCCGTGATTGCGGCGAAGCTCAAGGGCACGGGCTCCAATACGATCACGAAGAGGGGCGTGGCGGAGATCACGCTCTGTTCCCCGTTCACCGACATCGGCGCGCTCGACATGGCCGAGGGCACGCTCGCGATGACGAACGCGCCGGCGACGTTCCTCACGGACGCCGCAGTCGCCTTCCGCGGCGGCAACGTGGCCTGGCGGCCCGTCCTCGCGGCGGGACAGTCGGCCTCCGCCACGCTCGGCGCGACGGGCGGCATCTCCTACGGAACGGGATCGAGCGAGATCCACGTCGCGCACGGCAACGGCGCCTCCGCCACGCTCACGCTCGGCCCGCTCACGCGCGAGCCGAACGGCACGCTGTTCATCGTCCCCGAGGGCGGACTCGCCGCGCTCGGCGTGACGGAGTTCGTGAAGTGCGCCACGCCGCCGCCGGTCGTGAACGGCATGGTCACGCCCACGATCCTCGCGCGCGACAACTCCACGAACGGCTGGCCGTTCGCCTTCCTCACCTACGACGCGGACCGCGGCTTCGTCCCCGCCGCGTACACGGCCGGGCTCGACGGCGGCGCAACGTCCATCGCCTACGTGGGCGAGAACACGGTGCTCACGAACGACGCGTACGTGCACGCGCTCGTGGTCGACCACCGCGCGCGCCTCGTGATCACGAACGGCGTCACGCTCACCGTCGGCGACGGCGTGAACCCGGCGGCGGTCATCTTCAACGCCCGCTCGGCCGACACCGACTACGACCGGTTCGAGGGTGGCGGCACGCTCGCGTTCGGCAATTCCGAGGGCATCATCTACCACAATGCGCCGTCGGCCGGCCGCGGCATTTACCTCTACACCGCAATCACCGGCACGGGCGACCTCGACCTCGTGAACGGCCGGGGTCCCTACGCCGCGTTCTTCTGCCCCGGCAAGGGATTTCTCCAGCACCAGGGCGCCACGCACGTCTCCGGCGCGCGCTATTGGCCCGGCGGATCCGGCACGCTACCGAACAGCACCAACATCTACCTGCACGGCGGCGACCAGTACTGGGGGGCACTCCTTCTCTCAAGCGGCACGTATACGGAGCACCTCCACGTCGGCGGAATCGGGAGCTTCAGCACGGACACAAGGGGCGTGATCGCCATAGCCGATTCCGCACTGTCGCTCAGCGGCGCGGTCACGCTGATGGACGACAGCCTCGTGAGCGCGTACTACCAGTCCAGCCCCGGCACGCTCAACTTCAACAAGCCGATCGACGGCACGGGCGACCTTTCGATGCGCCTTGAGAGGGGATGCGCCATCAACCTGAACGCCACCAACACCTACTCCGGCGCCACCGTCATCGAGGCGACGCATGCGACGTCGCCGGGCACGGTCGCGCTCGGCGCGGGCGGCACGTTCGGCGACGGCCCCGTCACGGCGAACAACCTGTCCGTCATTCTGTTCAAGACAAAACCCGGCGCGTCGATGACGAACGCGATCGACTCGACCGGCACGGTCAAGTTCGAGTACGTGTCCACCTCGGTCACCCGCTCCAAGATTCCGACGCCGAACGGCATGGACTTCGACGGGCCGGTCTCCGCCGCCACGCTGGAAATGAACAGGGGCACGGCGATCGGCGTCGGCACGAACCTGGCGGTCGGCGCGGTGACGGGATCCTTCGGCGAAAGCGTGATCCGCGCGACGCGCGACGGCGTGGCGTTCACGATCGGCAGGGACGGCGCGGACAACGAAGTCGCCGCGCGCCTTGAGGACGGCGCCGGGTCGCTTTCGCTCGTCAAGGTCGGCACGAACACGGTGACGCTCTGCGGCACGAAGACCTACTCGGGCACGACGACGATCGAGAACGGCACGCTCCGGCTTTCCCCCGCGATCCTCGAAAGCCCGGACATCGCCTATTGGCTGGACGCAACGCGCGCGGACACGCTCACGTGCGACGAGAATGGAAACGTGACGACCTGGGCCAGCGCGAACGGAAACGGCGTCTCCTTCGTCAAAAACGGCTCGCAGCTGCTGCCGAAGTATTCCGCCAACTTCCTGAACGACAAGCCGTCCGTCGTCTTCACGGCGACCGGCACGGGAAGCGGCACGTACAACAACCTCATCGGCAACAAGTCCGTGACGCAGCGTTCCGTGTTCATCGTCACGAAGACGACCGCGACGACTGCTGCCGGCGCGGGGACCTATCCGGGCATCTTCGGCGCAAACGGAAACGACTACGGGCAGCGCATCCAGGACGGCGCCACGCACTGGCGCACGGCCTCCACGAGCTACACGTACATCACCCCGGCGAACAACCTGGCGGTCAACGGCGTGATGGGAAACGGCACGTTCACGATGAACGTCCCCTACGTCCTCACGATGATCCACGCCGACGACGCGCTGAATAACACGGGGCCCATCTTCACGCCCAATCTCGGCGGGTACAGCGCCAACGGATTCTATAACGGCGGCATTTCGGAAGTCATTGCCTTCAACCGCCTCCTCAGCGAGGCCGAACGCAAGACCGTGGAGAACTACCTGGCCGCGAAGTGGGGCGTGAACGCGCAGCTGCACGCCAACGTGGAACCGACGCAGACGCTGCCGCCGACGGCGAACGTGGTGCTGCGCGCGCCCGGCGCGCTCGACCTCAACGGGGCCGACCAGACGGTCGCCACACTCACGGGCGAGGGCATGATCACGAACTCCTCGCCGAACGCCGCCACGCTCACCGTGACGGGCACGTGCAGCTTCAGCGGCAAGATCGCCGGAAACGTCACGCTCGTGCGCGGCGGGTCGGGCTCGACCGCGCTCGACCTGCGCGGCGCGGGCAACGTGACGTTCAACGGGGGCGAGACGTCCCTTTCCGCCTACGACTACACGCCGCCGCAGGACGGCCTCCTCTACTGGCTCGACGCGTCCTGCCCCTCGACGATCCACACGAACGCCGCCGGCACCGTCACGAACTGGTCGAGCCGCGTCGCCGACATGCCGGCGGGACCCTTCGGGCTCGCCTGGGGCGCCGTGACCTATGACGAGTCCGTGTCCAGGTTCGGCGGCCTGCCGGCCGTGCATTTCGCCCAGCACGCGGGACTCGTCGCGCAGAACGAGACCGACACGTGGACGCTCTTCATCGTCGCCTGCTACGACGGCGCGCAGACGCAGTTCGCAGGGCTCTTCGGCTGGTACGGGAAAGACTACGGCTTCCGCGTCGTCGACACGACCGGCAAGAGCGTCAACATCGGCACAGGCAGCGCCTGGACGCGCGTGGGCGACTACCTGCGCGTGAACAAGGTCCAGCACACGTCGCTGACGACCTCGAACATCACCGTGCCGAATACGATACCCTACGTCCTCTCCTGCCGCCTCGCGGGCTGGCAGAAGACCGTCGCGAGCCGCGTGTGCCGCAACGCCCTCAACGGATACCTGGCCAACAACCGCGGCGCCGTGCAGTGGATCGCAGAGGTGATCGCCTACGACCGTGCGCTCTCCGACGAGGAGATCAGCGACGTGGAGAGCTACCTCTACGACAAGTGGGTCGCCGGCGGCGGCGTGAAGCGGAACGCGCGCGTCTGCAACGGGACGGGCGGCGTGGCGCTGCAGGGCGGCGCGGTCGTCAACGCATCCGCGCCGGTCGCGCTGAACGCGCTCTCAGCCGGGTCCGGCGGCGGCACGGTGAACGGGGACGTGTCGCTGGACGGTCCGCTCGTGGTGGAGGTCGACGCGAACGGCGACGTGCAGACCGTGCGGATCAACGGCGACCTGACGATCGGCGCGTCCGCAACCGTGATTGTGAACGACTACACGAAGACGGACAAGCGCGAACGGTATACCGTGGTGTCGGTCTCGGGCAACGTGACCGGGACGTTCGCCTCCACGAACGTCGATAAGCCGTGGCATCTCTACCGAGTCAACGGGACCTGGTATCTCCTCGGCGTCGACGGCACCACGTTGATCTTCCGTTGACAGTTGGTAGTTGATGTGAAGCGACAGGCAACATCCATCATGATGGCCCTGTTGGCGGGGAGCTGCGCCTGGGGCGGCGAGGTGCCGTTCCGCACGGGTAATGTTTTCGGGAAGGCTGTGAAGGTGGCGGGGGACGTGTGCTTCGTGGGCGGGTCGAAGAGCGGGCTGGAATTCATCGACGTGTCGCGTCCGCAGAACCCGCAGCTGATCCGGTGCGTGAAGAAGGAGCCGGTGGAGTCGCAGTCGGTGGCGTACCGCGACGGCCTGCTCTTCTCCGGCGAGTGGGGCGGAAAGTGTGTGACGATCTGGGACGCGCGGGGCATGGCCTCGCCGACGCGCCTCGCGTGCTGTCCGCTCGCATCGAACGGCGACGGCGTGTGGGTGGACGGCAATTGGCTCTACGCCAGCACGGGTTTCAGCGTCGAAGACAAGAAGCCCGGCGCGACGGCGCATCCGGGGCAGATGGTCTTGAAATCTACGACGTGGCGAACCCACGCGCGCCGAAGAAAGTGTCGCGCGTGGATTTCGAGTACTGCAAACCGTGTACGTACGACATGTGGCTCGTGCGCGTGGCGGACGGAATGGCGTTCTGCACGGCAACGTCCGGCGGCCTGTACGCGGTGGACGTGTCGGACAAAGCGTCGCCGAAGGCGGTGGACCGCTGGGTGCCGGGAAACCGGCATCAGGTGATGTCCCTTGCGGTGGGCGATGGCGTGGTGTACGTGACGGTGGCGGGGAGCGGCACGTGGGCGATCGAGGCGAAAGGCGCGAAGTGCGTGGCGGTGGAGCGGGGGAAAACTCCGATAAACGCAAACGTGCGGACGCCGCGCCCGAAAGCGCCGAAGGGTTTCCTCCGCTGGCTGCCGTCCGACACGTCGCTCGCGGCGAACGTGACCGGCCTCGCGGTGACGGGGGACGATGGGTCGCGGGGAATTCGGCGTTGAAGTATTTTAGTTGGTTGGAATTGGTCGCGACGGAGCGCGACCCTCCCGTGAGGAAGATGGAGGGGTATCAGTCGAAGATGGGCGGGATGTGCGCGTTCGGGGAGAAGGCGTTTCTGGCCGATGGCGGCGGATGGGCGATCGTGGAGCCGGGCGGACGGGACGTGCCGCAGTTACGACCGTTCCCCGGCAAGAAGCGGATCGTGGGGCTTCCGCGTTGGAACGGCGGGACGCTCGTGGCGGTGTCTGGCGGCGACCGCACGGCCTCGGTCTGGGATTTCAGCGATGCCGCGAATCCGCGCCTCGTGAAATCGTTCGCGCTGCCGTGTCCCGTTGACGCCGCGAGCTTCTGGCGGAACACGCTCGTGATCCCGGCGCGTCTCCAGGGCGTGCTTATCGGAAGGTCGTTAGCTCGGTACTACACGACACATCTGCGTCAATAACTCGATGTTTATAGGACTTATTGACGGCGAAAGACGTTTTTTCGGGCATACTTGTCAATAAGTCATTTTTTTGATATGATACTGACCGCCATCCGTCAACAGGAGATAAGAATGGATCTGATTGGCAGAAAAGAAGAAATCAAGACCCTCGAATGGGATCTTGAAAAAAACGAACCGCAATTCGTCGCCGTCTATGGCCGACGGCGCGTCGGCAAAACTTACCTCATCCGTGAGATGTTCCACGACCAGTTCACATTCTTCCACACGGGTCTGCGTGGTGCCAGCGCGAAAGCCCAATTGGCCGCGTTTAGGACATCCCTGATTCAATGCGGACATGAGAACTGCCCCGTCCTTCAGAACTGGTGCACGGCCTTCTTCGAGCTATACAAGCTCATCAAAGGCTCTCCTCTGGGGCGCAAGGTCATCTTCATAGATGAACTGCCGTGGATGGACACGCCGAAATCCGACCTCATCACCGGTTTGGAGGGTTTCTGGAACGGGCGCGCAACGTCAAGGCGCGAGAAGGATGTGTTCCTGATTGTCTGCGGTTCGGCATCGTCATGGATTGTGAAAAAGCTTCTGCACAACTGCGAAGGGCTGTACGGACGCCTGACTGATCGCGTGTGGCTCCGACCCTTCACGCTCGCCGAATGTGAACGATATGCACAGCGCCTGGGGCTTGTCATGACGCGTCAGGAGATCTGCGAGGCATACATGGCCTTGGGCGGAATCCCATACTACTGGAGCCTCATGCGTCCCGATCTCAGCCTTGCGCAGAACATGGACGCACTTTTCTTCGCTGAGCGAGGGAAACTCCGCGAGGAGTTCGGCCACCTGTACGCCTCCCTGTTCAAGAACGCAGAACAGCACGTCAAGATCGTCGAGGCGCTCGCAAAGAGGAAGAGTGGCATGACCCGCGAGGAGATCATCGCCGCAACCGGACTCAAGAACGGCGGCAATTTCAAGACATGGCTCGAAGAGCTCGTCCAGTGCGACTTCATACGCAAGTACCTCCCCTCTGGCAAACGGAACCGCGGCGCCATCTTCCAGCTCATCGACAATTACACGCTCTTCTACTACTCCTTTCTGTCCGATGGACACATTCACGACGAACACTTCTGGTCGAATTCGCTGACGAGTCCCAAGATTGCAACCTGGAAGGGGCTGGCCTTCGAACGGGTCTGTCTGCAGCACGTACGTCAGATAAAGATGGCGCTCGGCATATCGGGAATCGTCACGCAGGAGTACGCCTGGCGGTCAGCGCACCCCGACGAAGATACGAGAGGCGCGCAAATAGACCTTGTGCTTGACCGGGCAGACAAGACCGTGAACCTCTGCGAAATCAAGTATTCGGACACCCCGTATGAGATCGACAAGGAGGAGGATATGCTGTTGCGTAACCGCAAGGCGCTATTTGCGAAGGAGACCGGCGGACGAAAGAACTGCCGTACCACCCTCATTGCGGCCAACGGCGTGAAGCGCTCAAAATACTGGGGAACCATTCAGTCAGAAATCACCCTTGACGACCTCTTCAAGGAGTAGGCTGAAACACGTGCCGCCGCCAACGGCATGGGTAATGTCGGCGGCCGCGCGGCCCTCCCAGGCGGTGTCTGGCGGGACACGCTCGTGATCCCGGCGCGTCTCCAGGGCGTGCTTATCGGAAGATGATCGTGGTGCCGACGGACGTCTCGAGGCGGACTGTCTTCGCGGTCGGGTCCACCACCACGCGCGTGGCGTTGCCCACGCCTTCCAGCGTGAAGGCGGCACCCTCTTCGACCGAGATCGACTCGCGCGCCTCGAACACCACGCCGCGCGGGGCGGGTTTGTCGTCCGAGGACAGCACCTGGATCACGTTCGTGCCGCGCAGCGTGAGCTGCGTCGGCAGGGTGGGCGCGGAGGTCACGCCGTCCGCATGGTACGCGAAACGCACGATCGCGCCGCCGTCGAGCGTGAGGCCGTGCGTGTTGGGCGGATAGGTCGTGGAGTTGTTGAACGTGAGGCCGTCGCCGGGGTGCGCCATGTCGAGAATCGCGCCTCTGCGGAGGGTGAGGCCGGAGTTGACGTTGCCGCTGCCCCAAATGCGCTGGCCCTCGCCCAGGTAGAGCTCGTGGTCGCCCTTGAGTCCGCCAGTGGCGTTGGCCGTCTTCCGGATCTCGTATTCGCGCGCGCCGAGTCCCACGGCGTTCGTCTTCTCCTCGACCGTCAGATAGCCGTAGGTCGGCGCGCCGTAGCGTTCGGCGAGCTCGCGTCCGATCTGCGCGCGCTGTTCGACGGTGAGGGCCTCGTTTTTGTAGTAGCGGATTTCCGCGATCTCGCCCGTGAAGTGGCAGTCGCTGAATTTCTTGTAGTCGCGGCTGTGGTGATCGATCAGGCCGATCGTGATGGCCGAGTCGGCAAACGCGCCCAGGGGCGTCTGGAGCGTGCTGCTCTGCGTGTAGCCGTCCATCGTGACCGAGTAGGTGTCCGTCGCGCCGTCCCATGTGACGAAGAGCACATGCGTGTCGTTGAACCGCGTGTCGCGCTGCGGCGCCCAGACGGTTTCGAAGGGAGTGGTCATCTCGTTCACGTTCTTGATGCCGAGTCCCACGCTGCCGTCCGTCCGCAGCAGGACGGCGAGATGCGGCGCGGCCCAGGCGCGGCCGAACAGCGCGGAGATGTTGTTCGCGTAGTTGCGGCCGCCGTTGTGGAAGACGGGCGCGTTGGTGGGCGTGCGGAACACGAACGCCCAGGTCATGCTCGTGGGCGAACCGAGCAGGGTCGCGGCGCTCGAACCGCCCATGCCAAGGCCCGATCCGTCTGCTGCGTTGAACGCGAGCGTGCGGTGGCCGTTCATCGTCTCGGCGGAGATCTTCGGCGCCGTGATGCCGAGGGAGGCCAGCGGGCTGACGGCAAAGGTGTTGGATCCGGTGGCCGTCTTGTTCGTCGGTGCCCAGCTAGCCACCGCCGTCCCCGCGTCGCCCGCGAGCGAATCGGCCGTCCAGCCGAACGTGGCGGCGGGCACCTCCACCTCCGTCCGCACGACCTCCGCGAGGGTGGCGGGGGTATAGTACATCAAGGTGCCGTTCACGATCGTGACCTTGCCTGTAGCAAGGTGCTCGCCGTAGACGCGCATGGCGCCAACTCCCGTCTTCGTGAAACCGCCGTTTCCGAGGAACGGGCCGTACAGGTACAGGGTATGTCCGGTACCATTCGCGTTCTCGCACGCGAACGTGTTGTTCGTGCCGTCGAGCGTGATGGGCACGTAGATGCCGCCGGCTTCGTCCGTGACGGGCGCGGCGCCGAGCCGTCCGCCGGCCATGCGGAGCGTCACCCACGTGTTCGTGCCGTCCGCCGTCGGCATCCAGCGCGCGGGGGCGGTCCGTATGCCGGCCTTTCCGATGTAGAGCGAGCCGCCGGTGAGCAGCAATTCGCCGTAGCCGTTGGTGACGGTGGCGTGGGCGGTCGCCGCGCCGGCGTCCGCGAACGTCCCGAACCAGATTCCGCGCGCGTTCACGACGGCGTCCCCCGTCACCTCGATGCGGGCGTCCGGATCCCCGTAGACCCGCGTGCCCGATGGCCCGTTCGCGAGCGCGACCGCCATGCCCGCGTACGGGGTGTCGTTGCTGAGACGCGTCGTGCCGCCGGCGAAGACGGCGCGCGTGGGGCGCGACCAGTCCGTCGCGCACCCGATTTCCATGCGGCGCGCGGTGAACGTGCCGCCGCCCATGTAGAACTCGAACGGGCGTCCGTTCACGGTGGCGTTGGCCTGATACGACTCGGGCAGGATGCCGGCGTTGAAGTCGTAGAAGAAGACGGCGTTGCCCGAATACTGGCGGTACGCGCCCGTGTAGGCGTAGCTCCAGCGCATGTCGATCTCGCCGCCCCGGTTCTCGAGCGTGTGGCCGCCGAAGTCGAGGCGCGACGTTTGGCGGTCGGCGGTGTCCTCCACGGAGTCCGCCAGCCGGTCACCCGGCTGGAGCGTAACGGTCACGTCGAGCTTCTGCGGGTTGTAGGCGTAGCGCCCCAGCATCAGGATGCCGTTCAGGTTCGTCGTGGCGGCAAGCGGCAGGACGTCGGGGAGGTCGAAATCCTTCGACATGTCCTCGTAGAGCGTCTTGTTCGGATACGTGCGGACGCTCGTGGTGGCAGAGAGACTCGCGTCCACGCGCAGGAAAGAGGGGGCGTTGGAGCAGCAGATCTCGCGGACGTCTACGGGCCCCAGGTAGAGGACGTTGCCGCTGCCGGTCGTGGTGAGCACACAGTCCGGCCCCGACAAATCGGCAACATTCATGCTGTTGCCGGAAACAGGGACGCTCCACGTCTGGTTTGTGGCGAGCACGACCGGCGCCTTGAGGGAGAGCGTGCCCTTCTCATGCACGACGCCGCTCTCGCCGATCGTCAGGGCCGCGCCGCTGATGTTGACCTGATCGGCGGCCTTTGCAAGGTTCACGCGTATTCCCTTGATCGCGAGCGGCGAATCGAGCGTATGCGTGGCGGCGTTGGTCCACGCGATCACGTCGTCCGCGCCGGGCACGGCCGCGTTCTCGTAGGTTGCGGCGTCGTGGAGCGAGCCGGTGAAGTTCGTGACCACGAACTCGGCAGCGCCGGCGGCGAGGGCGGCGGATGAGAGGAATAGGACTGCTTTCAGGCGCATGGCGTTGGTTCCTTTTGGTTAGTAGACTCGGACTTCAAAGACGCGGGCGGACGGATCGCCCCAGGTGGCGCGGCAGACGAGGCGCAGCGCCGTGATCGCGCGCGGCGGGAAGGCGTGCACGCGGTGGCGGAGGAAGTTCCCGTTTTCGGACGCGACCTTCGTCCACGTCCCGCCCGCGAGGACCTCCACGTCGTAGTCCTTCACGAGGCACTTCGGCAGGGACGGATCGGGCTGGGTGGGCATCAGGTCGGTGTCGAACGTGAGGCGCACTTCACGGGCCGTGACGGGTTTGGGCCAAGTGAGCGTGAGCGTCTGGGGCAAGTCCGCGTGCGCGTCCGAGACCCAGGCGTGGGCGGCGTCGCCCACGATGCGCGCAACGCCGTCGATGACCGCGCGCGGCGCGGCGCCTTCGGCGTAGAGGAGATCCTTCCGGCCGGGCACCTGCTTGTTCTTGTGCCCCACGCCGTGCCAGCGCACGGTCGAGGAGCCGACGAAGGTGAGGCGGTCCTGCGCGGAAGAGGCCGTGACGGTTGCGCGGCGCGCGAGGTCGGCGGGGTCGGCGTTGGCGAGCTCGGGGATGTAGAGGTCGTCCTTCAGGAGGCGCTGCTGGAAGGCGGGCATCCGCGTGTCGCCAAGCGCCTTCGGGGACAGACCCTCGCGCGCGCAGATCGCGGCCGCCGTGCCGCAGACCTGCCCGAGCGTGGCGAGCGTCGCCTCCACGCGCACGGAGCCGAGCGCCATGTGGGAGACGCTGGCGCAGCGTCCGGCGAAGAGGAGGTTGTCGAAGTCGGGGTTGTAGAGGATGCGGTAGGGGATCGTGTAGATCGGGAGCGGCGGGTGGTGCTTCCAGTAGCCGTTGCCGTTCGGGTTCATCATGCCGAGCGGGTCGTGCGTGTCCATCGGCCAGCCGCCGTAGGAGATGCGGTCGGGGAACACGCGCGCCGCCTTCTGGTCGTTGCCGGTGAGGATGTAGGCGCCTTCGAGGCGCAGCGTCTCGCGGCGCGCGTCGAGGAACGGCACCCACGTGAGCTCGTGGTTCTTCAGGAGGTGGCGGTGTTCCCACGTGTTCTTGCCCCAGCCCCAGTAGGCGAGGGAGATCTTCACGAGCTCGTCGCGCGCGCGTTCGGGGTCGGCGAAGTCGTCGATGTCGCCCGCGTGCTCGATCCACCACGCGGCCGTGAAGCCGCCGCGCCCGCGCGCGATGGGCTTGAGGCGGCGCGTCCAGCCGTCGGGCAGCACGCGCGCCCAGACGGGCGTCTCGTACGGAACCTCGTGGTCCGTCTCGCGCCGCGCGAAGCACCAGGTGCCGTTGCCGAGGATCACGCCGCTCATCGTGGTGGCGTCGGGCTGCTCGGGCGCCTCCTCCTCGCCGAAGGCGGACTGTCCCTCGCGTCCCATGCGGTACGGCACGCCCGCGTAGTAGCCGAGCCAGCCGTCTCCCGTGCAGTCCACGAACTGCGCGGCGCGCCAGCGCGTCCAGCCGCCGGTGAGCGTGTTCTGCGCGAGGACGGCCGAGATGTGTCCGCGCCCGGAGAGCTCCACCCTCGTCATGCGCTCGTTCAGGAACAGCGTGAGGTTGGTCTCGCCCTGGGCCTGGAGGAGGTAGGCTTCGGACATGTTGCGGCACTTGCGCCCCGCGCGGATGAGCTTCGCCTCCTCGATGAGGCCGCTCTCGCGGGCGTTCGGGTGCGCGTGCGAGGCGCCGTGGATGCCCACGCCGAGCTCCATGCTCGCATTGCCGCCGAGCACGGGACGGTCCTGGACGAGCGCGGTGCGCGCGCCGGCGCGCGCGGACGCGATCGCCGCGCCCATGCCGGTGGTGCC
>JAFRSR010000315.1 GCA_017427485.1 Kiritimatiellia bacterium
CGCCGCCATCCCGCGCCGCCGCGCGAGGTGCCCATCCGCACGATCTACCTCGACGGCAACGCGGCGTCGCACTACCGTCCTCTTCGAGACACTTTCCGCACGCAGCTCGCCCTCTGGGGCTCGCTGTTCCGCCGTAATTACATAACCTGAGCCCGCCATGCACTACACAGAGACACCCGAAGGCATCATCCTCAACGTCAAGGCCCAGCCGCGCAGTTCGCGGGCGGGGATTGACGGCCTGCTCGGCGACGCCGTGAAGGTGCGCATTCGCTGCGCGCCCGTGGACGGCAAGGCGAATAAGGAATTGATTGAGACGCTTGCGGACGCCTTCGGCATTCCGAAGGGCGCGGTCGTGTTCAAGGGCGGGGAGACGTCGAAGACGAAACGACTCCTCCTGCGCGGGGTTACCGCGCAGGCGCTCGCCGCCGTTCTCGGATCGTAAGGAAAGGAAACGAAAATGACGCTGTTTGCCGCCGCTGCGAAGACGATGGTGGGCCTCGACTGGGCGATGGTCGGGCTGTTCTTCTTCGTGCTGATCCTTATTCCGACGCTCGCGAGCCGGAAGGGCGCGTCGAGCTCGAAGGAGTTCTTCCTCTCGGGGCGGTCGATGCCGTGGTGGCTGCTCGGCATCTCGATGGTGGCCGCCACGACCTCCACGAACAGCGCGAACCTCTTCACGGAGCTGATCCGCGACAAGGGCGGCATCAGCGGCAACTGGAAGTGGTGGGCGTTCCTCCTCACGGGGATGCTCACCGTGTTCGTGTACGCAAAGCTCTGGCGCCGGTCGGGCGTGACGACGGACATCGAGTTCTACGAGCTGCGCTATTCGGGGAAGCCGGCGGCGTTCCTGCGCTGTTTCCGCGGGCTCTACCTCGGCGTCCTGTTCAACCTCATCGTGATGGCGTTCGTGACGCTCGGCGCGGTCAAGATCGGCGTGATCGTGTTCGGCGTCGATCCCTGGCTCATCTACGTGGTCACGACGATCTCGGCCATCGTCTACGCCGCGTTCGGCGGCCTGCGCGGGATGGTGTACACGGACCTCTTCCTCTTCGCGCTCGTGATGGTCGGCGCGGTCGTGTCGATGGTGTTCGCCCTCGGCCACGTGGGCGGGCTCCACGCGCTCGTCTCGCACGCCGCCGTGACGCCGAAGCTGAACTTCTTCCCGGACTTCGCGCATGCGGACGCGGACCTCCTCATCATGATCTTCATCATTCCGCTCGCCGTGCAGTGGTGGAACGTGTGGTGGCCGGGCAGCGAGCCGGGCGGCGGCGGCTACATCGTGCAGCGGATGCTCTCGGCGAAGAACGAGGACCACGCCGTGGGCGCGGCGCTCTTCTTCAACGTGATGAACTACGCGCTGCGTCCGTGGCCGTGGTTCATCGTGGGCCTCGCCTCGATCATCGTGTTCCCGCAGCTCGCGGACATCCAGAGCGCCTTCCCGAAGGTGGACCCGAAGCTCGTGGGCCACGACATGGCCTATCCCGCGATGATGACCGTGATCCCGTCCGGCTGGTACGGCCTCACGGTCGCCTCGCTCATGGGCGCGCTCTTCTCCACGCTCGCGGCGCACATCAACATGGGCGCGAGCTACATCGTGAACGACTTCTACCGCCGCTTCGTGCGTCCGCAGGCCGGCGAGCGCGAGCTCGTGTTCGCGGGTCGCGCGGCGAGCGTGGTGCTGATCGTCACCGCGTGCGCGCTCGCGCCGTTCATGCAGTCGGCGCGCGTGGCGATGGACCTCACGATGCTCATCGGCGCGGGGACGGGCCCGATCTTCCTCCTCCGCTGGTTCTGGATGCGCATCAACGCGTGGAGCGAGGTGGCGGGGATGGTCTCGTCGTTCCTCGCGGCGGCGTTCCTCCTCTTCGTGTGGCCCGCCTGCGGCGGCGTGCCGCTCGCGGACTGGGTGCAGCTCCTCGTCGTGATCGGCGTCACTACCGTCTCGTGGCTCGCGGTCACGTTCCTCACGGCGCCGGCGGACGCCGCGACGCTCAAGCGGTTCCGCGACACGGTGCGCGCGCGCGGCCGCGACGTGGGGCTCGGCGTCCTCTGCATGTTCCTCGCCTCGGTCGCGATCTTCGCGTTCATGTACGCGGTCGGCGCGTGGATCTACGGCTGGTGGACGAAGGCCGCGGTCACGACGGCGTCCTCCGCGCTCGTGTTCGGCGTCCTCGCCTTCCTTTTGCGCACGCGCCGGACGCCCAGCCTTGACGCACCGACAGGGGTGTGATAGGATAATGCCATGAATAAGACAGATTTTTACGCGGTGATTCTCTCGGGCGGAAGCGGCGAGCGCTTCTGGCCGCTCTCCACATCCGACCGTCCCAAGCAGTTTCTCAGCGTGTTCGGCGGGAAGTCCCTCATCCGCCAGGCCGTGGATCGCGTGCGGGGGCTCGTGCCGAGCGAGCGCATCCTCGTGGTCACGGCCGCCTCTCTCGTGAAGGCGACGCAGCGGGAACTGCCCGAGCTGCCGCGCGCGAACGTGATCGCCGAGCCGTGCCGGCGCGACAC
>JAFRSR010000316.1 GCA_017427485.1 Kiritimatiellia bacterium
CAAGCTGGCGGTCTCGGTGTGGGACTGGTCGGACAGGTTCAACGCATGCCTCCACAGGGAGATCAAGTGCGTTGACGTCGACGCGATGGTCAAGACGTACGAGCGGCACGTCGACCTCGACTCGATCACGGTGATAGAGGCGTCGACGAACTCGGCGATCCTCAAGCGCAGGCTGAACGAGGCGGGCTTCCGGGCGGAAGTCGTCCGCTCGGACACCATAGCCGACAAGGAGCGCAGGCGCAAGGTCTGCGACATCCAGGACGCCAGGAACCTGGCGCTCGCATACATCAAGGGCGACGTCAGGGACTTCGTGTGGACCCCGTCGGACGAGTATTCGGAATACAGGGACGTCATGTTCGCGTACCGGGACACGGTGAAGGAACTGACACGCACGTCGAACAGGATGTGGAGCATCTGCAGCCGGAAGGGATGCGCGCTTCCGGTCAGGAGCGCCTCGGCGAAGGTCGAGGCCCTGCGCGAGACGACAGAGGGCGCCTGCATCGGAGGGTTTGCCAGAGAACAGCTCGAGATGCTGCTCGAAGACTACGGGCGGCTCCTCGGACGCAAGGAGGCGCTTTCCCGCAGGATGGCGGAGACCGTGCTCTCCAAGCCCGGCATGCTGCGGCTCATGCAGCTCCAGGGCGTGAACTACAAGGGCGCGTTCGCCATCTCGGCGGCGGTGGAGGACGTCCGGCGGTTCCCGGAGGCGTCGAAGCTCGCGGCCTACTGCGGCTTCGCCCCGGTCCTCGACACCAGCGGCGGGGAGGAGGAGAAGGCGAGGCGGCGCGGCGGAACGGGGAAGCCCCTGGACGGAGAGGGGCGCGACGACGTGAAGCACTTCTTCACCGAGGCGGGGCAGGCGGTGCTGACGTCGTGCGCGGACTCGAAGCTGGGCAGGCGCGGATGGGCGATGATCAACAGGGGCAAGCACAGGAACAAGGTCGTGTGCGCGCTGGGGCACAAGCTGGTCCTCTACGCCTTCCACATCATGCGCGGCGACCCGACGCCGAACCGCGACAACGAGGAGCTGTTCAAGCGCAAGATGCGCGCGCTCCACCAGAAGATCGGCGCCGGGCGGATGCACGAACTCGGACACGGCACGCGCGAGCAGTTCGCGGACGCCCAGGCGAAGCTCGTATACGGCTCGTTGCCGGAGTCTGCCGCATCATGCGGCGCGGCATCTCAGGAAACCGAGTCGAACTGATGCAACGAGCGGCGCGCGCACGGTTCCGCCCGTCGTCGGCGCGCGCCAGATTCCATGGCAACACTGGGGCTTTGCCCCAGCCCCCATCAGGGGGACTTGAGTCCCCCTGAACCCCGCAGAGCGCGGATGGATACATCCGCGCTAGTGCCCGCGTTCACTTCCATGCAAAGTTTTTTCACTTTCCCCCTTGACGCAATACATACTTGTCCCCGAAAACCCCCTTCCAGATCTCCTCGTGCGTCCGCATCTGCTGGTAGAGGGGAATCGCGAGAAGCGGAGCAAGGGAGAAGTACGCGTCCTTGAAGTACCGCTCGTTGAACTTGACGAAGGCGGCGAACGCCGCGTCGTAGTCCCAGCCGTGGAATCGCGATGGATCGGTGTCGATGGTTGCCTCATCGAGGTGCCACGACTGAAGCATGTTGACCTTCCGGCGCTTGACGAATGTGAAGTCGTCCCCGTAACCAACCGTTGCGTCCTTCATCAGATTCAGCATCTGCGTCTGTGCAACAGGTGTGAACAGCAGCCTGAACTCGACCTCGTTGTCGCGTTCTTTCGCGTGAAACCACGTCTCGAACTCATGGTTGCTCATCAGCGTGAAGTCGGAGTCGTCATCTAGGTTGCGCGAATACGCCTTCAGACGGCTCAGACGCCACTTCTTGCGTATCCCGCTCCAGAACTCGCCGTCCTTCCCGGTCAGCCCGGACGGCTCGCGGGAGAACGACAGGTTCGGCGCGGCGTCGTTGCCGTATATGAGAAGTTTCTTCTCGCTGTAGACGGGAATCGGCTTGGTCACGTGGGCGTAGAGGGTTTCGTACCTGACCACCTCGCGCTCCTCGCCGTTCTCGTCCTCCTCCAACTCCGTCCACGAGATGTCCAACGTGCCTTCGTACGTCTTTTCCCCCCACTCCATGTCGAGGTAATGCCCGAACACGAACGGATTTCCGTTTATGACGCCAGACTGAGCGAAGATGATGGACTTACCGGCATTGAAGGAGTCGTTCCAGCCATACTGCCTTCGGAGCGTCGCCAATCGGTCGTCCGAAAAATACGGGTCGAACTCCAGCCTCGGCACGGTGGCCTCGATGAGCTTGACCGTCATGTCCCACGTATAGAGCCGGTTCAGCGGCTCCATCTGCCTCCACGCGGCGGACTCCCTGGCGGCGCGTCGGGACTGGAGGCTGTCCAGCAGCTCGGACGCCGCATTGAAGAGGAAAACCGCGGCGACGCCAAGGACCACCCCGACGACCACGCCGAGAATGCACAGCCCTTGCGACTGGGAACCCGCGCCGTTCGTCGCTATAGCGCCCATTAGAGCCGCCACGGCGCCGCCAAACCCGATGGCAATGAGGAATCCATAGC